>CAVIJD010000081.1:0-2016 GCA_963643165.1 bacterium | reverse complement strand
ATCCAGTGTGTTTCTGCAAGTGCGTCTCACGACGGCTCACATTGGCCGTGAACTTTGTTCCGTCTCTACGGGTGCATTCATCAGGCCAGATGCCAAACAATCCACTCAATGTAGCTCCGGGCAACATCTTTTTTGTATTAACGTATTCGTCCATCTTCTTCGCCTTGTCGCCATATTGTTGGCGCAGATCACGAAGATGCTCTACATAAGGCTTCCATCTGTCCGTAAGGCAAAACTCACGAATAGACATCTGCTGGATGCACTCGCCAGTCTCCAGGTCAACGTAGCGACCTACGTTGTCGAGAGCATCGGCATAGATGGAACAAATCTCGTCAAACATATCAGTTCAATTCTAACGATTGCAAAAGTAATTATTAAAATTGGTTCGTGCAACTTTTAATATTGATATTGTTGTATTTTTAATATTTGTTATGACTTTAAGAATGTTTTACCCATTTTTACATGTTCTTTTCCGGTCCGTTGCCATTTTTGGCACCGCAGGCCACAAAAGTGCCAAAAACGTGTCGCCAGTGCCAAAAAAGAGTCGGAATGATTTTCGGTCAATCATCGTCAGTGCCAAAAATAGTCCTTCAGTGCCATGCCGGTGTCCCCTTAATGCTATCCCATTGCCAACATGATTTTTCGTTTTTCCTTTTGATTTCCAATACTTTACTTTATTCAGTGCCAAAAAAATTATGTTTTTTATAAAATTATACGAGCATAAAAACAACAAAAAGAAGAAATATATAAGTAAAATACTGTATTTTTCAGCCATCTCGCAAATCGTTGCCTTTATTTTCACTGAATGTATATTCCTTATTGTCAATATGTTACGGCTATGCCGTTGATGCTACCAACTATAAAGAAGAGGTTCGGGGAATTTGCTTTTAGGGGAGAAATAAAATGGTCGGAAAATATATATAGAATATAGAGGTTTTGGTGCATTTTTGGCACTTTCGAGGGCAAATGGTGTGTAAATGCCAAAATATAAGCGAGTTATGAAAATGACATTTTTGGCACTTTTGTGGCCGCCAGTGCCAAAAATGAAGAAGGGCCGTCGCGTCTCACGACGGAACGGCCCGAAAGATTTCCATGAAACAGAGTAAATCTTTGTGTATATATAAATGTAGTACAATGTGCTTAATGCTTGCCCTTCATGAACTGCTCGGCTTGTTTCATGCGCTCGTATGCGCCGTTTGTGCCATACATGTTCATCTCTGCCTTGATAGGTTGCTCCAGGCGGGTGAGGAGTGTGGTCACTGCCTGCATGAGGGCGAGGTTGCTTGCTGTGCTGGCTGCAATCACGTCGTTGGCAGATGAACCGCTTGCTGTCAGTGTGCCGAGAGCTTCGGCAATGTTGCCAGTGTCGTAGGCACGTCTGCCGGAATAGTTTGCATCGTAGTTGACGAGTGCCTTCAGGAGTGACGGGTTGTTCATCATCATGGCTTTCGTGGTCTCGCGGCCAATCACCAACTCCGGACCGTTCTCGGCTACGAGAGACGGGCGACCGTTGATAGATGTGGCAGTGGGCGAAGTGATAAGGCTTGCGCCACTGCTCGGTATGTTGCCTTCGGTTGCCCAATAGATACTGCCGTCGTTAGCGACAAATGGTTTGAGGTCTTGCACGTTTCCGCTGTCGTAGGTGAGCATGCCGGACACCAACTTGGTGTTCTTATTGGTGTCGGTAGATGTACCGCCTCCGAATAGTTTAGAGACAGAACTCATGGCGAAACCCAGGAGTGCGTTCAATGTGGCTGAGATGGCTGCAATGAGAGGAATACCCCACCATCCTAACTTGCCGATGGTCTTGGCTGCACCACTGGCGATACCGAGATTGATGTCTGCCGTTGTCTTCGACGCTTCAGTGTTGACGGATGTCTGCGCTGCTGTCTGCTCCTGCTGTGTGGTCTGCTGGGTTTGTGTGCCGACTGCCTTTACCACTGCGTCGCCTACTTTCTCATTGAGCAACACCTTTGCCTCGCCTGCGGCTTCCTGAATGGCTGTGGTGGCTGCACT
>CAVIJD010000080.1:0-2058 GCA_963643165.1 bacterium | reverse complement strand
GGATGGCGTTGACGGTTTCCGTGTTGCTGAGAGCGGTGAAGTAGGAAGACTCAGGGGCGGCGCCTGCGGAGGTGGTGTAAGAGCTCACTTGCATAGCATGACAGCCCGTTATGGCATCCGTAACCTTGAGGCTATAAGAGTATTTGGTGTTGCAGGTTAAGCCGGTGACTGTTAATACGTTATCAACAGAAGATGAAATTCCGCGGGGGCACGACCATTCGTAAATGGGAGAGGTGGTGTTTTGCACGTCGGCAGTGACCTGGAAAGACTCCACGGGGCATGTATGAGGGACATAGTCCAGGGAGACGATGGGGGTTGCCAAAGTATGTACATTGAAAATGTTTTTGGAGGCAAAGAGGCAGTTGGTGCCTGGGGCAATCAGGTAGCGGTACTGGATGTCTTCGGAAATGTTGGGTATATGTTCAGAGAACGTGATGCCGGTTGCGATGTCGGTCCAGTCGCTGCCGGCGGACTTTTTCTGCCAATAGACCGTCCCGCAGTCGTCGTCCGGGGAGGCTTTGACGATGACACTGGCCACCTTGCCCTCGCAAATGTTGAGAGGGTTTTCCGTGTAGAGAATCAAGCCGGGGTTGATGGTCGCGGGGTGTTTCACGACTACGCTGTCGGTATATTTGACAGGGCAGTTCTGGTATGCGTAGCCGCGTTTGAATTTCCCGGACGTGGAGGTTGAGAGGTCCATACGATTAGAGTCTTCGATGACCGTAGAGTCTTTAATCCACGAGTAGGTGCCGCCGGCGGGCAATGCGTCCTCTGTGTTTTTGATCAGCACTGTTGTGTCGGCGGCGGAGCAGTTCCAGGTTTCTGCGGAGATGGCACCTGGGGTGACGCTGCGGCAGACGTTGACGTAGGTGAGTCGCACGAGACCGCCGCCGCCCGCGCCGCCGTTATGGCTGTCTAAGCCATTGCCCGTGGCGCCACTGCCGCCGCCGCCGTAATTTTGGCCGTTGTTGCCGTCATTTCCGACACAGATGTCAGTGACGAGTGTGCAGAAGGAGGTGACCCCGTCGGCGCCGTTGCCGCTCAATGTGCTGGTGGAATTGCCGCCTGAGCCGCCTTGGTCGATATAGCCACGATTGCCGTCGCCGCCGCGTCCGTTGATGCCGCCGGCTGCACCGCCGCCGCCCGATCCCGAATCGTTGCCGCTGCAGCCCACGCCTCCGTCGCCACCGCTGACGGTGACGTCGCCGAGGCAACTGCTTGCCTGCCCACCTTTGACGATGGCGCTGGTGACGTTCGGTCCTGCACTTGAGCCGCCTACGGCCATCACCGTGGACACGCCATTGATGCTGACGCGGCTTTCGTGACCTTTGCTCCACCAGCGTTCTGTGGACCTGCCGCCGGCTCCCACCTCAATGGTGAACACGTCGCCCATGCTGACGTTGACAATGGAGCGGGCGTACGCGCCGCCACCACCGCCACAGCCGCCGCAGTTCGCCCCTGAACTTATCCGAGCGCCGCTGCCGCCGCCACCCCAACATTCGATGACTACCGAACTGACCCCAGCTGGTACCGTCCACGTGGTCGTGATGGTGTTCTCTGTGGTGTTGGGGAACATCTGCGTCTCGTCAACAAAAACCTGGGCCCGAAGACTGCTTATGGAAAGTAATGTGATAAAACAGATCGCAAGATGACTGCAAAATGTGTTTTTTAGATGATTCATACTGTTGAGTGTTTGTTATTTAACTATAGTAAATGCTGCTTGACAATAGCATCGGAAAAAGTCGCGCAAAAGTAGTTTTTTTGCCTTTTCTTTGGAATTTGTTTTGAAAAATTAACAAGGGAAAATAAAGACTTAAGACTTGTGAACGTATGAGCGTTTCGAAAGTCAACGTCATCTTCTATCATAAGTTAGCCCGAGGATTGTGCGTAGGGTGAAAGAGTCTCAAGTTTTAGCTGGTCTTTTGCCATAAAAAAGAGGAAAGAAGACAATGACAATCTTCTTTCCTCTTGGATTCTAAATCTTAAGTCTTAGATTTCGATTCTTTAATTTGCTCTTTTTACGCATCTCACGCTGAAGCCCATGCCTTTCATTTTGTT
>CAVIJD010000079.1:0-2094 GCA_963643165.1 bacterium | reverse complement strand
ATCCAGTGTGTTTCTGCAAGTGCGTCTCACGACGGCTCACATTGGCCGTGAACTTCGTCCCGTCTCTACGGGTGCATTCGTCCGGCCAGATGCCAAACAAGCCACTCAGCGTAGCCCCTGGCAGTTGTTTCTTGGTGTTCACATATTCGTCCATCTTCTTCGCCTTGTCGCCATATTGCTGACGCATGGCACGAAGGTGCTGCACGTAGGGCTTCCACCTGTCGGTGAGGCAGAAGTCGCGCACGGACATCTGCTGAACGCACTCGCCAGTCTCCCGGTCAACGTAGCGACCTACGTTGTCGAGCGCATCTGCATATATGGAACACAATTCGTCAAACATGTCAGTTCAATTCTTAGTGTTGCAAATTTAATTATTATAATTGATATAACCAATTCTTAGGGTCGTTTATGCGCTAATTTTAAGATTTATTATACTTTACGCAAATTCTTAGAGTGGTTGACCGACAGTAAAAGTCCAAAAATGAACTTTTGCCAGAACGAAAAGTTCAAAACAGTCGGAAAAGTCCAAACTCACGCCATCATGATTTTTCAAAAACCAAACTGAAGTCCAAAACTTTGCCCTAAAGTCCATACCCGGTCCACCCATTGTCCGCCTTTTGTCCTACCCCTGTTCCGACTTACCTGCGCTGATTTTCAACGTATTACCTATATAAAGTCTAAAAATTTAATTTTTTATTAAAAATATATGAGCGTAAAGACAACAATAAATGAAGAATATATGTATTAAAAGCGTTCAAAATGCACATTTTTACGCTGTCTCGCTGCTTTTTTCAAACTACATAAACAGCACATTATCAATAATTTACGGCATAGCCGTTGGTGCAACCAACTATATCGTAGAGGTTAGGGGATTTTGATTTTAGGGTAGAAATAAAATGGTCGGAATATATATATAGGTATAGCAAGAATTGGCGGATTTTTGGACTTTTAAGGTAAAAGAGTTATGTAAAGTTCAGAATATTAGCAAGTTAGACGAAAGTTCGGTTTTGGACTTTTGGTCGGCAGTTTCGGACTCCGGAGTAGGACATTATAGACTTTGTGAAGGCCATTATGGGCTTGCAGAAAGAAAAGGCTATCGCGTTTCGCAACGGGATAGCCTTCAAGAGTTCTTGAAATATAAATGAGAAGTAGTACGTAGCCTTTTTTATTTCGTTGCTTACGATAACGCTTGCGGTAGTGCTTGTGTCTGCGCTTGTGTCAGCGCTTGCCCTTCATGAATTGATTGGCTTGCTGCATGCGCTCATAGAGACCGTTGGTGCCATACATGTTGACATTGGCGTTGATAGGCTCTTGTAGGCGCTGGAGAAGCAGACTGGCCACTTGCACGAGAGCGGCATTGGCGGCTGCGGCATTGTTGAGAGCGGCATCGCTTGCGCCACCGCTCACGGACAGTCCGGATAGGGTTGCGGCAATGTTGCCAGTGTCGTAGACACGTCTGCCGGAATAGTTGGCGTCGTAGTTGACGAGCGCCTTGAGCAGTGATGGGTTGTTCATCATCATAGCTTTGGTGGTCTCGCGGCCAATCACCAACTCCGGGCCGTTCTCGGCTACGAGAGAGGGGCGACCGTTGATAGATGTCGCAGTGGGCGAAGTGATAAGGCTTGCGCCACTGCTCGGCATGTTGCCTTCCGCCGCCCAGTAGATGCTGCCGTCGTTAGCGACGAATGGTTTGAGGTCTTGCACGTTTCCGCTGTCGTAGGTAAGCATGCCGGACACCAGTTTAGTGTTGGACGTGGAATCGCTACTGCTTCCGCCACCAAACAGTGAAGACACCTTGCTCATGGCAAAACCAAGGAGAGCGCTCAACGTGGCGGATATGACCGCGATAAGCGGGATACCCCACCAACCTAACTGGCCGATAGTCTTTGCCGATCCGCTGGCGATGCCGAGACCGACATTGGCCTGCGTCTTCGCCACCTCAGTGTTCACATCCGTAACAGCAGCAGACTGCTCCGTGGCGGTGGTCGTGGCGGTTTGTGACGAAACAGCCTTTACCACTGCATCGCCCACCTTCTGCGTGAGCAACACCTTTGCCTCGCCTGCGGCTTCCTGAATGGCTGTGGTGGCTGCACT
>CAVIJD010000078.1:0-2177 GCA_963643165.1 bacterium | reverse complement strand
TCGTCGGGAAGGGCTTGTTTGAAATCGTTTTTCTGACTACATATCAACAAGTTACAATATACAAGGGTGCCTGCGCCCGAAAACGAAAGGGGAGAAGAAAAGTTATTAAAAGGTTGATATACATACATTTATACCTCTTAATAACTACGTATTAGGGTGCAAAAATAAACAAAAGAAAGCATTTGAATGCAGTATTTTACAACAGACTGCATTCAAATGGATGTTATACGGAGTATTTCTTCACGGACCTGCTCAATATTGACGGATGCAATGAATATAGTCGTAGCGAATAGGAAGATGGTGGTGGTGATTCTTTCCGCACCAGCTGCGCAGAAAGTAAGACAAGTTTTTCTTTCAGTCAAACAAAATTGGATATTTCTTGTTGTTTTGCGCAAAAATACTTTGGTATGTGTGTTATATATCAAAATATATTCATACCTTTGCAGTCAGAACAAATACTATCAATACATTATAATATTATGGCAAAAGAGAAAGAAAGCCCTATGGTAGCGAAGGGCATCAAGAGCAAGATACAGAGCATTATGGCCAGTCAGGGCATTATCTTGGCTGACTTGGCGCAGAGGATTGCCGACCAGTCGGGCAACCGTCTGCTCAACAAGAACTCCATATCGGCACGACTGAACGGCAATCCGAGCCTGAGCAACCTCTATGAGATTGCCGATGCGCTGGGCGTGAAGATTACCGATTTGTTCCCTTCGGATGGGGATGCGATGCAGGCAACGTCGCCTGCCTCCTCCGACCTGTTCTCGTCAGCAACGGACGAGGCTCCTGCCGCCGCCACTTCGCAACAGACCGTCAGCACCACGGCCTTCTGCCCTCATTGCGGCGGACGCGTGAAGGTGGGCGTGGTGCTGATGGGCGAGTAGAACCACGAATTGCACGAATATAAATAAAACCACGAATTGCACAAATTGTACGAAAGTAAACTGCGGAAGGGCTTAGGACGTTTTTGCCAACAGATTTTACGGATTATACAGATATGTCGGAATGTAGGGAATATCCGTGTTATCCGTGCAATCTGTAGTTCAATACAAAAGAGTTTTCGTCAGTTTCGTGTCTTTCGATGTTGAACTTTTCCGTGCAGTCTGTGCTGTCTGTAGTTCAAAAGAAACATTCGCGCAATTCGTGCAATTCGTAGTTCTTGAAGATTCCGTGTCTGTCAGCGGTTAGCCTTCCTGCTCTCCGCTGTCGGGCTGCGTGCCGGAGGATGATCCGCTGCCGGCGGTGGTGCCGCCCGTGAGGTCCTTGCCGCCGAGGACGACCTTGAGGTCGTTGGTGACGAGCGAGCGCAGGTAGGAGTAGGGGTTGCCTATCCGGGTCTGCTGCTTGTAGGCTTTGATGACCTGCTGATAGGCGTCCGTGCCGAGGGTGCCCTCCTTGGCGGGTTTGTTGACCTTCCACCATGCGGAGGCGAGTTGGGCCTTCTGCTTGAACGACTGGCGCAACGCCTGCTGCTGCTCCGTGTTGGGATCGGTGGCGGTGTGGCGGTCGGAACGGTAGGTCTTGCCTGTGCGTTTGTTTACTGAGTAGATTACGCCCTCTTTCGAGCAGAGTTTTCCACTGATTGACTGTACATCGGCGGTGAATGTAACCTTTGCCATAAATCTGAAAGTTTTGATAGTTAAACAATAAAATCACTGTGCGGGAACCGGTCGGAGTGGCGAGAGCAACGGTGTGAAACATTTTGCCGTTTCGTGGCTGGCGCAGGTGCGTTTTCGCGGTGCGAGCGTCTTCTATGCGTCCTCTATGGTTGTTCTACGATTGCTCTATGCGTCGTCCTTCCGGTTTTCCCACATCGCAAAGGTAAGAAATCGTGCGTGAAACATCGGGACATAATATTGAGAATTGGAAATCAATACTCAGAATTGATACGGGCCGGAAAGTGAAATAATCGGTTGGAAGTTTGGATGCGTGACGGCAAAGTATTAAATTTGCAAGCGTCAAATGTGAGGTCGCCTTGACCTCAAAAGTATTAAAATGTTCCAACGAATGCCTGTCCGTGAGGATGGGCTTCTTTTTTTATATGCCCTACACCCCGCAAATCCACTGCACAAGAGCGGCGTTGATACCGCTGCCCACAAGGATGGCGAATGTATAGAAGGCAATGTCGTCGTATTCCAGTGTGAAGCCTCCTTGTTTGGCCTGGATGCGCTCCC
>CAVIJD010000077.1:0-2229 GCA_963643165.1 bacterium | reverse complement strand
TTGCCCTCACGTTTCGGGCTTCCGTTTATCAGTAATATCTTCATAATGTTATTGTGGCGTTTGTCTTTTACACTGCGATTTCCAATAAATCCTATAAGGAAATATACATCAACACCAATGTAACTAGACCATTAAAGGGCAGTGGCACTCCACGTTGGGAAAATCCGCATCCCAGTTGGCGCGCAAAAAAAATCCAGTTGGGCTGCATAAAAATTCCAGTTGGGCTGCAAAAGCCTACATTCACCCGGTTAGGCGGTTATTTTTGGCGGAAAATCACCGTTCCATTGGCCTGATGTGTGGCAAGAACCAGCACCTCTGCTATCTGCACATGAGCAGGGGCAGAAGCGGCATAGTAGACCACATCGGCAATGTCATCGCCATTGAGCGGCGTAATGCCCTCATACACTTTGTCTGCACGGGCATCGTCGCCATGGAAGCGCACGTTCGAAAAGTGCGTTTCCACCAGTCCGGGTTTGATGTTGGTCACCTTCACGCAAGTGTGTGCCAGGTCTATGCGCAAGCCATCGCTCAGGGCTTTGACCGCCGACTTGGTGGCACAATACACATTGCCGCCGGCATAGGCCGCATCTCCTGCCACCGATCCGATATTGATCACATGGCCATGATTGCGATGCACCATGCCGGGCACAATCAGCCGCGTCATCGTCAGCAGCCCCTTGACGTTGGTGTCTATCATCTCGTCCCAGTCATCGAAGCTGCCTTCATACTCAGCCTCCAGACCGCGTGCCAGACCGGCGTTGTTGATTAGCACATCGATATTCTGCCACTGCTCCGGCATTGACTCCACGGCCTGCCGGGCTGCCTCTCGGTTGCGCACGTCGAAGCAAAGTGTCAGTACCTCCGTGCCGTCGGCCGAAAGAAGAGACTTCAGTTCGGCCAACTTGGCTGCATTACGGCCCGTGAGGATGACGTCATATCCACCCTGGGCAAACCTTTTGGCACAGCCCTCTCCGATGCCGCTAGTCGCACCGGTTATCAATGCAATTTTCCCTTTCATAATGCTGTCTATATGTTTATCAGTACGCTTCTGGCCTCATTGTTCCGAACGGGCAACAGCCGAATTCCTGTCCTGTCGTGCCCTGTTTTGTCCATATCGCAGCCAAAAGACAACGCAAATATGGCGAATTCTTTGATAGATTGCAAATAATCATCGACAAAACTACGACTTATCTGCCAAAAAACTTAACTTTACGGGGAAATATCCGTAACTTCGTTGTCGTTTTACGCGTCAGTCACTCTCTGTCTATTTGCAGTCCGATACCACTCTCCAATACAACACAAAAAACCGGAGGTCAGTCTTGCGACTGATCTCCGGTCCACTTTTCCTATGTGATGATATCGGTTACTTGATCTCGATAGTCCGAGATGTGTCGACCTTAGGTGCGGGCTCCGTCTTCGGGATGCAGATGGTCAAAACACCATCAGCCATCTTGGCCGAAATCTTGTCTTTCTGAATCTCTTCAGGCAGGCTGAAGGTCTGCTGATACTTGGAGTAAGAGAACTCGCGACGCAGATAGCGTCCTTCTTTCCTTGCTTCTTTCTCGGCTTTCTCACCGGTCTCGGTTTTCTTCTCAAGCGAGATAACCAGATTGTTGTCATTGTCAACCCTGATGCTGAAATCGTCCTTCGTCATGCCAGGAGCGGCAACCTCAACTTTATATTCTTTCTCACTCTCCAGGACGTTGACTGCAGGAGCAGTTACATTGCTGTGCCTTGGAGCTGTAACCCAAACATCGTCGTCATCAAAGAAATGGTTGAACACTGTCGGGAACCAATTCGAATCATTGAATCTTGCAATAACTGGTAACATAATCTTTACCTCCTATCTTTAGTTGTTTAACATTCTTGTTTCTGCAATGTTGCTTTCGTTCGATTGCACCCTCTTCTAAACAACTCCCGTGCCAAAGCGGTTTCGGCCGTGCCAAAGCGGACAAGCACAAACTTTTTGTCAGAAAAGACCGAAAATATGAACAAAATGTACGTTTTCTTTGACAAAATGTCAGGTATCGCAGACTTTAGAGAGGAAGTAGAGAGGGCTGAGTGGAAAGAGAGGGCTAAACAAGTAGAGAGGGCTGAGTGGAAAGAGAGGACTAAGTGGAAAGAGATGGCTAAACGAAAAGGGATGGCTAAACAAGTAGAGAGGACTGAGTGGGAAGAAGACACCTATTACATATAATAACACAAGTTCCACAAGTCTGGATGTATTTA
>CAVIJD010000076.1:0-2419 GCA_963643165.1 bacterium | reverse complement strand
TCAAGCAAGCTTGGTTCTGCTCATTTGGCTTACGAAAATGTTCGTGGTTAAAACATCACGCCCGTGAAATCGTGTTCGTTAGACTCTCACGACAGAGAGCGTTCGACGAAGGCACTGGCGCGTACGCTTTCGCTGACGAGGGTGGCACCGGGGCTTTGTGCGAGAGATTCGCAGAGGTCGACACAGAGCGAGAGGCGCACATTGTTCTGGCCGATGCTGGCGCGTCCGTGAGGGAGTCTGATGTACATGCGCGGGTCCGTGTGCGGGGAGCGCGGGCGCCATGCGTTGAAGTTGCCTTCCGTGGGGGAGATGAGCGCGATGGTGCCTGGCACGCGTGCGCTGCCTGAAAGTAGTGACTTGTACACTTCGTCCGAAATCTGAATTGTAATATTCATTTTGTTTGTTTTTAGAGATTAATAACTTGTAGTTTCTGCCGGCCGGCTTAACTGGGTGCAAAGATAGGGAGAGATTTCGACACTTACCTGGTACGTACCTGGTACGACCGTACCGGTACGGGTGTGACCCGTACCAGGTGTAGAGATGCGTGAGAGTAGGATTTTGGGAAAAGTGCAGATTTCGAAAAACCGGGAAAAGGCGCAAAAAGTGTCAGAAAACACCGGAAATGGAGAGAGAAAGCCGAAAGCGGACGAAGGCCGGGGATGCCGGTGGTGTAAAGGGGGAGAGTGGGGACAAAAAAAGCTCCCCGTGTGATTGGGGAGCATAGTTTTTATAAAGATGTTTTGATAGCCGCGTGTATGCGCTCTTCGAAGTCGGAAATCCTTGTGACGTCAAGTGCTTTGTTGTAGCTGCTGCGCAAGGTTTCGCTAAAGCAATTCCACAGACGCGCCATCGCGGCCCAACCGGCAGAGATGTTGAGTTCGTGGATGATGGCCTGGGCAAGGTAGCCCCGTTGCGTCCATGAGAGGTCGACCGGCTGGAAGTCCTTGTCAAGCACGCCGATGTCTTGAAGGGCACTAAAGAGGCGCAGGGCACGGGGGGAAGAAAAGACCTCCGGCAGGCAGTCCTCGTCTGTAGTCTCGGGTCGCTTGGGGCTGGTCTTGGTTTCGCTGGCAGCCTTCTTCTGATCTCGTTCGATGCGCAGGGCTCTGATGTGGGGCATGATAAACTCACGTGCTTCGACGACCAGCTGATGTTTCGTCTGGGCATAGCCCAAAGCGTCGCAATAAGCCTCCATGCGCTCCAGGTTGCCGAGCAACTCCAGATTTTGGGCGATGTCGAGCAGGGGGTTGTAGGTACATGTCTCGGCAGGTTCCTGCTCATCGGGTGACGGAACGGAGCCTGTAGAGGCTGCTTCGGGTTGTTTTTCTTCGGACGATGTCGCTTCGAAGGCAGGCTTTGCTGCCGGTTTTTTGTCAGGGGAGAATGCTGCTTCTTCCATAATTTGTTGTTATTAAATTGTTTGTAAAATTTCCATTCATCGCCAGGCTTGTAGCCAGGAGCGGTCCGCATGACGAAAATGGAGTGCAAAGATAATGCATTTCTGCGACACTTCCAAATCTTTTGGCGACAATTTTTAATTTAAAACGAAAATTAGCACTTCACAAGGCATATTTGTATTTCCACCCACTCACGGAGGCCAACCGGACAAAAGTTCAGCCTTAAAATTCCGTCAAAGAATCAAGAACGTAGATCTTTGAAAATCAGTGAGATCTGTGGGCGAAAGTCCGAAAACGGCACGTGTTTTCTATAGTAACGGAGTCATATACATTGGCACGCATTTCAGAGCGCCTTCTTTGCGCAGGTCTTTGCTGTAGACGAGATAAGTCTGCTGGATGCGTGAGGAGTATTTCTGCACGAAGCGGTCGATAGAGTCGTGTTGCCAGAAGGCCAGGGTGACAAAGAGCCCCGTATCTCCGCAGAAGAGCTTGAAGCAGTTGGGATTGATGTGCATGGCCAGTCCGGCGCTTGGGTCGTTGGAGTGGTAGGCGACGTTGGTCGTCATCGATTCCCTCAGGATGGAGAGGGGCAGGGTCAGCCGTTCGGTGCGTCCGCCCTCTATCACGCTGCCCACCTGATAGCGCGTGGCCTGAGTGTTGAGTTGGGCAGGTATGGCGTGGAAGAGCATCGAGGTCTTGCCCGAGGGGTCCAGTTCGTAGAAGTCGGCGTCGTAGAGTTTGATGATGTTTGCAACACTTTTTGCCGAAAATGTCAGAATCCGCAAACTTTTAAACCCGAAATATGTCAGAATCCGCAAAGTTTTGAGTTATGCCATGGCGAGAAATGAGCATGTAATGAACCACGAATCGCACGAATCGCACGAATATTTCGCCAGAGAATCAAGAAAATAAATCTGTGCAAATCTGTGAGATCTGTGGGAGAAACAACGAGCGCCGTAACGTATCCGCTTATTTCCGCTTCCCTTGCTCACTTGATGAACTTCACCTTCGACTCGTCGCGC
>CAVIJD010000075.1:0-2424 GCA_963643165.1 bacterium | reverse complement strand
ATAATTCCAATTCTTTTCACACGTTACTGCTTAATGTTTTTTCATGAACGGAATAGCCATTGCGGGTCCGCTCGCGGGTTTTTCCTCCTTGATGTCGTTGGCGGCAGGAGGGGTTATGTGCATCTCGGCGTGTATTGTGTAAGTGTCACTGTCTTTCGTTATCTTATACAACGTATTGTTGAGCAGAATGAACGGCATAGCCTTGTCTTGCCCGTATGACGTCACAATACTTTCCAGTTTGTTATCCTTGAACACGAGGTACGCGTCCTCTATTTTCGGGTTATACACCTCGATGCCTGACGTTTCGCCACCGCGCTGGTTCAACATGTCGTCCGCAATGTCTGCCTTCACGTCTCTTTCCACCAGTTTGTATTTGTACAAATAGATGGCGTAACCGTCTTTCTGGTTGCTGAGCAGGTTGTATGGCTCGCAACCTAAAGTCTGCACTACCACATCATAACTGTTGCCCGGCTGCACCTGACACAACTTGTCTATGGATGTGTACTTTATGGCTCGGACGTAAGATTCTTTTTCTTTCGTTGTGTCCATGACGGTGGAACAACTGCAGGCCAACACGGCCATTGCAACGAATGCAAAAAATAGATTTTTCTTCATAATAAAAAGGTTTTTGGGTTATGTGAAAATTTGATTGATTGTTGACAGATTTTCAAAACAACAGGCATACGGACGGGATGTGGAAAGAAAAGAAACATCTTTCTCTTTCCGCACGAGACCGTCAGCGGGTTGGTTTAGTAAATAATATGAGAACGGGATTACCTTCCGCAGTCGGATGACAAGCGAATTATATATATATATATATATGGAAATCAATAAGTTACAAACACTGTTCATTTATTCTCATCTATGACATTGAGCAGTTGCAATAATAGTGAAAATTTTTGCAAGGCACAACTTTACAAACGATTTTTTTTCTGACAAGCCTAAAACGACGGAAAAAGTCCTCTCATGCGGCGGCAATAAATTACTATCTTTGCGCCGCGTTTTTGAAGACTAACGACACCCCAAACAAAAAGAAAAGATATGAAAGGAATTGTTTTGGCCGGCGGCTCCGGCACCCGTCTTTACCCGATCACGATGGCTATGAGCAAGCAACTTATGCCCATCTACGACAAGCCGATGATTTATTACCCCATCTCCACGCTGCTGCAGGCGCACATCCGCGAGATTCTGATTATCTCAACGCCGCAAGACCTGCCGAATTTCGAGAAACTGCTTGGTGACGGGTCGCGCATCGGCTGTCGTTTTGAGTACAAGGTGCAGGAGGTGCCCGACGGCCTGGCCCGCGCTTTCGTGCTCGGCGAGGATTTCATCGGCGACGACAAGGTGGCGCTGGTCCTGGGCGACAACATCTTCTACGGCGGCGGCTTCGAGCAGCACCTCATGGAAAACAACGACCCCGACGGCGGCGTGATCTTCGCCTACCATGTCTCTGACCCGCAACGCTATGGCGTGGTGGAGTTTGACAGCCAGATGAGAGCCGTCTCCATTGAAGAGAAACCCGCCAACCCCAAGTCCAATTACGCCGTCCCCGGGCTCTATTTCTACGACAACAGCGTGGTTGAGGTCGCCAAGAACATCAAGCCCAGTGCCCGCGGTGAGTATGAGATCACCGATGTCAACAGACATTTCCTGCAGGCGGGGAAACTCAAAGTCTGCAAGATGGACCGTGGCACCGCCTGGCTCGACACCGGCACTTTCAACTCGCTGATTGAAGCCACACAGTTCGTACAGGTCATCGAGGCCCGCCAAGGACTGAAAGTCGGCTGTATCGAGGAGATAGCCTACCGCCAGGGATTCATCGACAGCGACAAACTGCGCGAGATTGCCGAGCCGCTGATGAAAAGCGGCTACGGCGACTATCTGGTCAAGCTGATCGGCCAAAACTGAACCTGTACGGCACACCACCCTGCCCTACGCATCAGAATATAGTTGCACGGGCAACTCAGTCCACCTTTTTGAGGTCAAAGGCAACGGACGTTCCTTTCTGTTCTTCGCTGCTGATGGCCAGCGTGCCGCCGTTTTTCTCCACAAGATTCCGGCAGATCTGCAACCCAAGGCCGGTGCCTTGCTCACCCGCCGTGCCACTGGCGGAATGCCGTCCCTTGCCTATCAACTGCTTGACCGTCTGTTTGCTCATGCCGACGCCATGGTCCGTAACCGTCACAACGGCCTTTTTCCCTCTGTCTTCTATCCGCACTTCTATGCGCTGACCCGGGAACGAGAATTTGACGGCATTCACCAAAATGTTGCGCAAAATCACCTCCACCATGGCAATGTCTGCATAGACAAAACAACGTTGTTCCTCCGGGAGCGAAACTGCAATCTGCTTCTCGGCCATCTGGGGTTTCAACTGCTCTGCGGACTCGCTGACCAGGCGGGACAACTCGAAACGGACAGGACTGT
>CAVIJD010000074.1:0-3315 GCA_963643165.1 bacterium | reverse complement strand
ACTTGCATGTGTTAAGCCTGTAGCTAGCGTTCATCCTGAGCCAGGATCAAACTCTACATTGTAAAAATATTCTTACTGACTCCTCCCTCCTTAGACCTCTAAGCCGCAAAGGAAAGAGACAAGTGTTTTCTTCTGTTCAGAACGCTTCCTTTTATTGAATCCATAAACCTTTGTCCTGCCCGAGGGCAGGGAAAGAATTAAAACGGTTCGTAATTTACCCAAACACCCAGAACCCGAAAGCTCTGAGGTTTGCTTCTTGTACTACTTGTCTGTTATGTAATCTTTTCAAAGAACTCTTTCTATGCCTTCGTTTTTAGGCGAAAGCGGTTGCAAAGGTATTGCAAATATTTTTTACACACAAGAGTTTCAAGAAAAAAGTTTGAAAAAACTTCAACTTTTTCAGTAAGAATTGACGGAAGTCAAGAGAAGGGAGCTATTCACAGCCTCATATAAAGGAAAGGAGAATCCACATCCAATCTTCCCCGCCGGGGAGGGCTTTCTTGCTGGCATCGAGAGAGGCGCATAGCTTCGGGATGAGCACATAGAAGACCGCAAAGGGCGCACCTCGAAGATATGAGCCTGCCAAGTTTGTCAACCTTCCAACACGCTCCGCTGGAGCGACGTTTTCTTACGCGCGCGTATATATAATAATGTGTGAGCGGCGGTTTGGGAGGTTAGCCCACACAATGGGCGCGCCTCAGAGATACATGTTTGTTACGGTTGCCAATGTGGGCGGGCCAAGCGATCACTGACGGGGAGGGCTACTTGGAGCCGAGTGTTCTAAATTTCCTATTTCAAGACTGATTTCAAATTGTTACATTTCTAAGCCAAAAAGTTCCGAATAGTAAAGTGCCAGTTTTCTCCTCGAAAAGTGCCACTTTTCTCCCTGAAAAGTGCCAGTTTTCTCATAGAAAAGTGCTGACTTTCTCGTCAAGAATTGCCGCCTTTCTAACAGTTTGAGTATCAGGTCATTGCAAAGGCTTGGCATTTCACCCGTTTTTACCTAATAGATGTTAAATGGAGTCCTGTTTAGTTAAAATATTTAGCATTTAGTGTTCTAAATGTCGTATTTTGAGCGTCAAAATAGGTTCGTTTCAAAAGTCCCCGAAAAATTATTACGTTTTTAAGTGAAAATGTAACAATTTGAAACTTCTATTGATTTTCAATGAGTTATATAGAGATACATCGCAGCGGCGCGCCCATGATATTGCTTCACTCCTTCTATTGGGCGAGCCGCAGAGATTAGAGCCTACGCAGAGATAAGCGCTCGGCTATATCCTTTAATATCGGGCCGCACATGCCACCGGCAGACATAGGACGAGAGCTCCTTTTCAGCGAGACAAAGACAGTATACTTGGGCGCGACGGCAGGGAAATAGCCAATGAAGTCGCCACAGACACTACCGTCAATGTCTTCATCCGTTGCGCAAACTCCGGCAATGTCCACCTTGGCTTGAACTGGAAAAACTTGACACATTTTGAGGTGTAAAAATGAAGTCAATGAAAAGATCGTCAAAACGCACGGATCGTGTCAAGTATGTTGACCCCGTAACAGGTGTCACAGAGTATCGGTATGTTGAAAAAATCACTTACCGATATGAAGATGAGGAGAAAGTCCCCATTGTCATAGAATTCCTTGCCGGTGAGACCAGCGCGGAGCAGATGGTGGAAAAATACCACATTTGCTCAACCCAAACGTTGTATGCCTGGGTCGGCAAGTATGTATCTCAGGAAAATTTGCTATCTTTACGCAACGAATCACCTGAAGATATGGCAAACCGAAGTAAAGAAGACCAGATTAGAGAGTTGAAAGCCGCCCTGAAGAAAGCGCAAAAGGAGGCTGAGTTGGAGAAATTACGTGCCAAAGCGTACGACAAGATGATTGATTTGGCCGAGGAACGTTTCAATATTCCTATAAGAAAAAAATCTGGCACCAAACAGTAAGCTTGCTACGGCAGGAGTGCCCAAAGACAGGAATCGGCACTCTTACCGGACTGTTTGGTTACAGCAGGCAATCGTTCTATAACGGAGTGAAGGAAAACGAGTTTGCTGAAAATGCCATAGAGCCGCTGATAGTGGAGAAGGCCAAGGATTACAGGAAAGACAATCCAGGGCTGGGCTGTGCAAAGCTCTACCTTGTGATAAAGGAGATGTTTGACCAGACGGGTTGCATGCCGGGTCGTGACGCATTCATTGAACTGCTGCGCCGGCACGGTCTGATGGTGCAGATAAAGCGCCGAAGGCACTACAAGACGACAGACTCGAGCCATCACTACCACAAATACGACAACCTGATCAAGGACATAGTGCCTTCCCGTCCCAATGAGATATGGGTGAGTGACATTACTTATGTAGAAACGGAGGAAGGCGTATGCTACCTGTCGCTCATTACGGATGCCTACTCGCACATGATTGTAGGTTGGGCCGTCGGTCCTACGCTCGAGACCGTTTATCCGCTGGAGGCATTGAGAATGGCCCTTTCCACGATAGATGATGGAACGGCCGCAATGCTGATACACCACTCCGACCGTGGATGTCAGTACTGCAGCCAGGCGTATGTACAGGAACTGAAACGGCACCGTATCAACATTAGCATGACTCAAAGCGGCGATCCCTTGGAAAACGCTGTGGCAGAGAGAGCCAACGGCATACTCAAGACAGAATGGCTTTACAAGATGACCATCCCCACAATAGAAGTGTGCCGTCAAGAGTTGAAACGGATTATCCAGTTCTACAACACGCGGCGTCCTCACATGAGCATTGGTATGCAGACTCCTGTTGTGGCGCATGCTCAGACTGGCGAACAGAAACGTTGCTGGAGAAATCCGTGGGAGAACCGTGCGGCAGCGCCGCCCAGTTAGGTTTTCTTAGCCATGAGGCACTGCCTGAAACAAAAAAGGCACAGCCATACGTGATGACCGTGCCGACACTGTTTCAGTGTAGTGCAAAAGCCTATTGCTGGCAGGTTGCTCCTCAGCAGAGCCTGCTTCCTCTTCGGCTTCTGAATGCAAAATTACAAATACGAACCCAAGAATGGAACATTTTTGAGGAATTTGACTAACTTTGCATTGTGGACGAGGTCAAGACACCTGTCTTACGCCCCCCGTAAAGAGGTGTCAAGAAAATCAGTTTACCAAGCGTGAATTGTAAAGGAAAATAGGTGAAGGATGTGTTTGCGTAAAGTAAATTAGTTCACCAAACAAAGAGTGTAAACAATATTAGTTAATCGGCCTCAAATGTGACAACGCTTTTTAGGGATAGTCAAGATGTTCCCTTTCCGTTCACAGACTTTTGCTTAATTTTGCACGTAATCATT
>CAVIJD010000073.1:564-3599 GCA_963643165.1 bacterium | reverse complement strand
CGCTACCTTAGGACCGTTATAGTTACGGCCGCCGTTTACCGGGGCTTCAATTCACTGCTTTTCCTTTCGGATGACAGCTCCTCTTAACCTTCCGGCACCGGGCAGGCGTCAGACCCTATACATCGTCTTGCGACTTAGCAGAGTCCTGTGTTTTTAGTAAACAGTCGCTACCACTATTTCTCTGCAACCCGCTCGCCGGCTCGGGGCGCGAAGCCCGTCACCATAGCAGGCACACCTTTTCCCGAAGTTACAGTGCTAATTTGCCGAGTTCCTTAACCAGGGGTCTCTCAAGCGCCTTGGAATATTCTTCCGGCCCACCTGTGTCGGTTTGCGGTACGGGCACACATGACATTCATCACCGTGGCTTTTCCCGGGAGCATGGTATCAGTGAATTTATGCGGCTTTGAGCCGCGCTTCATCGCCTCTCGAAATACGGCATTACGTTTGTCGCTGTCGCGTCCTATAACGCCTTTCTACGGACTTAAACCGGTTACCAACAGTCCGGCTCACCTGACCTTCTCCGTCCCCACTGTGATTCAAACACGTCATTTGCGGTGCAGGAATATTAACCTGCTTTCCATCGGCTACGCATTTCTGCCTCGTCTTAGGTCCCGACTCACCCCGGGAGGAAAATCCTGGCCCGGGAAACCTTGGGCTTACGGCGAATATGTTTCTCACATATTTTATCGTTACTCATGTCAGCATCTGCTCTTGAAGGTGCTCCACAATGTCTTGCCGATTTTGCTTCACGGCACGCTTCAATGCTCCCCTACCACTCATACGTGATGTATGAGTCCGCAGCTTCGGTACCCGTCTTGAGCCCCGGTACATCTTCGGCGCAAATTCGCTGGACCAGTGAGCTATTACGCTTTCTTTAAAGGCTGGCTGCTTCTAAGCCAACCTCCTGGTTGTCTCTGCGCTTTCACATCCTTTTCCACTTAGACGGATTTAGGGACCTTAGCCGGCGGTCTGGGCTCTTACCCTTTTGACTACGGACCTTATCGCTCGCAGTCTGACTCCCATGTTCTGCAGACCAGGCATTCAGAGTTTGAATGAGCTTGGTAATCTGGGAAGACCCCGCACTCAGTCAGTGCTTTACCTCCCGGTCAGACACATGAGGCTATACCTAAATATATTTCGGGGAGAACCAGCTATCTCCGAGTTTGATTGGCCTTTCACCCCTATGCACAATTCATCCCCCAAGTTTTCAACCTTGGTGGGTTCGGTCCTCCACAGCGCTTTACCGCTCTTTCAACCTGATCATGCATAGATCACACGGCTTCGGGTCTACGTCCTGCCACTGTTCGCCCTGTTCAGACTCGCTTTCGCTTCGGCTACATCTCTGATTCGACTTAACCTTGCGACAAAACGTAACTCGCTGACTCATTATGCAAAAGGTACTCTGTCACCCCTGACTTTCGTCCGACGGGCTCCAAAGGTTTGCAGGCACACGGTTTCAGGTTCTCTTTCACTCCCCTCGCAGGGGTGCTTTTCACCTTTCCCTCACGGTACTTGTTCACTATCGGTCGCTGAGTAGTATTTAGCCTTGCGAGGTGGTCCTCGCTGATTCCAACAGGGTTCCACGTGTCCCGTTGTACTCGGGTGTTTCTCTGCTCGGTAAGAAAAGTTTCACGTACGGGGCTCTTACCCGCTCCGGCCTGACTTTCCAGTTCCGTTCCGTTTTCTTTTCCCCTTGAGCCATATTGGCTGCACAATATAACGAGAAATCCCATCAACCCGCATATGGCAACGCTGCAACGCTTACACACACATGCGTTTAGGCTCTTCCCTTTTCGCTCGCCGCTACTGGGGGAATCGATCATTCTTTCTCTTCCTGCGGTTACTTAGATGTTTCAGTTCTCCGCGTTCGCTCTCCTGAAGCTATGAATTGACTTCAGAGTGACGGCACTTGTCGCACCGCCGGGTTTCCCCATTCGGACATCTCCGGATCACAGTTCGTTTGACAACTCCCCGAAGCTTTTCGCAGTCTACAACGTCCTTCTTCGCCTCTCAGCGCCAAGGCATCCGCCGTGTGCCCTACATAGCTTAATCTCCATCCCACTCCTTTAAAGCTAAAGGCGCGGGCTGATTCGCCATCCAACTCAAATTCTCTCGAATTCAAATTATTTTTTGTATAGACACTTGATTTTGAATTTCACAAATTCTCTCGAGTTCATGAAATTGCCCTAACAATTATATCTCTGTCGCTTTCTTCTCTTCGTTTGTCATCGTGCCAAGGGTCTGTTGCATCCCGTCGGCGAAGGCGGCTTATACGCATGTCGCCGGCGGGTGTCAAATCTTTTTTTTCGTTTTTTTTTCAAATGCGCCCAAACCCTCACAAATCAACACTTTCCGCCGGATTTTATTTTTTCGGACACCACTGTTGAACCTGCGAAGTCTTTATACCCGACCGAGGATCTTGGGACTGCGCAGTCTCAGATCACAATAATCGCAATCTCAGGTCATAATAATAGTGTGGCGAGCGGAATTTGCCGGCCGCCATGCCGCATCCAAACCCATGCCATGCACCGGCGAAAAAAACTATCCACAAATCGTGCATCACAGTGTAAAAAAAGCCCGCTCCGAATGCCGGATTTCACCGCAATTCGTGGCAGATAATATGGCTTTACGCGACTTTGCATGCATATGCATGCAAACAGTCTAAAACGACAGGATGAACGGAAATATGCAGAAAATAACGGCTGATGTCGCCATCATCGGAGGCGGTATTGCGGGATTGAGCGCGGCCTTGGGGCTTTCAAAGCGGAAAGTCGTCGTCGTGACAAAAGCGGAATTTGGCAAGGGCGGTTCGACGCCGATTGCACAGGGCGGCATTGCATGTGCCATGGGAAAAGACGACTCCCCGCAACTGCATACGGCCGATACCCTTGTCGCGGGCGACGGGCTGTCGGTCAAAGACTGCGTCGACATTTTGACGGCCGAAGGTCCCGAACAGATTCGCAGACTCATCGAAAACGGCGCGCAATTTGACCGGACCCCCGACGGCGAGCTCTCTTTCGGGCGCGAAGCGGCCC
>CAVIJD010000073.1:0-554 GCA_963643165.1 bacterium | reverse complement strand
CACTGCCGACGGCGTATCTTACACGCCAACGGCGACAGCACGGGCGCCGAAGTCGAACGTGCGCTCGTTGCCGCCGTCAAAAAATGTCCGAATATCGAAGTCATCGAAAATTGTTATGTCGCCGACCTGATCCAGGACGATAACGGCACTGTTCACGGTCTCTATGGCCGGATTAACGATGGCGGCGATACCGTCGTCGTACAGGCCCGAGCCGTCGTCTTGGCCTGTGGCGGCATTGGGCGCATCTACCGCTACACGACGAATCCGGCCGAATCGGTGGGCGACGGCTTGTCGATTGCTGCGCGCGTACACGCGGTATTAAGCGATGTCGAATTCGTCCAGTTCCATCCGACGGCCCTCAATACGAAATTGGATCCGTTGCCGCTTTTGACGGAAGCCCTGCGCGGAGAAGGTGCCCTGCTCTATGCCGGCGGCTGCCGTTTCATGCCCGAAATCCACAAAGACGCCGAGCTCGCACCGCGCGATGTCGTCGCCCGTGGCATCTGGGCGCAACAGCAAAAGGGGCTCGACGTATTCCTCGATGCGCGCTGCAT
>CAVIJD010000072.1:0-3831 GCA_963643165.1 bacterium | reverse complement strand
TCTGCTGAGCAAAAGACAACTATTTGTTCCGCTTGATACTAACGTTCGTGTGGCTCGATACGAACGTTCGCGTAGGCCGATACTAACGTTCGTGTAGGCCGATACTAACGTTCGTGTAGGCCGATACGAACTATTGTCTTCTTTGCCCGTCCGGAGCATTGTCTCCATAAGCAGTAGCCGTGATTTTCTATGCCATTGTAGGAAGGGATTTGCCCTCCTGGTTAGGGCGCGAGTCGGGGCTAGTATAGCCAGGCGTGCTCTGCCTCCGGCGTTGGCTTTTCCGTTCTTTACCGCACAAATCAGGTTGATACTTTTTGCAAGTATCAGACTGATTTGTCATTCCCCGACTTCGTTTCCATAGGTGCGACTTATATAGAAGGACCGTCTATTCTCGTATTGTCCTGGTCTAGTGTCTTTTGTTATCCGAATTCAGTTGCTTCTGCAACACTTAAACAACCCGCGCCAAAATAATTATTTAGATTTGCACCCGAATCAATCAAAAAATAATTGGTTATGATTAATAATTTATTATTTCAAGTGCAGGCACAAATCAAGGTCGTCCTGGAGCACTGGCGGCAGATCGCCGGAGTGGGCGCAGAGCGAAAGAAGGCCGAAGCAGAGCGAATCCGCAAGGAAGAAGAGAACCGGGGTCAGATACCTATCACAGATGAAGATTTCGAACGTATTCCCGATGTTGTAGAGAATTATGACGAGATTACCGTTGATGAAGGGAAGCGCAATGATGTAAACATCGTCTACTCAAAAACTTACGAAGACGGCACTACGGTCTTTGTCGAGGAGAAACGGGATAAACGCAAAGAACTTGCTGCGGTAACAATGTGGAAAAAGAAAGGTCTCTCTCTCACCGACGCTAATCGTGAGAACACGACGCCAATTCCGGATTTGAGTGAGACTATTTCTGCGGGCAAAGATATTACCAATTCTGATTCCGTGCAAGAAAATGGTGGAAAAAATGAAGAAAAGGCAGGAATCTCCCACAAAGCAGCAGAGAATGCAACGTCGGAAGAAGCAACGGAGAGCGGACTGCAAGAAGGAAACAGAGTTTCTGCTGACCGCACTCCCCGCCAGCAGAAGTCGGAAGGCGCAGAACCCGTCACGAAGGAGGAGGCCGTGCTGCGCGATGCTTTGGCCGAAATGATGCAGAAGAGCGGACTCGATGTCGTTGGCAGCGAGGAGGGTCAACGCGTCCTGGACGAGGCGAACGGAACGGCGAAATTGCAGGCATCACTGAATGGGTTGCGTAAAGCATCTAATTTTATACTCGATGTTCTGCGAGGAAATGCAAAGCAGAAAAGTTCTAAATTAGAAATATCCCAAAGAGCGAACAACCTTGCAGAGCGTGCAATCGGGCACGCAATCAAAAGCCACACAATCAATGCTAACGAAATAAAGCATGCAAAAAACAGACACGGGCTGAATGGAACTGCGAATGATGGATATAGCATTCCTCTGCGCGACGAGGACATTGCATTGCTGCCATACATTATGGTTTGTCCAGATAGGGTTAGCAAGGGGACAGTTGCGTCAAATGGCGCAGAAAGTGTGCGCTATGAAAAAGATTTGAGTAATGGCATAGTGATTGTCGTTGAAAGAGAAGGACGTTTCGATGTGGAGGATATGGAAAACATCACCATGTGGGCGAAAAAAAGGTCAGCCACTAATGTTACGGTTGACACAAGGTCCTCGCATAGCACGTCCGAAACGATTGTCATTAGTGAAACTGACGCTGCAAAGATACGCAAAGATGCTGAAAATGCAATAGCAAATGACGAAAAAATCCGCAAACACCGTGTTTTTCACGGCAGCGGTGCTGATTTTGACGCCTTTGACCACAGCCACATGGGTATTCGTTTCTTCCGCACGAAAGACGGAGAGGCTTATGGTTTCACCGTTGGCGGAAAGATATACTTCGACCCGAGGATTGCGAAGAGCGAGACCCTGGTGCACGAGTATGCACACCTTTGGGCTACGGCACTGAAGTCGGGCAACCCGGAGGAGTGGAAGAACGTGGTGGAACTGATGAAGGGCACGTCGGTTTGGGAAGAGGTGAGGAAGTCTTATCCCGAGCTGAAGACGGACGACGAGATTGCCGACGAGGTGATTGCGCAGTATTCGGGCCGTCGTGGTGCTGAGCGTCTGCATGCCGAGCAACAGAAGATATTGGAGGGCAACAGCGGAATCTTCGAGAAGGCAGAGGCTATTAGCGCATTGCAGCGCGTGAAGCGCGCTTTGGCCAAGTTTTGGCGAGGCGTGTGCGACTTCCTGCACATTCACTACACATCGGCCGAAGAGGTGGCTGACCGCGTGATGAAGGACTTGCTTGACGGTGTCGACCCGAGAAAGTTCGGGAAGACGGACGGGACGCTGCGTCACCAGTTCGTTGGCGAGAAGGGAGCGAAGGCGGAAGATGTGAGCCGAGAAGACCAAATCTTCCTATTTGGGGGAGGCAGCAAAAGCCGGAGCGAAAATAAGGAGGACTACCAGACCTTCAAAGGCGAAGAAGCCGCGCATAAGTTGAAATCTCTGTTGGGAGAACGCACGGACCGCAAATTGCCTTCTAAGATTTCTACTTTAGCTGAGTTCAAGGAAGTATTTGCTAATCCTATCCGTTCTGCCTTTAATGAGGTTGTTAAGGTCAAAGATGAGGTCTTCAACAAAATCCTTCGCAAATCTCGCTTGGATATATCGGGAACTGTCCTTCCGACCTTGCAAGACGCAGACTTTGGACACCATGATAAGGACGGGAGCATTCTGTATATTAAACGGTACAAAAATGCTGAGAATGAGCACATCTATAACGTAGCGGTAGTAAATAAGTATGGGGAGTTGGAGGATTACATTAGTTCCGTTCACATAAAGAATGATAACAATCTCCTCAACAAAATAGAAAAAGGTGCTGAATTGCTCCTACCGAATGAACGGAATACCTATGGGCAAGAAGCCCAAAGCAATTCAACACCTACTGCAAAGATAGGCACAAATTCCGAAACCACCAAACTTTCGGGCGAAAATCTTTCGGAAGACAAGGATTTGAAGTTCCGGACGGTGTATGGCGGCAATAGATTCACTTTCCCAATCCTATAAAACATCGATTTTCCGAAAGGAATAGATGCAGACTTTCAGTCGCTTGCGAGCAATCAGCAGATTATCAAGAAGAAGGGCGCAATTCAATTACAACGGGACATACAGCCTTCTGTTATCTTTAGAATAACAAAAACACGGTTCTACTCATTGGGCTTCAACCAGGTGTCGAGCCAGTCGAAGAACACGCGGTGCCACAGCAGAAGAGCGGTTCGGTCTCGTTGCCTTCCAGCGCTCCGGCAGAGCGGAATTGAGTAAAAAACGGTAAAGCCAGGAGAAAAGTAGCGCAAAATAGTGCAAAATAGTGCAAAAAAGCGCATTTTTTGCACTGAACCATCAGATTTTTGCCAAAACATTTGTTTGTTCTTCTTCTTCTTCTTACATTTGCACCAGCATTTACGTCTCTGCATAAGAGACGGAGAAATATAATACACTATGTACTATTTTTCGTTTTTAAAGAACTGATGCACTACTGATGCACTCTTGAATCATTTTGTTAACCGAATGGAGCAAGAGGCTGAAACGCTGAGAGCAAATAGAATCTTAAATTATTAATATTTTAAAGAACATGAAAAATTTTATCTTACTTTTCGCCATCGCTATGATGGCAGTTACAACTGCATCTGCAAAGGTCTACGAAAGTGACCTAAACGACGCCGGATATATCTCGTCTGGTGATTCACAGATTTTTGACGGTATAAAGTTCTATTGTATCGACGGCGAAGTTTC
>CAVIJD010000071.1:0-3971 GCA_963643165.1 bacterium | reverse complement strand
ACACATTGTGCCATGCCTATGACACACAAACAACGATGATATACACATACAATAACAAACTCAAATTCATAAGCAATGAAGATAATAAACGCCACAGCAGAATGGTGGCCACAGGAGAGAATCTCGAGCCACATTGCCAGAGTGGGACGCATCTGCTACAAGAGCAAGGGTAAGGAACCGTCTGCCGACCTGACCGACGAGGAACGCGAAGCATTCATACAGAAGTGCGACGAAGACCGATGCAAGTCGTTCTGGAAGTCAGGCCACAAGTCCATGTACCGGCACGGGGCAGTCTATTTCTACGTTTCCAACGACAAGGCCCTGCCCAACAAGATATGGGCATGGCTGTCAGCATCGCCATATATCGACTACATGACCAACGGGCATAAGGTATGGATAAGCACCAACATGCACTTCCTTTGTGAGCACCCGCATGTGAAGGACATCCTCGAACCGTTCTATGCCGAAGAGGAACAGTACATACAGTCTGCCCTGCGTGCAAAATACACCGATGCACTCTATCTGCTCCGCATGACCTTCGCAGTCACTACCCAGATAAGCACCTCCCGCGAACTCAACCGCACATCGCCCAATGCCATTGCCGAGCAGTCCACACGATACTGCAACCTGGAGAAGAAGGGCGGAGTGCAGATCGCCAAGCCACACTGGTATGACAACGGCACCCTATGGCAGCGATTCATCTTCAACGCATCATGCCGAATGAGCGAACTGGCCTACCACCTTCTGCTGAAGACGAACATGAAGCCGGAGAATGCGCGTGGCGTGCTCCCCCTCGATACATACACCGTTGTGGCATATACCTACACCATTGCCGACTGGGGCAGAATCATCGACCTTCGCTATCATGGCACCACTGGGACACCTCATCCCAATGCCCGCGAAGCAGTAGGACTAATACGCAGTGCCATTATCGAAAGAATGAAAGAATACATACCGGAATTTACTCTATAATGTCAAATATTGTATCATTTTTTTTACCTTGCCGGTTCGTGAGAATAGGTAAGTTTTTTCAGAAACGAAATTTCTTAATATCACAACAAATATGGAATTGAATGAATATCAACAGCAGGCCATGACCACCTGCATGCCGGCAAGCGACAACCTGTTCTACATGCTTGCCAACCTCATGGGCGAAGTAGGCGAGTTTGCCAGCAAAGCCGGAAAGCACATGCGCAAAGGCAAACTCTTCATATCCGTCCACGACCGCGACGAACGTGGCGACATCACCCACACACAGACATGGAACATCACCGACGAGGAGCGCCAGCTGATGCTCTCGGAAATAGGCGACATCCTGTGGCAGACTGCCGGACTCGCTCACGTTATGGGAGTATCGCTCGAAGATGTGGCCAACGAAAACCTGGCAAAACTTGCATCCCGCAAGGCACGCAACGTAATTGCCGGAGACGGCGACAAACGATAGCCGGAATTTCCCGTTAATGACTATTATGGTAAATAGAGCAAAGCAATGAACAAAAACAAGCAACAACACCAGGCACGGCAGGAAGCCAAGATCATGGCCCAGCCTACCGTCTACACATTCAACTTCAAGGATGTGCCAGCCGACAAATATGCAGAGACGCTATCCGTCCTCTTCGCCAACCCCGACTATGCCGAGGCAGTAGAGAAACGCAACCGCCTTGTGCAGACATCTGCCCGTATGCGCCCGAACTCCAACGAGATGATGAATCTCATACGTACCATTCAGCAGCACGACCGTAAACTGGCAGACCTCATGTACTCGTCTATCGTGCAGACCAACCTGCGCTCTACGGAGACACGCGACTTCCTATCGTTCGCCACCCTCCTGAAGTATTACGTCGACTATCGGCGCGATGGCATTCGTGAGCGAGTAGACAAACTCGCCCGCAGACTCGACAGCATCACGTTCCTATCCGACATGCTGGAGTCACTGATGGTTGACATCAAGGCCGACATGAAGGACGTATTCAACGGTGAAGTAGAGTTCCTGCAGTTTGATGCAGTGCAGCAGGTGCTCACCCAACTGCGCGGATTCTTCAACACATCTCGCTCAAAAGACGGAACCACACCAGAGGCACAGCTCTATTTCGATTATTCCGACTCCATCAACGACTATCTTTCCAAGCGCCTGAAGACCTACACCGAAAAATATCGCAAACTCCACCCGGCACCATCCATCTACAACGAAGACGACATGGTGGAAGCCATCAACCAGTTCTTCAATTCCGGCAAGCACTTCGGTCACAACTTCATCAAGCGCACAGCCACAGGCGGCTGCTACATTGATGCCGTAGGTCTATGCTTCAATCTCTCACCATCGCAGACTGCCAAACTCGACAAGGCTGTAGGAGCTACCATTGCCGGACAGGATGCCGACGCTTCATTGAAATACTGTTTCGCCGTGACCGACGCAATCATGGCCACATACCAACCGTCATTCTGATATGCCAAACATCTACCTTCGCCTTCCGTTCAACCGATGCCAGTATTTCCGCCATCGTGACCCCTCGCATGTGCTCACTCCCGACGAGCCGATAGTGTTCAGTCAGTTCATGCCGGAGTTCTGGGTCTTGCGCAACTACCTCACCAACACGCAGGCAGTAGTGCAGCATGCCAACATGCAATGCTTCTCTCATCAACAGTGGCAGAACATGAATAACGGCAGGTCGCCATTCGGAGGAAAAATGCTCCTAAAACGCAACTGCCGGGAGCATCTCTCCTACGACGAAGTGCGCACCCTCAACGGATATACAGAGTTCAGTCGTTCCGACAAAGAAGATTACCTTTGCATCAAGCTACCCACCGAGATAGTAGTCGTAGATGCCATCCGTCACGTCACACCGTCATGGAACCTCACATATCAGGGCATACGTCAACTCATCGTCATGCTCAACAACGATTTCAAACGGTCACTCGTTGAATGGGCATTGTCTACATTCGACTTCTGCACCAGCGAAGGGCGCATAGTATGCCGCAGTCAGTCGGCAATGATGGAACGATGGCTCATGCGCTATGGCATCGAACCCACCGTAGAAGAAAAAGACAGCATGAGGCGAGTGGTAGACCGATGGATAAAGACCGGCAACAATCATTTCAGTGCCTATTCATGCTTCAATATGTGCTATGATGACGAAAAAGAGCAAAGGCACAACCTTGCCGGTATGGAATGGGAATAAAATGACGTATGTCAATGTATGTTAATGAAAAATCAAACAAAGGTTAAAAAAGCAACAGTTTAAGTTATCAAGATAGTAGTAATGGAAAATTGCAAAGAATCGTATTTGGAAGGTGTTGTTGGAGTGGCTGTTTACCCTGATTCTGGAGTGAAGCTGCCGGTGCCTTTCTCCCTCCGTCAAACCATAAGTGTAAACAACCCTACACTCGGCACATCGGTGTTCAATGCCACCACATCTGGCGACGAAGGCATCATTGCCGACAGTATTACAGCAAAGGTCACTCCTTCAGTGGCAGAAAATGGTTTCGTCTTTAGTCATGAAATAACCATTTCCATTGTAGCCGGAGCCGATGAAGTGCGCAAAGCGCATAGAAACATAGGTATAGAGTACCATCATGTGGTGCTGACGACTGCCGACGGACAACAGTATCTTTGCTGTGCCTGCCCAGGATCGTTCTCGTTCATACCTACTGCCACAAAGACCGCTACCGACGATTCAATCTCGCTGGTAGTGTCGTTGAAGAGCATGAGCGAATTTATCCTCATAACAAAAGTATAGAAAGAATTTAAGCCACATAATTCGTTATTTTTAGAATTTTCATTTGTTTCGAGCGCCGTTGTCCGTGAGGATAGCGGCGTTTTTTTGTCCGCATAACCACTGCCTTTGCCCATTAACTTTGCAAGTAGAAAAACCGACATCAACGGTTTATTCAGGATAACAACACAAAAACACTCATAACAACATGAAAGGACTTTACGAAATTCTTACGGAGAAGAAATGGATGGTATCGCC
>CAVIJD010000070.1:0-4423 GCA_963643165.1 bacterium | reverse complement strand
CATGGTATCGTCTGACCTTCCAAATGCAGACTTCATTAAGGCTGCTGGTTTGGGTGATGTAACGAGTCTGCAGATAATGGAGCAATTACGTATATCAATGTTGTGATTATGCTTAAAATACAATACGCATCTGACCTGCACCTTGAATTTGCTGACAACTGGCGGTGGCTGAAGGAAAATCCACTTGAAGCAACTGGCGACATTCTTGTTTTGGCCGGCGACATTGGCTATCTCGGCGACGAGAACTACAGTAAGCACTCTTTCTGGAACTGGGCATCTCCGATGCCCGAGGACTACAAGAACATCTTTGCCACACGCACCTTGCCAGGGCTGACTTGCCAACTAAGATGGAGGATGTGGCCACTTGCGCAACGCCTCAGCCGCAATCAGTTGGTTCATTCGTGCGGCAACCGTGGAGAAAATGCCTCCCCGTTTTTTCCGGTGAGAACGGATTACATTCCCAATTCTTTTTTCAGCCATACTTTCAGCACCGGGTCTGGGATGAACACGTGCCTTTTCTCAACCTCTATCAGCTCCTTTTTGACTAATGCCCGCTTGACGATGCTCACATTGGCAGACGAGCCGAGCTGGTATTTGTGCAAAACCTCTTGGGTGGTAAATTCACCATGAACTCCGTCTATGACAGCCCGCAGAAAATTCATTTGGTAGGTGGTAAGACTCTCGGTCTGTTTCTCGAACAAGGGGGTGTTTTGGTCAATGATATCTTGAAACGCCGCCTCATAATCCTGCTCGGCAGCTGTTCCGTCCGCACGTATCCAAACCAACCACGCCAACTGTTGCACATACGCCGAGTGGTTCTCTACCTTTTGACATATCCTTTCGGCCAGTTCTTTTGATATCTGCTTGCCCGTAACTTCAAAACGGCCACATATATATTCTACCCAATCCGAAGTCCCGATTTTAGGCAAATATATGACATCGCCGAATTTATAGAACGGCAGACTCTTCTTCTCGAACAATTCATTCATCAAATGCTTCTTGCTGCCAAACAGACAATAAGACACCGACTTTTGTAATTGCCACACGGAGCGCAAACGTTTTTGAAAGGTCTTGGATTCCTTGAACTCGGCAATCTGCTGAAACTCGTCAATGCACACTACGATATTGCAACCTTTCTTCTGCGCTATTTTTTCAGGAAGTTGCAAAATCTCATCCACATCATTGCTCTTGGGATTCATTTCAAGCGAAATGGAAAAATCTGTCATTGGATCTGTGCCCATTGTAATTCTGGGGCTGATACGGGAAAGGAATGATTTGGCATTTTCTAACCACTCCTCCCATTTGGAAGAGGTCTGTTTGAGGACTGCGACCGCAAAGGCATCATAGAAATCCTTATCACTGCGACAAGAAAAAATGTCGAGATAAACCACTTTCAACGTGTCAGATTGCGCCAAATGACACACTTTCTGTACCAACGAGGTCTTGCCCCAACGACGAGGTGAAATCAATATGGTATTGACTCCGTGCTGGAAATTCAGCAACAGACGCTCCGTTTCTTGTTTCCGGTCGGTGAAATTATCGCCCGAAGTGGCAATGCCGAAAATAAAAGGCTTGTTCTCCATAATCTACAAATCCAATTTGAGCGCAAAGGTATGAAATAATCTTATTACTAACATCGCTATTACAAACAAAGTGATTTCTTTTTCTGTCCCCACGCACGAGCCCCGAGCTGACATAGGACTTAATTAGGAATTATGATTGTGTGATGCGTGACGCCTCTGCATTCTACATTCTGCATTCATGCGGTAGCCGTGCGGAAAAATACTATCTTTGCCGAAGTTTTAACATCAGGGATCATTATGACAGAAATGGACAATAGAGCACTCCCCGTAGGGCTGCAGTACCTGGTCTCTTTCCTCGCCGACGGCCGCATGGTCATCGGCATGGTCATCGAACTCGACACGGAGGGGAAAGGGCTGAAGGAATGGTCTGTCGGGAATTAGGATTTTTTTCGTCCCACGTACAACCCCCGGGCTGACTTGTGAACGGAGAAAGACAATCAACGAGAGAATAAAAAGATTTTTTTGACTAATAACAACTTTAAATATGGAACTGAAAACTAATTATTTGGAATACAAGGAAATGATGGACCGCAACGGCATCAAGAAACTGTACCATTTCACCGATTGGGACAACTTGGCGTCGATTGTCAGCAACGGCGGCTTATATTCGTGGGCCGACTGCGCCGGCAAGTCTATTGACATAGCCAAGCCCGGCGGGTCCGACATGCAGCACCAACTCGACAGCCGCGCCGGCCTGCAGCAGTATGTGCATTTGAGTTTTGCGCAGAACCATCCGGAAAAGTTCGAGGCCATGAACGACGGCCGCATCTCCAACCCCGTGGTGCTTGAGATAACCCCGCAGGTGATAGGCTGGAAAGAAACACAATTCGCTGACCGCAATGCCAACACCAACAGCAACCGTGTGGGCGGCGACCTGGACAACTTGAAGACTGTCCATTTCCAAATCGTAAAGGCAAACGCACAATCAGAACTTTCCGAAGGCGAACGGCCGTTCTTTCAGGCCGAGGTGCTGGTCAAAAACCATATTCCGTTGGATTGTATCACCAATATCGGCAATTTCAGCATCGCCTTGCCCGATCGGCCGAACGTCAGACAGATAAAGGCTCCTTATACCGCTCAGATTACCCGAAATACGCCTACCGCTTTCATTTTCATGGTTGACCGCTCGGGCAGTATGGGCAGCATGACTACCCTGGGCGGAGAAAGCATGACTATGGCCGAAGCCGCCGCCCGCATCGTCAATAACTAGATAAACGAACTGGTGCTCCGCTGCCTCAAGTCGAACGAGACCCGCCATTACTACGACATTGCCGTGATTGGTTATGACAACGACGCCTACAGCGCCTGGCACGGCAACCTTGAAGGCCGCACTTTCGTCTCGCCCGCCGAACTGATGGCCAACCCATTCAAGGTGATTACGGAGAACCAGGAAATTACTACCCGCCGGGGCAGCTTTACAAGGGTGGTGGAAAAACCACAATGGATGGAAGCAAAATACGGCGGCGGCACTTATGTGCATAAGGCTTTTGATATGGCACTCAAAATGTTGAACGGCTGGATGCGCGACCATCACAACCAGAACTGCTATCCTCCGACTATCATCAATATTACCGACGGCATGTTTAACGGCTCAACTACAGAACATGTGCTGCAACAGGCCAATGAACTGAAGTCGATGTTTACCAACGACGGCAACGTGATCCTCTTCAATATCCATTTCACGGCCAACAAGTCGGACAATGAGGTGGTTTGTCCCGTCAGCAAAAGCGAGCTGAACGGCAACTCGTACGCCGAAATGCTGTTTGACATGTCGAGCCTCCTGCCAACCAGGTACAACGCCGACATCGAACGCAGCCTTAACGACAACCGGCAGGGCCGCCATGTGGCTATGGGCATCAATGCCGACGCTTCGTCGCTCATTAAACTTATGGATATAGGAACCCCAACGAACATCGGAAAATAATTGTATGGAACCCAGAAAAATATCGAGAGGAAAATTTGAGGACAACTGCATCAACGAAGATGCGGCACTCGCACGCAAAAAACTCATTGCCGTGTCTGACGGCGCCGGCGGCGGCGGACTCTTCGCTGAACGATGGTCTAAATATATGCTTGACAAACTGCCGGATGCCCCCTTTGGCTCCGCCGACGCACTCGACGAGTGGATAGGCTCTATATGGGAGGATTTCTATGACGAGTGCGAAAAAGCCGCGAAAGAGCTCGGCCCTATGTCGCTGAACAAGTTCTACGACGAGGGCTCCTATGCTACGCTCGTGGCCGTGTGGCGCACAGCCCCCGATGCCTGCACTTGGGTCGCTTACGGCGACAGCGTGGCTTTCCATTATAACTGTGACAATAAACGCCTGGAACACTGTTTCAGCAAACTCGCCGATTTTGACCAACCGCCGTATCTCATCAACTGTAAGGACCCGCTCAGAAAGGAGGGCTTCCGCACCGGCACGTTCAAGGTGACCCCCAACTCTGTCGTGTTCGCCGCAAGCGACGCACTCTCTCACTATATTATGATGATGTATGAAATATTGCACGAGGAGGAATTCCGCGACGAAATTGACCAGGCGATTAGCCATCATTCCAAAAACGAGAATTATATCCATACCGCCCGGATGCTGGCAAATAAGATACGGACGGAAAACAATACCCCGGTTTTTTATAGGGATGTTTTGAAAAAACTGAAAAAATGCGTCGTCAACGAAAACAAGTTCTCTAAATATTTGAGAAGGTTGGAGCAAAAAGGAGTGCTCGCCCACGATGACTATTCCTTCGCACTGATGCCGATATGAAAGATGTATTTTAACTAAAAAACAATCATAAGAGCCATGGATTATCCCCAGATAAGAGAGTACATAGATGCGATAAGC
>CAVIJD010000069.1:0-4775 GCA_963643165.1 bacterium | reverse complement strand
GGAAACAACGCACCGGCACCCTTGGCCATCAAGGACGAGGATTTGCCGTTCTAAACCGAAATATTAACAACAACAAGATAACCAAAACAACACTATGGCAAGTTTCAATGGCTCCATCGACCTGCTTGCGCTCAATGGCGCGAAGGTCTACACTGGCATCGACCAGAAGAACCCCAATCGGGCATTCGTCTGCATCCCTGTAGACGTGAACGAAATCAAGATTACTACATCACGGCAGAACGCCGACAAGCAGATTGCCGGTCTGCGCGTAAACATGTGGCCGCTCAATGAGCAGTATAAGAACAAAGTGCGCCAGTCGGCAATGGAACGTGGCGACAGCAACGCAAACGTACCGACACATGAGATTCAGCAGAGTTTCACTACTGACTACGTGAAGGCAGTGGCCCGACAGTTCCCCAAACTGGTGGAGCAGGTGAAGGAGCAGAACAAGCAGCGTGATCCGGACATCGTGAACCAGGATGCGCAGGACGAGAACTCGCACCTCTTCAAGGCCATCCGCAGCCGTATGAACAAGCGACTGGCCATGATGTATCAGCCGCAGGCGACACAGCAGACCGCCTACCAGCAACCGCAGACGTTTGCACAGGCCGGCACCGTGAGCGCCTACGCTGCACCGGCAGAGGGCACACAGGCCGACCCGTTCTCGGGAGATGCGAGCGAGTGGGACAGCGATCTGCCGTTCTAAACTACGAATTTCACGAATTTATGGAACTACGGACAACGCAGACGGCACTGACGATTCCATTCGGGAATGATAAAGTCTGTAAGGTCAGCGCAGTCTGTAGTTTATAAAAAAGAAAAATCAAAACGTAACAAGCAATATGAAGATTCAGACACCATCAAGCAAGCACCTGGCACAGACACTGGCCAAGGCGCAGAAGTGTATCAACACCAAGAGCACCATCGCCATCCTCTCGTCGGTGCTCCTTCAGATGAAGAAGGACGGCAAGTTCTATCTCACCGCGTCCACCGGCGAGGCGCAGCTCACCATCCCCGCACCCCTGGCAGTCATTGAGGGTAAGTTTGACAAGCCCGTGGCTCTGCCCGTGGATGTCATTGCCGCCTTCCTCGGCACGCTGCCCGACTGCCCCGTGACATTCCATTTCGTCGATGACCACACGCTCAACATGGAGTATTGCACCACTGTGGGCGACCAGGCCAAGGAAGGCCGCGTGTCGGTGCCCTACCAGTCGGGCGAGGGCTATCCGTTCATGGCGCAGCCGACTGCCGACTGCACGCATATCGTGCTGCCCATGCAGACGCTGGCCAATGCCGTGAGCAGCGCTTCGGGCTTCACCGCCAAGGAGGAACTCCGCCCGCAGATGTGCTGTATGGGCATCGACATTGCCGAGGACTACAGCGAGGTGGTGTTCGTGGCTTCCGACGGCCACTCGCTCTTTAAGGTTACCCACAGCAACAACCCGCAGACCGGCGGCAGCAACTTCTACCGCTCCGGCAAGCCGGGCATTATGCTCATCCACTCATCCTACTTCCGTGGCCTGTCGGCCTTCGACGATTGCGAAGAGGTGGACGTGGAGCACGACGGCAACGTGACGCGCATCTCGTCGGGCGACCACGAATATCTCTGCAAGAACGTGGAGGGCAAATATCCCAACTATCGCGCCGTGATCCCGAAGGGCAACCCCTATTACATCTGCTTTGACAAGAAGGAGATGCTGGCCGTGCTGAAGCGCATCGCCATCTTCGGCGACACCAACAACAACATCGTGGAGATGCAGCCCGACGGCATGTTTGTCAACGTGAGCGCCAAGAATGTCGACTTTGCCCGCGCCGCCGACGACCAGGTGATGATCACCGACTCGCAGTGTGCTTCCGACTTCCGTATTGGCTTTGCCATCAAGACCATGACCGGATGTCTCAATGCCCTGCCCGACGGCACCATCCGCATGCAGATGAGTGAACCCAACCGCGCAGCCATCCTCACCGCCGACGACCCTGCGGCCACGGCGCTGACCATGTGTATGCCAGTAGTGCTTCAGGACTAACCCACACAGGAGGAATGCTCTATGGATGACACTCTGCTCTTTATTCCGCCCTGCTGCGTCGACAAGAAGTTGCCGAAGGCTGTGATGCACGCGCCGGGCCGTCTGCTCACGTTCTACACCCACAGCGACGTGACGATGGAGAAGTTCTATCGCGCAGTGGCCTGTCTGCTCACCGACCCTCACGTCATGGTGCTCACCATGCCCACGGTGAACAACGAGGTGCTGTCGTTTCTGCTTCAGTGCTTCGAGCGCGGATGGGTGACCCACCTGGTGCTCACCACCCGCGACGATGCGCAGAAGACCGTGGTGCGCTATCTGGGCGACTACATGCGCCACGTGCTCTATGCCACCGGCGACGACGTGACGCAGCGCTCGGCCCACATGGTGCTCTACAACCGCCGGCAGGCACTCACGCTCACCGGACCGATGTTTGCCCGCCATGTCGACTCCGGCCTGTCGTGCTACACCATGCACTTCATGCCGCGCCACCTCTCTACCACCACCAACGCCCTGGAGTGGGGCAACGTGTTGCGCAACGTGTGTTTCCCCGACTGTCTGCGCCACCGCCAGCGGGTGTGGAAGGAGAAGATCAAACTGAAGGGCGGCATGCTCGACCGGTTCGTTCACATGGAGTTTCCACCCTACAAGGAGGACGACGAATGAACCGCAGGCCCACACAGAGCTACACCGAACTGCGCCGCTACTGCGAGAAATGGCAATGGACGGACCCGCGCACCCGGCAACGGGCCGTGGGCTACGTCCACCCGCAGACGGCCACCCATGTGGAGCGCGTGCCCTTCTTCATCAAGTTTCTGACGAAGACGGGGCACGTCGACCAGGGCGAGTGCATCTGCCTCTCCGTAGACACCGACCGGCACCAGCGAAAGGTAAAATTCACCGCCAGCGGAGAGATACGCGTGGTCAACGACATACTCGTGCTCGAGGTGGACGGCACCCGGTTTATCGCTCACTAACGACGTTTTTATTTGAACTACAGACAACGCAGACGGCACTGACGCTTTCCGTTTTAAGGCTAAAAAGTCTGTGAAGTCAGCGAAGTCTGTAGTTTATAAAAAACGTGCAATTAGAGAAATTCGTAGTTAATAATCAGTCAAACCCATAGTATCATGTGGAATCCATTCAAACGCAAACCCAAACGTCAGCGCGAGCTTGAAGACCTCGCCAAGACCTTCGCCATCATGGAAGCCTTCGCACGCCGGGGCAGAATACATTGGCAGTATAAAGACAGCATACTTCTCGTCGAGGAGGAACTGGCACTCATCAACCTCGCCTACGGCCCGGAGAAATTCCAGAACTTCCTCAATGCCGCAGCCCAGTGGCAGAACTTCCAGCTCATCCAGGAAGCCTACGAGCGCCACCGTCTCAACCACGAAGCCGAAGCCGTGCGCAAGGCAAGCACACCGGGCCGCGTGCTCACCAACGACGACCTGCAGCGCATCCGCCTCAATGCACGCGCCAGCATGCCGGAGATAGACCTCGCCGAGATCAACACCATCAGCGAGTTCGACATCATGGTCATTCGTGCCTCTGCTCCCTCGTCAGCCGAAGCCACCGAAGCCAACGGACAACTCCTCGCCCTCGGCCACTACGACGGCGAAAAGGTGGAGATGGCCATGTACGACGACATCAAGGACACGCTGCAAGGCGGCAAGGACAACAGTAGCCCCAAGTAACCCCTAACCCTAAAAAGACAAAAACCCTATGAGAGTAGACATAGACGTCACGATAGACGACGTGCTCGACGAGTTTTCCGTTCGCGAACTCTACGATGCCATCAAGGACGACCCCGAGTTTGCACAGTTGCAGACCGGCATTGCCGGTGACACACGGCCCACCGAGGCCACCATCATCCGCGCCCTGTGTGAGAAGCGCCAGCCGCGCAACCTGCCCCTGTCGGGAGAGGATGCCAAGCGCATCGTGTGTGAGATTATTGACGACGTGATATATTAAAGGACACTATGAAAGCAAGACAAGCAAAGAAAATTATGCGGCAGGGACGTGGCGGACGGCCACACCAGTTCAACATATATTGGTATCGTCGTCTGTATGCCATCATCGCCGGCTACAGCCCTCAAGACCACCGCGCACTCGCCGCCATGCGACGCACCAAATACAACCGGACAGTTGACTATACCATAGACAACGGAACGCTCAGCGCCCGACAAAACTCAGCAGAATACATAGGACAATGACAGCAGCAGAACTTATACTCCTCGAGACGCAACTGGGCGTACTCCGTGAGATACAGCAGCGCTACGCCTGCCACACCATCGGCAACATCATTCAGCAGATGGAGGCACGCGTGAAGTATTACGAACAACAGAACAGCACCCGGCAATGACCACAGAAGAACTCAACCAAATGGAGGACGTGCTCGCCGAAGCACGCCGCCTGCAAGACCGCCTGCGCCGATGGAGCGAAATCCTCGCCGACGTAGAGCAGCACCAGGACACCCTCTTCATCGGATACCGTCCCGACGAGATGCGTGCCCTCGAATATGAGGAGATAGTGGGCCTCGCCGACAACGAAGTAATCCGCAACTTCATCATCACCGAACTGCGCCACCGCATCGACCGGACCATGAAGGACCTCGAACAGTTGCAGTGGCCGAAAGGAGGGGAGGAATGAAGTATGTCCGTATGACGAGAAACGGATGCAGTAATTTTGCTTGCAGATTATGATAAAGCAAACATTCATCAATGCCGACAAGGACGGCAACGCCCCTAC
>CAVIJD010000068.1:0-5025 GCA_963643165.1 bacterium | reverse complement strand
GACTCGAACTCGCGACCCCAACCTTGGCAAGGTTGTGCTCTACCAACTGAGCTACTTCCGCTTGGTTTGACGGTGCAAAAATACACTTTTTTTCAATAGTTCAACTTTTTTTCAAAAAAAAAATTTCGGGTCTTCTTTTGCCTCTTTTTTTTTATCTTTGGCGGCTCTTTGAAAGATGTGCAAATACTAATAAAACACGCTATATTATGTCAGAAACAATAAAAGGAAAGATATCGCAAATCATCGGTGCTGTCGTGGATGTGCAGTTTGACGAAAACTGTACGTTGCCCAACATTTATGATGCTCTCGAAGTTATAAAAGACAACGGAGACAAGCTGATTCTGGAATGCGAACAGGATATCGGAGAGAACACGATGCGATGCATCTCGATGGATTCTACCGACGGTCTGCACCGCGGAATGGAAGTGAACATGACAGGCCGTATGATTACAATGCCGACGCAGAACATCAACGGACGTCTGCTGAACGTCATTGGAAACAGCATTGACGGCATTGGCCCCATCGACTCGCCGAAACGCAGCGACATCCACCGCGACCCGCCCACGTTCGACAACCTGTCAACCTCGCAGGAGGTGTTCTACACGGGCATCAAGGTTATCGACTTGATTGAGCCCTACTCCAAAGGCGGCAAGATTGGCCTCTTCGGCGGCGCCGGTGTCGGCAAGACGGTCCTGATTATGGAAATGATCAACAATATCGCCAAGAACTATGGCGGCATGACGGTCTTTACCGGTGTCGGCGAACGTACCCGTGAGGGTAACGACCTTCTGCGTGAGATGATTGAGTCAGGCGTCATCCGCTATGGCGACGAGTTCCTCAAAAGCATGAAAGAAGGCGGCTGGGATCTTTCCAAAATCGACCAGAACGAATTGGCCAAGTCGCAGGCTACACTGGTGTTCGGCCAGATGAACGAGCCGCCCGGAGCACGTGCAAGAGTTGCCCTTTCAGGCTTGACTGTAGCCGAGGGCTACCGCGATGGCGACGAGAACACAGGAGGAAGAGACATTCTGTTTTTCGTGGACAACATCTTCCGTTTCACCCAAGCCGGCTCTGAGGTTTCCGCATTGTTGGGACGTATGCCGTCGGCTGTAGGTTATCAGCCTACGCTGGCTACCGAAATGGGTACGATGCAGGAACGTATCACCTCTACGAAACGCGGTTCTATCACCTCGGTGCAGGCCATTTATGTGCCCGCTGACGACTTGACGGACCCCGCCCCTGCAACCACTTTCTCCCACTTGGACGCAACTACGGTGCTGAGCCGTAAGATTGCTGAACTTGGCATTTACCCGGCCGTCGATCCGCTGGACTCCACGTCCCGCATCCTCTCACCCGACATCGTGGGCGAAGAGCACTACCGCACCGCACAGCGCGTGAAAGAGTGCCTGCAACGCTATAAGGAACTCCAGGACATTATCGCTATTCTGGGTATGGAAGAGCTTTCTGAAGAGGACCGAAAGACTGTGCAACGCGCCCGCCGTGTGCAGCGCTTTATGTCGCAGCCGTTCCATGTGGCCGAACAGTTTACGGGCATTCCGGGCAAATTCGTGAAGATTGAAGATACCATCAAGGGTTTCAACATGATCCTTGACGGCGAAGTGGACGACCTGCCCGAAACGGCATTCAACCTCGTGGGCACAATTGAAGAAGCCATTGAAAAGGGCAAACGTGAACTTGCTTCCGCTAAATAGCCGCTGTTATGATGAACTTGGAAATCAGAACACCCGACAAGACGGTGTTTTCCGGAAAGGTCTCTTTGGCTCAACTGCCCGGCGTGGACGGGTTGTTTGAAATTCTGGAAAACCATGCCCCGCTGGTGGCGGCTCTTCAAAAAGGCCGTGTCAAAATTCAGGACGAGAACGATGCTACGCTGTACTTCGACATTAACGGCGGCGTGGCAGAGGTGCGGAAAAACAACCTGCTCGTGCTCGCCGAATAGGGGATGATATACGGCACGTCAGCGCAATTTCCCTTGGCGTGCCAATTCTGTAATAAAGCGCAGCGTCTGTACAGACGCTGCGCTTTTATGAACGGTCAGTTCTGACTACCTTTGGAAAGGGTAAATTCAAAGGACAAGCCTCCCTCTGTGCGGTTGGATGCCGTGATGGTGCCGCCGTGAAACTGAACGGCATGCTTGACGATGGCAAGGCCAAGTCCCGTGCCGCCGTTCTTCCGGCGTCAATCCGCACAAAACGGTCGAAGATCTTTTCCAGATAACTCTCTTGCACGCCGGTGCCTGTGTCGTAAAAAAGCGAAGACGGTATTCGCCGCCGTCGGCGCAGATACATTCGGCCACAATGGATATGTCGATGCCGGCATATTTCACGGCATTTTCAATGAGGTTGCGGAATATGGCGAACAACAAACTGTGGTTCCCGCCAGAAACATTCCGTCCGGTAGATGGTCTTCAACCTTGATGTTCTTTTCCTGAAATGCCTCGCACCATTCTGCGGCGGCCTCTTCAAAAACGGCTTTTATGCCCAGCTTATCTTTCGGGAACAAGTTTTTGCAATGCTTCTTCCGCCGAATAGGCAACGTCAACTTTGTACCCTTAGCTTTCAAGATTGTATTGCAGTATCTCGCAAATGTCCTCCTCGTCATCTACAACCAGTAACCTTTCCATAACTTTCAGAATATGGCTGCAAAAAAATTAAAATAAGGCAAAACTTTGACAATCTTGCCTCCGGTTTCATGACGCTGTCGTTTGTTGACAAAGCTGTTTCAGCGTCCTCCGGTGATGAGAGCCGTGAAAGCGGGCAGACGTTTGCGCAGTAAGGCGTAAATGCCGATGCCAATGCCAATGAGAACAAGCGGCAAGACGAAGAACCCTGCCACCATTGTCCATTCATTCATCGGGGACAGAAATTTTACCCAGCATTTTACGGCAAGCAGCGCGGGCAATCCATGATAAGCATATACAAAGAATGAACTTTGCGTTAAAATCTTGTTGCTGTGGAGATTGTTTCTTTCTATGCCGTATGAAGTCCAGGAAACGACAGCGACAATTCCAGCGAGGATGCCGATGTTGTGGATGTACGGAAAGTCTGATATTTTGTTGATCATAAACCAAATGTCCAGCAAGGCTAACGCCAAATACAGAAGCGTGGCAGGCCAACGAAAAGGACGGAAGTCGGCAGTGAAGTCGTGTTTACGGATGCTGAACCATGCGCCAAAAGAGAAAAAGAAAAATGCGGCAATGCTGAATCCCGGGCGGTCAAACCCTAAGTTGAAAGTCCATAAGCCACCCAACAGGATAATGCCTAAAGTGTTGCCGTATCTGACGATGCCGTAAACCAGTGGCGAAAAAAGGATTACGATCATCAAGTCGCGGATAAACCAGAACTGGAAACAGACAGGCATGCCGTCTTTATAATCCCAAAACAGGTTCAGCCAGCAGGTCGAGTTGTGCCCGGTGTCAATCGTGTGCTGCCCCGACGTTAAGGAGGAGAGGAAAGGTTGCGCTGCAAGAACCGCGACAATTACGACTATGTTCCAAAACAGATAGGGCACTAGCAGTGTCCGGACGCGCTTTTTCAACTTCAGGCCGTATGTTTTGAGAGAGAACTCGGAGCGGTAGAAAAACAGAAAGCCGGAAAGGAAGAAAAACAGGGGCACGGCGATTCTGGCAAGTTCGTCGGTTACAATATGATGCAGGACGTTGTAAATGGGGAATTGGCCTTCGGGGACGAACACGGTTCCGCCAATGACGACATTTTCCAGACAGGTATGGATGAAAACCACTGCCACAATCAGCGGGAATCTCAAAAACGTAATGGTTTTTGAAAGGACGGAGTCATCGTAGGAGGTCATTGAACCGAAAAGTTGAGGTTTCCAAAAGTGTATATGTAGCCTGTCAAGGTGCGGCAAAAGTACTCTTTTTTTTGTCAACCGATAGAATGTGTATTTTTGCGCGTTAATTTTAAACAAACTGATATGTCTTCCTTGTTTGCCCGCTTTAAAAATCTTTTTTCTGGAAATAACGGTCACTCTGATGCGGACGACCCTCTTTTTTCAAGACACGGGAAAATAGGCCTTTCGCTGTCGGGAGGCGCTGCGTTGGGTTATGCCCATATTGGCGTGTTGCAGGCCATTGACGAGGCCGGCGTCCGGCTTGGCTGCATAACGGGCACCTCGATGGGGGCGATTATGGGCATGATGTACGCGGCGGGCTACAAGCCGCAGGAGATCCGGAAAATCGTGAAAGACGAGAAGATGAACCACTTGGCGGTGTTGGCGTTGCCCGGACTGCACCACAAGGGCGGTATTGTGAGTACGGAAAGGATTCAGCGCATACTGCTTCAATATGTGCCGCATAACAGTTTCGACCGGCTGCCGACCCGTTTTTATTGTTGCACTTCCAATATGAATACGCTGAAGCCTGTCTATCGCGGACATGGCGACCAGTTGGTGCAATATGTGATGGCTTCGGCGGCGATGCCGGCGGTGTTTGCGCCCGTGTCAATCCAAAACGAGTATTATGTTGACGGCGGCATACACGACAACTTGCCGATACAGCCGCTTATAGACGAGCAGTGCGACATCCGCATAGCCTCGTATCTGACCATCGAGAAGCCGGGCAAGGCTGACAATCCGCTGACGATGTGGCTGCATGCCTATTCTTATTGCACCTACGCCACCTCGTTCCGTCATTTGTCCCGATTCGACCATGTTATCACAGTTGACCCTGACAAGTTTTGGCTCAACGACTTCAAGCACATCGACGAATTGTATGACATTGGCTATCACGCGGGCAAGCGATACTTCAAGGAACTTCGTAAAACGGGGAAGCATCACGAATGAATAGCCGCAGTATGAGAGGCAGATGTTTTTACGGATTGCCAATTTCAAAGATTGGTCAATCACCCAGCTCTAATTGGTTTTTCACCAACTGGTAGTATTTACCTTTCCGTGATGTCAATTCTGTATGAGTACCTTGTTCGACAATCATACCAACTGATGATGCACAGGGACTTTTTTCACTACAATCTTCCTTGAATGGTACTA
>CAVIJD010000067.1:0-5029 GCA_963643165.1 bacterium | reverse complement strand
CCCATGACGGCAAGATGATTGGCGAATGGAACGACGGAGGACGATTACTGGATTATTAGAAAAAGAAGAGCATGACAACTGCAATACTCATTTACCTCCTCGCCATCAATACCGTGACATTCTTTGTCTACGGCATTGACAAGTACAAGGCGAAGCATGCCAAGTGGCGCATCTCAGAGGCAACATTGCTCCTGCTCGCAGCCATCGGCGGCAGCATTGGTGCATGGTGCGGTTTGAAAATATGGCACCACAAGACGATGCACAAGAAGTTCAAGTATGGTGTGCCCGTGATATTCATCCTGCAACTCGCCCTTGCGGTATGGATAATCACCAAATTGACACAGACACCGATGCCGATATAAACATGATAATCTGGAATCCCTGGCATGGATGCCATAAGGTGAGTGAAGGCTGCCAACATTGTTACATGTATTTCCTTGACGGGAAGCGCGGCCTCGACACTTCGCACGTGTTCCGTACGGAGAACTTCACTATGCCCATACAGCGCAAGCGTGACGGGAGTTTCAAGATAAAGCCCGGCTCTACGCTCTATGTCGGACTGTCAACGGACTTCTTTGTAGAAGAAGCCGACCCGTGGCGTGACGAGGCTTGGAAGATAATCCGTCAACGCCCTGACGTATTCTTCCGTCTGCTCACCAAGCGTCCCCAACGGTTTGCCGACTGCCTGCCAGACGATTGGGACGACGGCTATGAGAACGTAATGCTCAACGTGACCACCGAGAACCAGCGGCGTGCCGATGAGCGTCTGCCCATACTCCTCAACACACCTGCCAAACACTATGGCTTTATGGCAGCACCGTATATCGGTCCGGTGGATGCAGAAAAGTATTTGGCAACGGGACTGATAGAGGAGGTGCTTTGCGGCGGCGAGAACTACGACGGCGCACGTCCGTGCCATTACGAATGGGTGAAGATGTTGAGCGACCAGTGCCGGAAATATGATGTAACGTTCGACTTCATTGAGACGGGAACGGTATTCGTGAAGGACGGAAAGACCTACCGCATTCCCAACAAACGCATCCAGAGCCAGCAGGCATTCCGCTCCGGGCTGAGTTATCAAGGAAAAGAAATTCCGCGACATCTCCGTATGCCGCAAGGTTCATTGTTCAGCTCGGAAGTCCCGATGGAAGAACCCATGTTCCGCGAACATTGCAAAACCTGCGGCAGTCGCATGACCTGCAACGGATGCAGCAACTGCGGTGCTTGTGATACAAACAAAGAAACGACATGAAGCAAGACAAACCGATAAAACTCCGCCAGAGCAAGCCGCACCCCGAGTCAAACAGAGCCTCGAAGAGGCTCAACATCGTAGAAAGAGAGATGGAACAACCTGCGCAACGCTCTACATTCTACATTCTACATTCACCTTCGTGCCACAGCGGATGTACAACTTGACCGATCTGGACTGAATTAACATTTTATCATGTTGACATACAACATTTTACCCCACCCCGAAAGTTTTTTGAAACGGATGAAAAATTAACAGAAAAACACTACATTTGCCGCACCGATATCTTTGGATTTTGGCTAACGGACTTCACGGGGTTCAGAGGATCGGTGTGAAAATGTTAAAAATAGAAGTCCCCATTATAAAAAACATAAACGAACATGAAAAAAAATATTAGTTGTACTTACAGCGATGTTATGTTGGGGGACGTGTTTCTCCCAGATTGAGTTGGGCACATACACTATGGCCGAGGCGCAGTGTGACGTGACTTGGTCGCCCGAGACCGGATCGTATGGTGTGGAGATAATTGGCGTCCAAGGTGACGGCTCATTACTGCCGATGTGGATGTTCATCAAGGATCCGGACGGGTTCCGCAAGTATTTGAAGAGGACTACGGCGTGCTACCGAAAATCCCTGAACGGCATTGAGCCGAAGTGGCATCGTTACAGTGATGTGTTACTCATGTGGCTGGTTCCAGAAAGCGACAATGCTTCATTTGCAGTTGCAGACATTGAGCCGGGCGTGCTTGACGTGGACGGTTTCCACACGTTGGGTTTCTTCCACGGCGTGACGGAAGTGAGATCCGAAAGCGGCGACACGATAAAGCCAGTGTTGTTCTTCGATTCCATCGAGGAAGTTGAACGGTTGGCGTTCCTGGTGTCAAAGAAGCATTTGGTGAATGTGATTACGAAGTTGGAGGAAACGGAGCAGTCGTCACGGTAGCGTGGCTATTTGCGTTTTTTTGTCTGTAACATTCTACATCCATTTTCGTGCTGCGGTCCTTGCCGGAAAACAAAAACATCTATCTTTGCGGCCTGATTTTTTAAAGGCACTACGATTATGATTCTCGAGAAAATAAACGGTCCCCAGGACATCAAGAAATTGACCTGTCAGGAGTTGCCTGTGCTGGCCGGCGAGGTGCGCCATCACCTCATGCAGAAAGTAAGCGAACACGGCGGCCATGTGGGTCCCAACCTCGGCATGGTGGAGGCCACCATAGCGTTGCACTATGTGTTCAACTCACCCGACGACAAGATTGTGTTTGACGTGTCGCACCAAAGTTACCCGCACAAGATCCTCACGGGGCGCAAGGAGGCCTTTATGGACCCCGCCCGCTACGACGACGTGTCGGGCTACAGCGAGCCCTCCGAGAGCGAACACGACCACTTTGTCATCGGCCACACCTCCACCAGCATCAGCATAGCCTGCGGACTGGTGAAAGGACGCAACCTGCTGCACGGCACCGAACGCGTCATTGCCGTCATCGGCGACGGCTCCTTGAGCGGCGGCGAGGCACTCGAGGGTCTGAACGTGGCCGGCTCTGAACTGCAAGGCAACTTCATCATCGTGGTGAACGACAACCAGATGTCGATTGCCGAGAACCACGGCGGCCTCTACAAGAACCTGCAGCTGCTGCGCGAAACCAACGGGCAGGCCGAGTGCAACCTGTTTCGCGCCATGGGGCTCGACTACCTCTATGTGGATGAGGGCAACAACATCGGCGCGCTCATCGCCGCCTTTGACCAGGCCAAAGAGTGCGACCACCCCATCGTAGTTCACATCAACACCTTGAAAGGCAAGGGACTGCCCTTCGCCGAGCAGGAAAAGGAGCGTTGGCACTGGAGCGTGCCCTTTGACCTGGCCACGGGCAAGCCCAAGGCTTCAGGCGGCGGCGAAAGTTACGAGTCGCTCACCGCCGAGCATCTGCTGGAGCTGATGCCCACACACCCCGGACTCTTTGCCGTCACCTCGGGCACGCCTGCCGTGTTCGGGTTCAGCAAGTCGCGCCGCCAGCGCGCCGGCGACCGCTTCATTGACGTAGGCATTGCCGAAGAGACTGCTGTGGCTCTCTCTTCCGGAGCCGCCAAACGCGGCGCCAAGCCCGTATGGGGCGTGTATAGCACCTTTGTGCAGCGCACCTACGACCAACTGCAGCAAGATCTCTGCATCAACAACAACCCAGCCCTGATCTTAGTGTTCTGGGGCGGCATGGAGAGCATGAACGACGTGACGCACACTTGCCTCTACGACATACCGTTGCTGATGAACATACCCAACCTCCTCTATCTGGCGCCTACCTGCCGTGAGGAGTACTTTGCCATGATGGACTGGGCCATCGACTACCGCGAGCGTCCCGTGGCCATCCGCGTGCCCGTCAACGGGGTCATCGATCGCGGACTGTCGCTGCTCGCAGGCCTCGACTGGTCGCTGCCCGCCTACGAGACGGCACACCGCGGCAGCCGTGTGGCCATACTCGGACTCGGCGCCTATTTCCAACTCGGCGACAACTTGCGTTGCGCCCTTGCCGAACAAGGCATTGACGCCACTTTGGTAAATCCACGCATCATCACCGCCCTCGACACCAAAACCCTCGACAGCCTCAAGCAGGACCACACCCTCGTGATAACCCTCGAAGACGGCCAAGTTGATGGTGGCTGGGGAGAGAAAATAGCCCGCTACTACGGCGACAGCAGCATGCGCGTGCTGGTACGCGGCGAGCGCAAACAGTTTGAAGACCGCTACAACGTGCCCGAACTGCTGGCCGCCAACCGCCTCACCGTGCCGCAGTTGGTGGAAGACATCCTTGCCGCACTGCCATAACAGACGAAGACAGAGGCTGTTTTTTTCGTCCGACACACAAGGCCAGAACTGACGAAAGACTTATGATGGGAAATGTATCGCAAGGCGTAAGGGCGTTACGCCTTGCGCCATAGTGCCCGCAACTTGCTGTATTTGCGAAAAGTGCCCCAGGCGTTCACCTTGCAGACAACAAAGCCATAGCGTCCGTCCAGGAAGCCCTGCTTGAAAAGATAATCGCGGATAAAACGCCAGGCGGTATGCGTCCACATTTTCAGGAACGACACCCGCTTGCCGCGGGCAAAAGCCTCCGCCGCCCCAAGTGTCGCATAGCGGTCAGTGCGGGCATAATGGTCGCTGACGGCATAATAGGAATAGTGTGCCAAGTCGCCGTGCAACTTCTCCACCGTTGTGCCGGGCGCGAGAACGAGCGTCTCGTGTACCTGTCCCTCCCAATGCGCCGCATGCCGGTTGAAGATGCGGACCTTGTCGTCAGGGTACCAGCCGCAATGGTGGATCCAATGTCCGCAATAGTTGGTGAGCCGGTTCATAGAATATGCCGTGTGCGCATCGCCGTGCGCTTTGATATGCATAATTGACACGCGCAGCTCGTCCGTCACCGCCTCGTCCGCATCTATCGAAAACAGCAGGTCGTATGTGGCCTGTCCGTTGGCGAAATTCTTCTGTTCGGAGAAGCCGCACCAAGGGTGTTCTATCCATCGTGCCCCGTACGAGGCGCAGATGTCAGGCGTGGCATCCGTGGAGCCGGAGTCCACCACCACCACCTCATCGGCAATGCCTTGCAGCGAGGCGAGGCAGCGGGGAAGGTTGACCGCTTCGTTCTTCGCTATTATGACGACAGAGATTTTTTGCATAGTCCTCAACAATTCCGTATTTGTTCTTCTCAAAAAAGTTCCGTTTATCCGACAAGCCACTCCAGCGTGTTCACCCCGTCCTTCAAGGCGAAGTTCATGCCTACCTTTA
>CAVIJD010000066.1:0-5247 GCA_963643165.1 bacterium | reverse complement strand
ATTACAAAACTTTCGGAAAACGAAATAGTTGTAACATTGGACAACCATGAAACCTATACTATAAAACAGATAGAATGGGAGTCGGTGAACTATGAGTACGACCGGGAGACTCGCAAACTCAAGCGGAATGTGACGGGCACTTTCACCCAATACCCGCTCAAGCTGGCCTGGGCCATCACCATCCACAAGAGTCAAGGCATGACCTTCGACAAAATGTCGCTTGACCCCAGCCGCGGCTTCTTTGCCGACGGGCAGTTCTATGTGGCCCTGAGCCGGGTGCGCTCGCTCGACGGCCTATTCCTCACCAGTTGGGTGAACTCGCGGTTTGCGCTCACGAACCCTGAAGTACTGGCCTTCGCCAGCGACTATAACAATGAACGCACCATCAACAACGAGATCGAAAGCGGCAAGGTGGTCTATAACGCCCTGCAACACAACGACTTCGACGAAGCCGCCAAACAGTACCTCCTGCTCCTGTACAAGAAAGCGCAGGCCAACGACATATACGAAGCCATGCAACTGTCAAGACGTTTCTTTGAAACGCTCATCTGCGACGAAGCACTGCTGGGCAGCATTAAGCAGGTGCCCGACAAACTGCTGTCCGCCAACGACTGGCCGTCGCAGTACCTGGCGGCGCTGCTTTGCCTCTATGCCGACCAGTACGAACAGGCTATAGCCCTTGCCGACAAGGTGTTGCAAGTCCGCAAAAATCTGAGCAGCGCCCTCTATATGAAGACGCGGGGACTGACTTTCATGGAGGAAAGCGAGAAAGCCTCCGAAATCTGCTTACAGCTGGTCAAACAATTCAGGATCGACACGCCCGACCTCAAAATCTTACACATGGCTGCCAATATTGAAGAACTCAACGGCAACTACGAGGACGCACTTAAAATGATACAACTACTTATCAAACTGAGACCCAACTACGACAACGGCATTCTCTTGTTGCGGCGGATCATGAAGAACAGTGACCTCAAATTGGCCGTTGACGAAGAGGACAAGCTGACCAAAGCCTTCAACTCGGACACTTCTGACAAAATGTTCGGCCGCGAGTTGAAAAAATGCCGTCTCAAAAATCAGAAAGCGGTAAAACAGTTACTTCAGAACATTGTGGCCCAGGAATTTGGCGACAGCGAATAACAAAAGAGTGGGCGCATCTCCACGATTGTTGTATCTTTGCCACCAAAATCAAATATTTTATGCGCAGAAAACCTGTCAAGACCAACCTTCAATATTTAATGCCTTGGCTTGAGGCTTGGCAGACAATCCGGTTTCTCGACATAACCGCAATTCAGTATTAAACAATTAAATTGACTATTTTGTATGGCAACAACTTTCGGCAACACTTGGTGGGGAAACAATTGGCTTCAGGCACTCACCAAAATTGATTACCAGAACAGAATTCCACGGGGAGCAACTTATGCCCGGAAAGGTGCGGTGCGCAACATCAGCGTGAAAGACGGCCGCATTACCGCAAAGGTTGACGGAAGACGGGTGCGCCCCTATTCGGTGTCTGTCGCAATGCCGCAGTTCGACAAGAACTCCGTCGATAAGCTGATGGACGGCATTATGGAACATCCCGAAATTGTGGCAAAACTCCTCAAGCACGAACTCGACCCCATCATACTCGAAATAGCCACAAAATGCGGCCTGAAACTGTTCCCCAGACAATGGAAAGACATCTCGATGGACTGCAGTTGCCCCGACTGGGCCGTACCCTGCAAGCACCTCGCCGCCGTCATCTATATGATGAGCCGCGAAATTGACAACAACCCCTTCATGGTCTTCTCCCTCCACGGCGTGGACCTCATGGCTGAACTCAAGAGCCGGGGTATCTCGGACGACTTCGCCTCAATTTCGTTTTCCGTCCCCGACATCAAGGATGCCATGCCAGTCCGCAATTCGGCCAAAGGAATGGATAAGACTGACCCTCAATTCCATAGGGTCGATTTCTCCCGCCTTGCAGACCTGAGCGGCGTGCTGCCGATGCTCCTGAAAGAGAATCCGCCGTTCTGTCCGAGCACGGATTTCAAGACTTTGTTCATCAGCCAACTGGACAGAATCAAGAAAGGCGTAGGCAGGTTTTTCGCAGAAAAGATTGGCATTGACACGCTGTTCCCCAACGACACTCCGTCACCTGTGAGAACCCTTGGCCAGGACACTACGTTCAAACTAACATGCAATCATCTTCTGAAATGGAAACTGGAGGTCTCAAGCCGGAGAGATTATTTGGAAAATGACACCGAAGAAACGCCATCCTCCGGACTCTCTCCGGCCGACAAACTCTTCTCCGGCGGACTTTCAACAAATGAGGAGAACGCTGTTCTCCAGGAAGTCACCAGCGTCAATCCGGACTTCATACAAGACTATTCGGCCAGCACCGCGGCGCTGCACCAGGGATTCCTTGCCACGCTTCACCTTATGGAGAAAGGAAGCATCGCCCCGAAAATCGTGCGTCTCAGCGACAAGAATTACGCCATAATGTGGCAGCCGTGCCTCATAGACCCTGAAGTGAGCGTGATGCTGGAGTCCCTTGAGAACATCATTCCGGACACGATGATTGGATTCTTCCCCGGCAAAGTCCGCAAAGCCCCCCTGCACAAAGCTGAAACCCTCATCGAATTCTTCCTCCACAAACTGATACCGGTTTTCATCGCCCGCAACATCGACATCCTCGCCGAAATTTTCTTCAAGAACCTCAGCGAACCTTTCAACGCTCCTGGCGAAAAAGAGATTCCCGGAAATATAAACGCTTGGCTCTCCGTATATTCATTAAGCCGTTCACAGCACACCCCCGTGATTTCGGTAGATGAGGGGCGCAATGACTCTTTCCTTTTGAGCATGGGGGTAGAAGATGCGTCCGGCACAGGAGTCATCCCCTTGTCAGACATTTTCAGCGATAGTGAATATGCCGTCTCAAAGTACTCGATTCTGAAGTCTTTCGTAGATCTCTCGTCGGCGATTCCGGACATCTCCGGGTATCTCTCCTGCAAGGCGGCGCACCCACTAAAGTTCACCGACGATGCGTTCGTCCCAGTTCTGATGCAGATTCTTCCTGCCATTAAGTTACTGGGAATCAAAGTATTCTTGCCAAAATCCCTGCAAAACCTCATTCGTCCGAAGCCGTCGCTGCGGCTGCGCAAGAAGAGCACAGCCTCCGGTTTCCATCTCTCCAACCTCTTCGATTTCGACTGGCAAGTTGCCCTCGGTCAAGATGTCGTTTCGGCTGAAGAGTTCAGTGCCCTGCTCTCCAAGGCGAGTAAGCTTGTGAAGTTCAAGGGTAAATACATCTATATCAGTCCCGAGGATATTGCCAAGGTGGAGCGGGCCCTCTCCGGGAATGAAAAAATGACGCCGGGACAGTTGCTACAGGCCGCCATTCTCGGCGAATATGAGTCCGCTCCGGTCATCCTCAGCGATGAGGTGCGCGAGATGATACGAACCTTCACTTCTGACCGTCAGATTGAGGTCCCCGCCAGCATCACCGCGAAACTCCGACCCTACCAGACGCGAGGGTATTCGTGGCTCTACAAGAATCTCCACATCGGTTTCGGCTCTATCCTCGCAGACGACATGGGACTAGGCAAGACACTGCAAACCATAACGTTAATCCAGAAATTGAAAGACGAAGGACATCTTGAAAACAAGAAAGTCCTGGTAGTAGCCCCGACCGGACTTTTGTCTAACTGGCAGGCAGAGATTGCCCGCTTCGCTCCGAACCTCAGCTCGTTCATCTATCACGGAACCGGCCGAGTCTTGCCGAAGCGCCTTCCGGACATCTTGGTCACCACCTACGGTGTGCTGCGCAGCGAGGCCAAAGCCTTAGCAAAGAAAAAATGGAGCATGATGGTGATTGACGAGGCGCAGAACATCAAAAATCCCTCCACGGCACAGAGCAAGGCCGTCCGTTCCATCCCCGCCGACGCCCATATCGCATTGAGCGGAACGCCCGTTGAGAACCGTCTGAGCGAGTTTTGGAGCATCATGGACTACGCCAATTCCGGTTACCTCGGCACACTCAGCTCTTTCAACGAAAAGTTCGCCAAGCCCATCCAACTTTGCAACGATGAGGAGTGCGCCGGCAAATTCCGCAAGGTCACGTCCCCGTTTATGATGCGACGGATGAAGACGGACAAGAGCATCATAAGCGACCTTCCCGACAAAGTAGAAATCAACGAATATGCCACCCTCACGCCGGCGCAGGCGGCTCTGTATCACAAGATTCTGGACTCTGCGATGGCAGAGATTGAAGACAAGGACACCTCCGACAATGCGCAACTCTTCGAGCGCCAGGGGCTTATCCTGCAGATGATTCTTGCCCTGAAGCAGGTCTGCAACCATCCTTTCCAGTATCTCAAGAACGGTCGATGCGACATCGAGGAGTCCGGGAAAGTCGAGATGCTGCTCGACCGGGTTGAGGCGATTCTTGAGGCCGGAGAGAAAGTTCTGATCTTCACACAATTCCGCGAGATGGGAGACCTGCTGGTCAAATTCATCGAAGAGCGGACAGGCACGGTTCCGATGTTCCTTCACGGCGGGTGTTCCGTCAAGAAGCGCACGGAGATGGTGGAGCGGTTCCAGGGGAACAAGGAGGACAAGGTTTTCGTGCTTTCGCTGAAAGCCGCCGGCACGGGACTTAACCTTACCGCCGCTTCTCATGTTATCCACTTTGACCTCTGGTGGAATCCGGCCGTGGAGTCCCAAGCCACAGACCGGGCCTACCGCATCGGGCAGAACCGCAATGTGATGGTTCACCGTTTCATAACCAAAGACAGCTTTGAGGAGAAGATTGACAACCTGATCCAGAGCAAGAAACACCTGGCCGAGATGACCGTAGCCTCCGGAGAAAGCTGGATAGGCAAACTGAGCAACAAAGAGCTCCGCGACCTCTTTGAGGGCTGATGCCGTTTCAGAAAAAATGTTGCGCTTGCCGTCGATGCTGACGACCTTGCCATGCGCGCTATCATGCACGATTGAGGATGCCCATTCCGCAAAACGGGCCAGAACGACTTCGGGCTTAGGACCTGGAAAAAGCACCGCAGCGTGTCGTCTGTCGGTAGGCCTTTGGAAAGGTCGATGTACTTTTCGAAGAATTCCCGCTTGTACTTGGCAAAGTCGGCGATTTCCGACCAGCACGTTGACGTTGGCCTTCTTCGAGGGACGAGGGTGGTGTGGGTGCATCGCAGCCGACGGTTATGGAGCAGACTGCCTACGGCAGCCCGCTTTCGCCCTCTCCGAGGGCGTTGC
>CAVIJD010000065.1:0-5806 GCA_963643165.1 bacterium | reverse complement strand
TGATGCGAGGAGTGACCCTCACACGCATTCGCCGGGACGATGACCGCAAGACATCATTCTCCTTCGATTTCTACGACTACACGATATTCAATCAAGGCACGGAGGCAGAACTTCGCGAACTGGTGAATGATCTTGCGGCAAACATCACAAAAGAAATACGCAAGCAATGAACAGCAACATAGAAGAACAACTGAAATACCCTCCCCGCGAGTTTGCCGCCTGTGCGTGCCGGCAGGACTATGAGCGGTGTGACGAATGTCTGCGCTGCATGACATGGACGCGCAACGAGCAGCCCATCATCACCGTATTGCGTGAGCACGATTGCCAGTTCTACCCCTTGCGGACGCGTATTCAAAAGTCGGGCATCCCAAGTATGCGGGACATGCTGCCGTATTCCCGACATCAGGCATATATGAAAGATTTGCTTCAGCAGATAAGCCGTTCCACGTATTACCGCCTCCTGCGCGGCGAGTACAAACCCAGCGACAGGCAGGTGGACGTGTTCGAGCAGACGTGGGCCAAGTATTCACAAGAACCTTTCCCGTGGGAACACGAAGAGGAAGTGGTAGTATGGGACAACAATCTGGTCGGGCACAACCATGCCGACGTATATTCAGACGAACCGCTATAATGACACGATATGTATCTATACCGTGGCACACAATGTGCCACACCTATGGCACACAACCAATGATGATATACACACTCAACAATAAACTCAAATTCGCAAGCAATGAAGATTATACAACCCACCGCCGAATGGTGGCCGCAGACGACAGTCTCCCAGCACATAGCCCGAGTGGGGCGGATATGCTACAAGAGCCAGGGCAAGCAGCCGCCGGCAGACATCACCGATGACGGCGGCCGAAAGAAATGGATGGAGAAACGCGATATGGAACGATGCGAGTCTTTCTGGAAATCCGGCCACCGGTCCATGTACCGTCACGGCACCGCCTACTTCTACGTGCCCGACGACCGCTGTCTGCCAAACCACATGTGGGCACCGCTGACCACTTCGCCCTATATCGACTATGTGGCGCAAAACCATCGCGTATGGATAGGCACCAACATGCAGTTTCTGTGCGAATACCCCAACATCAAGCAGATTCTCGACCCCTACTATGTAGACGAAGACGAGTTCATCCGCCGCGCACAGAAACGCAAATGCGACGAAGCCCTCTATCTGCTCCGCATGACATTCGTGGTGACCACCCAGATAAGCACCTCGCGCGAGCTCAACCGCACATCGCCCAATGCCATTGCCGAGCAGTCCACCCGCTACTGCAACCTGGAAAAGAAAGGCGGAGTGCAAGTGGCGGAGCCGCGATGGTTGGCCGACGGTACCCGGTGGCAGCGCTTTCTGTTCGGAGCCGCTTGCCGCATCAGCGAATGGGCGTATCACCGCCTGCTGAAGAGCGGACTGAAGCCACAGGATGCCCGAGGCGTGTTGCCTCTCGACACCTATACCGTGGTGGCCTACACCTACAGCATTGCCGAATGGAAACATATCATAGACCTTCGCTACAAGGGCGCCACGGGCGCACCGCACCCCAATGCGAAATATGTCGGAGGACTGATTTGCGGCGCTATCAACGAGCGCATGCGGCAATATATACCAGATTTCGGGATATAAAACTCTAATATCTTCCTCCCTCGCCGGTTCGTGAGAATAGGTGAGTTCTTTTGAAACAAAATTTTTTAATGTCAAAATAAATATGGAATTAAACGAATACCAGAAGCAGGCCATGACAACCTGCATGCCGGCAAGCGACAACCTTTTTTATATGCTTGCCAACCTTATAGGCGAAGTGGGCGAGTTTGCAAGCAAAGCCGGAAAGCACATGCGCAAAGGCAAACTCTTCATATCCGTCCACGATCGTAACGAGCGCGGCGATCTTACCCATACGCAGACCTGGAACATCACCGACGAGGAACGAAAACTGATGCTCTCGGAGATTGGCGACATCTTGTGGCAGACTGCCGGTCTTGCTCACGTCATGGGCGTGTCGCTCGAAGATGTGGCCAACGAAAACCTGGCAAAACTCGCTTCGCGCAAAGCCCGTAACGTGATTGCCGGAGACGGCGATATGCGGTAGATATATTTTCGCTAATCTCTATTATGATAAATAAGTTATCCTATGAGTAAAAACAAAACCTCCCGTGCGGTTCCTCAAAGCGTGTTGCAGCAACCGACATTCTACACGTTTGACTTCAAAGATGTACCAACCGACAAGTATGCGGACACGTTGTCTGTACTTTTCGCCAATCCCGATTTTTCCGATGCCGTAGGCCGCCGCAACCGTATCGTACAGTCGGCATCCCGCCTGCGTGCCGGCTCTTCGGAAATGTCAAACATTTTGCGCACGGTCCAGCAGCACGACCGCAAGTTGGCTGACATCATGTATCAGAGCATCGTGCAGACGAATATTCATTCTGAGGTGACGGAAGAACATTACGCTTTCTCCGAACTGTTGAAATATTTTGTAGACTATCGGCGCGAAGGGATTCGGGAACGTGTGGACAAACTTGCCCGCCGTCTGGACAGCATCACATTCCTGTCGGATATGTTGGAGTCGATATTGGTTGACATTCGCGCCGACATGCGCGACATCTTCGACAACGAGATTGAGTTCCGGCAGTTCGACGCTGTGCAGAACGTACTGACTCAGCTGCGCGGATTCTTCCGGTCTTCGCGGTCTAACGACGAGAAGTCGCCTTCCGCACAGTTGTACTTTGAATATTCCGATTCTATCAACGAGTATATAGCCAAACGACTAAAGACGTACACTGAAAAATACCGTAAACTGCACCCGACACCGCCTATATATGACGAGAGCGACTATCTTGCCGCCCTGAACCAGTTCTTTGGAGAGGATTTCGGACCGGAGTTTATCAGCCATTCCGACACTGGCGGTGCATACATCAACGGGGCATTGCTCCTCTCTAAACTGCCTGCATCGCAAGTCGAGAAACTGAAAAAGGCCATGCCCAAGGATGCAAAGGGCCAACAGCTACGGTCAACAATCAAATATGACTTTGCCATCACAGAAGCTGTTATGAACAGTTACAAGAAGAAAAAGAAAGGATGACGGTGTATGGAAGACAAAGACCGGAAGATAATGACCGTTCTAATTCTCGCTTATGAGGATATGGCCAAATATTTGATAAATGTCACATTGAATCTTTATGGCGTAGAGCGTTGCCGCCGTTACCTCGCGGCATTCAATACGCATCTCGACGGCACGAAGGAAAACATAGCCAATTACGCAAAGAAAAGAATCGACGAAGAAATATAACCCCACCATGCCCAACATCTACCTCCGCCTCCCCACCACGCGGTGCCAGTTTTTTCGCCACCGCGACCCGGCAAACGTGCTTGCAGCCGACGAACCTGTGGTGTTCAGCCCCTTTGTGCCGGAATATCACGTCCTGCGCAACAACATCTCCAATGCTTCCGCCATTACCCAGCGAGTCAGTCAACAGTGTTTCTCGCATCAGCAGTGGCAGAATATGTTGCACGGGCGTGCGCCGTTGGGTGGGCAAGTCAAGGTAAAACGAGACCATCATCGCCCCCTGTCCTACGCAGAGGTGATGCAACTGAACGGACATACTGATTACGTCAAAACCGACAAAGAAGATTATCTTTGCATCAAACTTCCATCGGAAGTTGTGGTTGTTGATACCATTCGGCATATTACACCGACATGGAATCTTTCAGTCGAAGGCATGCGCGAACTTACCGTTATGCTCAATACAGAGTTCAAACGTACTGTCGTTGAATGGGTGCTGGCCACCTTTGATTTTTGTACGTCGGGCAGCGCCATAACAGTTCGTAGTCAGGTGGCCATGCTGGAGCGTTTTCTTATGCGCTACGGTATTGATCCCACCGAAACAGAGATGGATTCCTTGCGCCGGGTTATCTCCCGATGGATGCGCACCGAACATGCGCATTTCTCCGCTTATTCATGCGCTGATATGCAGTTCGTCGACGAAAAAGAACATCGCATCCCCGTAGGTGATATTACATGGATATAAGGCATAAGTGTTTATCTGTGTTAATTGACTGGTTAATAGATATTAAATAATATATATAATTCCCCGACATTACTTTTATGAACGAAAATTGCAAAGAAACATATCTTGAAGGAGTAGTTGATGCATATATTTATGCCGCCAACAGCGTGAAAATTCCCGTACCCTTTAATGTGGCACAGCAACAGACTGTCAGTGGTTGCACCTTTGGCACGCCAGTCTTGCATATTGCCACATCTGGCGAAGATGATATGATTGCCGACAGTATATCGGCAAAGGTAACTTCCAACATCGACGGAAATGGAGCGGTTTACACCCACGAAATAACCGTTTCTGTTACACAGAACCCCGATTTGGTGCGTCAAGCACACAAAAATCTTAATGGTTTATATTGTCATGTGGTATTGCAAACGTCCGACGGCAGTCGCTACATCTGCTATGCCTGTCCCGGAACATTTCTGTTTAATCCCACCTTTACCACGAGCGACAGTTCTGTATCGGTGTCATCGGTCATTTCCTTGAAGAGCATGAGTAACGCCATTAAGATTATATCAGAATAAAATTATACATACAACGTTTTTTTTATTTCCTAATTTGACTGTTCAGATTTACATTTTGGAGCCGGTGCCTGTGAAGATACCGGCTATTTTTGTCCGCTTCTCGGCTACTTCCTTATATACCTTTGCATACAGAAAGGTAAAAAACTTTTCAGGATAACACAACACAAAACACAACATAATGAAAGGACTCTACGAAATTCTTACGGAGAAGAAATGGATGGTGTCGCCCGACTTCGTGCATGGCATCCGCAAAGCATTCGAGCAGAATCTGAATGCACACGCCGCATTTGTTCGCCCGGAGAAGCGCAGCGGATATGTTATGGCCAACGACGAGGAAGGCAATGCCTATTTCCCGGAGGAATATCAAATCTCACAGGATGGAGCGCACGTGAAAGGCAACTGGGCTTTGTCATACGAAAAAGAGCAAGATTTCCCGTTCGTGTCAGTATTGACCATCGACGGCCCTATCACTCGTAACGGCGCAGGTTGCTCTTATGGTTCAAAAGACCATCGCGACATGATGATTGCAGCAGCTAATCATCCGCTCTGCCGCGGTCACGTCTTCATCATCAACACTCCTGGCGGCTCGGCATGGGCAAAGAACGATTATGAGCAGGCCATCACCTACGCACGCTCACTCGGTCAGCCGGTCATTGCATTTATCGACGGAATGTGTGCCAGCGCAGGAATGTATCTCGCTTCGCTTTGCGACGAGCGCTACTATATGCACCCGAAGGACGAAATCGGCTGCATAGGCGTAATGGCGGCTTTCTATACTGAGGCTGACGGCAGCACGAATGCCTACAGCAACGAGACCTACCACGAACTGTACGACCCTGAGTCGTTCGACAAGAACAAGGCATTCCGTGACGTTGCCAATGATGGCAACTCCGAGCAGTTGGTCGGCGAACTTGCCGCACTGGGTGTGGAGTTTCGTGCCGACGTACTGAAGGCTTGTCCGCATGCTACCGACGAGCATCTGCACGGCAAGGTATTCAATGCCGAGGACGTGAAGGGCATTCTCGTTGACGGACAGGCCGACTTCATGGGAGTAGTGCAGCGTGCCTTCGCTCTCTACAACAATGAAGCGGATCCAATAAAGAGAGACCCGGCACCCGACACCCAAAACCCAACATCCAAAACCCAAAACGATAACATCAATATGGAAAACTATCCACTCATCAATGCTGCTTGCGGACTCACTGCCGGCGAGA
>CAVIJD010000064.1:0-5865 GCA_963643165.1 bacterium | reverse complement strand
GTTCTGACGTAAGACTTAATTAGGAATGAGGAATTAGGAATGAGGAATGAGGAATGAGGAATGCCTCTACATTCAACATTCAACAATGCGGTGTTAAAAACATTCAGAAATTATTGCTATACTTGCACCTCGTTAATTGTGAGCATGATTTATGGCGATAAATATTTCTAACCTATTGATTTTCATATATATATATATAACCCGTTGGCTTGCCGACGGCGGAAAGTCTTGCCGTTTCCTTTTTTTCCAAAAAATCTACCCGAACTATGTTGCGGGAGGGCTTTCTTGTGGCCCCGGCGCATGATGTGTGCCACTGTGGCAGCATTCAGTCCCAAGCCATTGGGTGTTCCAGAATTTTCATTGAAAGATTATTTCACTAAATAAAAAGTTATTATGAGAAAAACAATTACCTTTTTTTCCGCATTGCTGCTGCCCACAGGGGCTCTTATGGCGCAGGCCGACATTGTGCCCGTCGGCGGCACGGCTGCCGGAAGCGGCGGCTCCATGACCTACACGGTGGGCCAAACGGCCGTGCAACAAGCCGACGGCAACGGCCGCTACATCATTGAGGGCGTGCAGCAACCCTACGAAATCCAGACGGTAGGGGTGAACAACTACCCGGGCATCACCTTGGACGCCACAGTGTTTCCAAACCCAACCCGCCAGGCCGTGCGGTTGCGTATTGCCAACTATGCCATCCCCGACGGCGGCCTCACCGCCCAGCTTTATGACGCCAACGGTCAACTGCTGCGCCTGTTTACGGTCAGCACCTTGGAGTCAGAAATCGATTTGGAGCAATACCCCTCCGCCACCTACCAGCTGCGCGTGATGGACAACAAGACGTTGCTCAAGACTTTCAAGATAGTGAAGGTGAAATTCTAAAAATAAGTCTCAAATAAATAACAAAAGCATGAAAAAACTATTTACAACAATCGCAATGTTTCTGCTTGCGTTCTGCCTTTATGCGCAGGCGCCGCAGAAGATGAGTTACCAGGCGGTGGTGCGCAATGCCAGCAACAGCCTGGTGGCCAACCAACAAGTGCGCGTCCGCCTCTCCGTGTTGCAGGGTGCTGCCACGGGTGCAACCGTCTATACGGAGACGCACACCGCAACCACCAACACCAACGGCCTGATGACCCTCGAACTGGGCGCAGGCAATGCCCAGACGGGCACGTTTGCCGACATCGACTGGGCCAACGGTCCCTATTACCTCAAGTCGGAGGTTGACCCCGACGGCGGCATCAACTACAGTGTGGTGAGCACGCAGCAGTTGCTGAGCGTGCCGTATGCCTTGTATGCCGCCACTTCGGGCAACGGTGCAGGTCCCGCCGGTCTTTCGGCTTACCAGATCTGGCTCAACGCCGGTCATACGGGCACGGAGGCTGACTTCCTGGCTGCGTTGATTGGTGCGCAAGGGCCCCAAGGTCCTCAGGGTGTGCAAGGTGTGCCCGGACAGGATGGTGCTACGGGTCCTCAAGGTCCTGCCGGTCCTGCGGGACAGAACGGCGCCACGGGACCTCAAGGTCCTGCCGGTCCGCAAGGCCCGCAGGGTGTGCCCGGACAAGACGGCGTCTCGCCCACCATTACCACCACTACTACTCCTACAGGAACGTTTGTGGTTGTTGCAGATGCCAATGGCAACCATCAGTTTTTTGTGGCCAACGGCACTGACGGCGTTGCCGGCCCGCAAGGTCTGCAGGGTGTGCAAGGTGTAAGAGGTCCTGCGGGACAGGATGGTGCCACGGGTCCTGCCGGTCTCTCGGCTTACCAGATTTGGCTCAATGCCGGTCATACGGGCACGGAGGCTGACTTCCTCGCCTCGTTAATTGGTGCGCAAGGACCGCAAGGTTCGCAAGGCGCTACGGGTTCTCAAGGTCCTGCGGGACAAGACGGCGCCACGGGCGCAGCCGGTCTTTCGGCTTACCAGATTTGGCTCAATGCCGGTCATACGGGCACGGAGGCTGACTTCCTCGCCTCGTTAATTGGTGCGCAAGGACCGCAAGGTTCGCAAGGCGCTACGGGTTCTCAAGGTCCTGCGGGACAAGACGGCGCCACGGGCGCAGCCGGTCTTTCGGCTTACCAGATTTGGCTCAATGCCGGTCATACGGGCACGGAGGCTGACTTCCTCGCCTCGTTGGTGGGTCCTCAAGGTGTTCAAGGCTTAACCGGCTCAACTGGCGCCACGGGCGCAGCCGGTCAGTCTGCCTACCAGATTTGGCTCAATGCCGGTCATACGGGCACGGAGGCCGACTTCCTCGCCTCGTTAATCGGTGCGCAAGGACCCCAAGGTCCTCAGGGTGTGCAAGGTCCTGCCGGCGCAGATGGTACGATGACTTTTGCTGACCTTACGCCCGCTCAACGAGAAACGCTCCGTGGTCCGCAGGGTCTGCAAGGTCCACAAGGACAACAAGGCGAACAGGGCATACCCGGCGTTTCGCCTTCTGTGAGGGTGAACGCTGTGACGAACGGCTATCAAGTGATTATCACAACGGCAAATGCCATGGACACATTTATAGTGATGAATGGCGCGGCCGGTCCGCAAGGTGAGCAGGGCGAGCAAGGCGAGCAAGGTGTAAGAGGTCCTGCGGGACAGGATGGTGCCACGGGTCCTCAAGGTCCTGCCGGTCCTGCGGGTGCGCAAGGTCCTGCCGGTCCGCAAGGCCCGCAGGGTGTGCCCGGACAAGACGGTGCCATGGGGCCTCAAGGCCCTGCCGGTCCTCAAGGTGAGCAAGGCCCTGTCGGTGCCACGGGTCCTGCCGGTCCGCAAGGTGAGCAGGGTCCTAAGGGTTTGCAGGGCGAACGCGGGCTTCAGGGCGAGCAAGGCCCTGCCGGACAAGACGGCTACAGCCCCGTGGTGACGATTACCGCCCTCGACACCATGCGCACGCAGGTGACCATCACCTCGGCACAGTATCCTGACGGCCAAAACTTCATCGTCAAGAACGGCTCGGCCGGCTCTGCTTTTGTGCAAGAACAGGCCAACTGGCTCGAGACCAACAGCTCTTCCAATGCTTACATAGTAAACAAACCTGCGTTGTCAACAGTGGCCACCACGGGCAACTATGCCGACCTGACCAACAAACCGAGCATCCCGGCGGCGGCCAACAACGCCACGCTGACCATCCAGCAGAACGGCGCCGCCGTGGGCACGTTCTCCGCCAACGCCTCGGCAAACAAGAGCATCAACATCAACGTGCCGACCACAACAGGCGAGCTGACGAACAACAGCGGCTTTGTGAGCAACAGCAACTGCCCCACCGTGAACATCTGCGACCTTCAGAATACTATTGTTGACATGCAGACTGCGATGACCACAATGCAGAACAATATGCAGGCTACCATCAACACCCTCCAGACCACGGTCAACACCCTGCAAAATACCATAGCAGCACAGAATGAACGTATCGAAACGCTGGAAGACATTGTGGATGGCGGCAATGTTCCATCCACCACCAGACCGGCGGTAACTACGGGCACGGTTTCATTGGTGACCACCTCTACGGCAAGTTGCCAAGGCTATGTCACCTCTGACGGCGGCTCTGACATCTCTGAGCGCGGCTTTTGCTACAGCACTTCCGAAACCCCTACGGTTGCCGACAGCAAAGTAACCGCCACGGGCACTACGGGCAGCTACACTTGCGACCTCACGGGCCTGACGATGAACACCACTTACTATGTGAGGGCCTACGCCACCAACAGTGTGGGCACGGCCTACGGCACCATCGTAAGCTTTACTACCGAGATGTGTACGTTGCCTACCTTGACAACCCTCGCCGTGACCAACTTGTCTGATTCTTCTGCCATACTGCATGGCCAGTTGCAGTCTGACGGCGGCGCCACTCAAGTGACCTGCGGCTTCCATTACGGCACTTCCAGCACATTCGGCACCTACCGGACTGTGTATGCCACTGCGGAAACCTTCAGTGCTACCGTTTCAGGCTTGGATATGAACACAACCTATTATGTGCGCGCTTTTGCCTCCAATGCCGCCGGCATCTCATTGGGCAATGTGCTCTCTTTCACCACCCAGACATGCTCTCTCCCTACCGTTGTTACCGATGCGGTAGATACCAACAGAAGAACCAAAACCTCCGTTACCGTAAGCGGCTCGGTGAGCAGCGACGGCGGCTGCCAGATTACCAACAAGGGCTTCTGCTGGAGCACCGGCGCCTATCCCACCATTGCGGACAATATTATGACGGTCGATACCGCCACCGATGGCTTTACCGCCGTCATTACCGGCCTGCAGCCTATGACTACCTATTACCTGAGGGCTTTTGCCGTCAACCACGCCGGCGTCTCTTATGGCAGCAGGGTCTCTTTCACTACACTCTCGGCCAATCTGCCCGACCTCACCACCAATGCGGTGAGCGGCATCAATGCCTACACGGCCACCTGCGGCGGCAGGGTTACCTCTTCGGCGCACCCTGTGACGGCCCGCGGCGTCTGCTGGAGCACCTCTCACTATCCCACGGTTAACGACAGCAAAACCACCGACGGCACTGGCGTGGGCTCTTTCACCAGCGCACTTGCCGGCCTCACCGACGGCAAAACCTACTATGTGCGCGCCTATGCCACTATTGACGAGGGCACGGCCTACGGCAACGAGGTCTCCTTTACAACGCTCTCTCAGCCTGTGGTTACTACCAGCACCCCCTCCAACATCACCTCCAATACGGTGACACTGGGCGGCAATGTCTCCAACCAGGGCGCCAATGCCGTAACCGAGCGCGGTGTTTGTTATTCGCTCTCCACCAATCCCGACATCTCCGGCGAACACAAGAGCGCGGGCTCCGGTACGGGCGCCTTTACCTGCAACCTCACCGGTCTTGCCCCCGGCGCCACTTACTATGTGCGTGCATACGCAACCAACAGCAGAGGCACCGCCTACGGCTCGCAAATGACCTTTACGGCAGGCGCCTTTACCTGTGGCACCTCCACGCTGACGGATGCTGACAACAATACTTATCATACCGTACAGATTGGCAACCAGTGCTGGATGAAGGAGAACCTGCGCACCACCAAGTACAGCGACGGCACGGCCATTACTTTAGGTTCAACCACCAGCGCCACCGATGCCCATTATTACTATCCCGAGGATGACAATACCATCGTGAGCACATTCGGGCTGCTCTACAACTGGGCTGCCGTGATGCACGGCGCCGCCAGCGACAATGCCAATCCTTCAGGCGTGCAGGGCATCTGCCCTACGGGCTGGCACCTGCCGAGCGACGCAGAGTGGACCACGCTAACCACCTACGTGAACAACCAACTCCAATATCTATGCAGCGAAACCAGTACATACATTGCCAAGGCGCTTGCCTCCACCACAGGTTGGAACAGCAGTGCAAACAACTGTGCGGTGGGCAACAACACTTCCGCCAACAACGCCACAGGCTTTTCAGCCGTTCCGGCCGGCCTCTACAACGCCAGTTACAGCAATTTTGGAAATAACGCGTATTTCTGGAGTTCTACCCATTACAGCAACAACAATGCGTATTGCCGGTATCTCAGTTACAATGTTGCCAGTATGGAGCGTGACAATTACAGCAAAAGCAATGGCTACTCTGTCCGTTGCCTCAGAGACGTGGAAGGCTTGCCTACCGTGCGTACTGCAACCGCTACAACAGCAACGTTTACATGTGGTTCTGCCACAGCCACAGCCACAGCCACTGTGGAGGCACAGGGCACAAGTAGCGTCACCGAGCGCGGCGTCTGCTACAGCACTTCGCCCAACCCAACGGTTGCCGACACCAAAGTCACCGCCACAGGCACTACGGGCAACTATTCCTGCAACCTCACGGGGCTTACCACCGGAACCTACTATGTGCGGGCATACGCCACCAACAGTGCCGGAACGAGTTA
>CAVIJD010000063.1:0-5871 GCA_963643165.1 bacterium | reverse complement strand
CACCGCAAGACTCCTGCCGAGATACAAGACCAAGTGTTCACCGACATCAACAACTGGCTATCCAATTCCGACAACGCAGGACAGGCGCTCATCTCTGCCATCTTCACCGGTCCCGACGGCAAGGAGCATAAGGCATGGGAAATCGTGGAGATTGAGACGAAGGCCAACGACCAGGCGAAAGCCGACAAGACGGAACTGCAGGAAATCAGCAGTATCATATTCTTTGCTATGGGCCTTGACTCGAAACTCATCGGCAACACGCCCGGCGACGCGACATCAAGCGGCGGCACCGACCTGCGTGAGCGCTTCCTCGTAAAGCAGATTCAGTTCTGTCCGCTTCAGCAACTGATGATTCGTCCGCTTGAAGTAGTGGCGCAGTTCAACGAATGGGACAAGCACCTCTGCTGGCAGATTGACCGCGAAGTTTTGACCACGCTTGACAACTCAAAAACTGGAGTGACTACGCAAGGGTAAAACAAGTTTCGCGCGAAACCTTGAAATGTTTCGGGCGAAACTTAAAATAAGTGATTACCATTCCTCATACACAGCAATGCTCATTCCTCATGCGCAGCAATGCCTATTCCTATGTCATAGGATAAGTATCTTCAATGTTCCAACCTACATAAAAACAACACAACAATGATACTCTCAACCAACGAAGAACTACGGCTCCATTTGCCAAGCAATGCAGTCGACGACGTGATGCTCATCCAGGGCATTCTCGACAACTCGGAAAAAGACTTTCTCCGCGACAAACTCGGTACGGCTCTCTACGACAAACTGTGCGAGTATTACATCAACGATGCCGGCGACTTCTACCAGAAGGTAATAAACGGCGAACATACCAACGATGCGTGGGCAACACTCCTGCTCAACGCACAGCGCATGATAGCCAACGATGCCATGTCGCGCTACCTCTATCAGCAGGCCATCAGCATCAACTCCTCCGGTGTAAACGTAGCCAGCAGCAACGACTACGATGCTGCCGACTCCAAACTCCTCGACAAGGGCGTGTCGGCATTCCATAAGGAAGCCATGATTGCCCTCAACACCCTGCTCGTCTGCCTCGAATATTGGGCAGAGCAAGTGAAGGATGAAGCAACCGAAACCGAAGAGGAAACCACATCGCCCGAAAAGGAAATAGTAGACCTTTGGAAACAATCCAAATACTACTACCTCCACTCCGACCTGCTCATTCCGACAGCACAGAATCTTCAACAGTACGTCGACATCTACGACAACCGCGAGAAGTTCATCCGTCTGCTTCCCGACCTTCATTTCATCCAAGACGAATACATTGCCGACTTCATCGGTGAAGACCTCTTGACCGAACTGCGCCAAAGCACCGAGCAACGCGACAAACGGATAATGAAGAAGGCCACCCTCCTCATGGTTCGCCTCTTGGTGGAGCGCACCTCCGTCATCGCCTTCGACAAGCAGACCCGCGCCACAGCCCACGACGATGCCATCTCCCTCCGTACATCCCTCCAAGCCATGCTGAAGACACGCGAAGATGAACTAAAATTGGCCGAAAAGCCTACCGTTGACAACACCGGCAAACCCGAACCCCCGCAGGGCGAAGGCTACAAGAACAACCGACCGGGAAGCAAGATTTTCGTTTCACCAATGATTTACTAAAAAGAGCAAGCAATATGACACAAGAAGAAATCCTACAGGCACTCATTCCGGCGCTCGGCGCACGGATGCTCACCACCTCGCAGAAGGAAGCATTCGAGGCCGCGCTCTCGCTCCTTGAAGAGAAAGGCAAAGCCATGCCGTTCGTCCGTGACTGCCGACGTTTCCGCGACTACCACCGTCGCATGAAGCAGATGGTTACGTTCCTGCAAGTGACCGACCTCACCAATTCCGACCCTATCCGTCGTCACGTTGGCCGACCCACCAAGCAGGAGCAGGCCAGTTACGCAGCACAGCAGAAGGCTCGCATACTTGAAGAGACAAAAAACTCACTCTTCCCTGAAGTAAAACCCGACTTCTCCGTGCAGCCGCTTACCTATGGCGGCATCGTGGCCAACCCCAACGGCGAAAGCATCGCAGCCACCATGCCCCACCTCACACAGATTCGTCCCTTCCTCACCCCAGCCCTCCAGGAGCGAGTAAATACCGTCCGCGAACTGCGCAACGAAATGTCGTCGAAGGCAGAGCAGGCAAAGACGATGGCAGAAGCCAACGAGAAGGCCGGAACAACGGTCTACACTGAAGCCGAAATAGCCGAACTCGCCACACGTGCCGCCGAGATTGAGAGCGACATCCTCCCTGCCATCTACAATGACGTTGACCGCGAGATGGGCGAAGTCTACCTCCGTCTCAGCCAGCGCACCGGCGACCCCGAATACATCGCCTACGTTGAAAAGACTTTTACATCGGCACCGCAAGACCTGCGCACGCAGTTCAAGCCGTTCTATGAGAAGGCCCTGGCACGCGACCCTCGCTTTGCCGACATGGTAGCCGAGAAGATTGCCAACGACCGACCGGAAGTAAAGGCACAGCGCGACGCAGCCGCCAAACACAAGGCCGAAGCCGACGCACTCATCAAGTATATCTGCCGCAAGGACAAGAAGGCCAGCAAGACCCGCATCAAAGGCATCCGTGAGCGCATCGCAACGCTCCGTGCCGACTATTCCGACATCGTGAAGGAAGACGAGCTGCAGGGCTACGAGGCCATCCTGATGAAAAACGAAGAGGAGATAGGCGCATGACACAGCAAGACCCTTACACCCGACTGAAAGCCATCTGCACACGTGCCTGCCATGAACGGGAGGCGTGTGCCGAGGGCTACAAGCAGATGCTCGCATCGGAAAACGTGAGCCAGATGATGGCCACATGGCGCACCAACTGGCAGGACGTGACCGAGAGCAAGTTTGCCGACATCATTCTCGCCGAACTGCCCACCATCTATCCCGACATCAAGCAGGAGATGATGCAGGCCGGCATCTACATGAACTTCTGTCCCGAAGACGCAAAGAGCTTTGTTCGCGTCCTCGTCTGCGACAGCACCACACCAGTGCATATCTATGGCGACGCGCAAGCCTACGTCCTCGGCACGGCCCGAGTGGTGGCTCACGACCATGCACACGTCGTAAACGTCCGTAGCGACAGCGCATCGGTCACGTTGCTCGACTATTCCGTTGGCACCATCCTTAAGGGCGACGCTGTAGCCATGAACCGCAGCACGCTCAACAGCTCATGCCGCGCCCTGCTCAACGGCTCCGTCACTTGCCATGCCACAGGAGGCACCGTCACGGCCACAGGCTACTGCCGCATCGAAGCCACAGGCGACACCATTGTCTATGCCCGCAACGGACAGAGCATCTATCTCGAAGGCAACGCACAACTCAAACCCATAACCGACAATGAACAGTAAACTCACTATCCTGGCCAACGGCAAACCGCTCACACTTGCCGACGATTTCGACATCAGCGTTGAACTGCAAAACCCGCTCTTCAACGACACCGAGATGTTTTCCTACCCGGTAGAAATTCCACTTGAGGGCAACCGACATATACTGAAGAACATCGACGATGCAAAGAGCGACCTTCGCCCGGTGTCCTACGAACACATGCCGATGCAGATCATTGCCGACGGTGTGCCTTTCGCCAGCGGCACGGCTGTAATGAGCGACGACGAGGAGGTGAACGGAACATTGTCTGTCAGCGTTGATGCCAGCACGCAGTCTTTCGATGACCTGATTGGCGACCTTCAGTGCCAGGATGTTCCAATTCCCGATGCCGACAAGCAGGACTTGAAGATTGGCGAGAAGATAGGCGACGTGAAGATAAACATTCGCTATAAGTATCATGCCAAGATAAAGTACGAAGGCAAGAAAGGCGACACCGATGTCTATTCCGACAAGGACGATGAACTCACGTCCACCATTCAGCCGCAAGCCCTCGGCTTCTCCTATCCCGCCGTGTGCAAGGTGACGGGCAGCAAACAGGTGGCCGTACAGGAGAGCATACGTCGGTATTCCGATGGCTCGGTCATCATTCCCAAACGCGAAACCTCGTTTATCAACGTCAGCGATGCCTATGGCGGGAGTACCCGTTATTCGGGAGCCTCGCCCGCCAAATTCTGCAATGCCCGTGTGTGCTATAAGCATTATGGGCTTGATGACGACGGCAACACGTCGGACGATGTGGTGCAGTCGAAGGATTCCACCAATCTCTATGAAGACAAGTCGCCCTATTGGGTGTTGGATGCCGACCGTCCGCAGTCGGGTATCTGTTTCTATGTGCTCTATTTCCTCGATTGTCTGTTTGAATATCTCGGTGTATCGTTCGACAAGTCGGCACTGATGGCTGTAGAGGACTTTAAGCACCTTGTGTTCTTCACAACCAAATGCGAATACGACACCGACATTGCGCATGGCTCTGCCGACACGCCATTCTTTAATACCCTTGAGGACATCAACAGATGGTTGTCAAGTCGCGGGTGTGGCGGACAGTTTGAACTGGAGGACCCGGTGGCCAAGAGTGTGGAGTCGTTCGACATCGACGGACAGACCAAGGTGGTGGGCAACGACTCTATTGCAAGCATCAGTCTGGAGTCCACTATTACGTCATATAGCATTTCGGCCAATGTGTTGAACATGTATGCCAATTCCGATAACTTCCCCGAAGAGAGCGTGAGCACCCTCATCGACGCACTGGAGAGCGCTTTCGGCATTAAGTTTGGTTACGACTACGAGCAGAAGAAGGTTACGGCCTATCTCATCCGTGATGTATTCCGCAAGCAGAATCCCGAGCCGCGCACGTTCCATTCCGACGTTCACAGCATTGTGTCTGTCAGCGAGAAGATAACTGGCGTGCGCTATCGCTATTCCAACGAGAGCGACAGTAAAGAGCAGAGACAGAATGTGAAGGATGCAAGCAAAGGTCGCAACACCGATTATGAAACCGACTACAACTACATAGACTACCCTAAGAGCCGCACAGTGTATCGCGAGCATCTCTACCAGGAGATCTTCAAGAACATATCTTCCGGCGACATGAATGTTTACGTAGACCTTACCACCGGTAACGCCTATCGTGTGAAGGTGGACGGCGATGCTACCACCGCCGGTGACCTGCGCCCCACCCTCTTTGAGGTGGGCCAATGGAAGGGTGTGGAGTATGGCGATTGCTCCACTATCAATGAGGATTTCATCGAAGACATCTCTATTGACTTTCAGCCTATCACGTTTAACGACGTAAACTACAACCGCGAGTTACTTCTTGCTTCCGGCAGCATCACCGGCACATATCAGGGCAAGACTTACTCCATTACCAACATTAACAGGGAGAACCTCCAGCCCATCCTTGCCGCTTACGTTGACGAGGATATGGAACATGAGTTTGTAGAGCAACGCATCCGCAACACCGTTTCCTCTTCATGGGCCGACTTCTATTTCACCGAGATTCTTAACCTGGTGGAGAGTTACGATCCAAGCGGCACCGATGACGGCAACTCTCCTCTGCAAACCTACGATTGGGGCACGTCGCTGGCAGTGATGCGCGGCGGAGGTTCAGACATGACCACTCAGACCTTCGACTACAATTACGACAGTTTCGGCAACAGCAAATGGCGCACCGTAGCCGGCAAATACGCCCTCACTTCCGACACGATGGACGCATGGGGCAACGTGTTCGACTATAATGGCTCGGCAGAAGGCGTCGGCAGCGGAGAGCGTTTCTCTCTCAAGTTGCGGGCTTTCAAACAGCCGGATTGGGCCACCGAACCGCTTTGCAACGCCGACTCGCGAGGCCGCGGTCTGTTTGACACGTTCATGATCGACTATGCCTACTTCCTCCTCAACCGCAAGAAATACCGCATCCGTTGCACGGCTTCTGTCGCACAGATCAACGACATTCAGA
>CAVIJD010000062.1:0-6338 GCA_963643165.1 bacterium | reverse complement strand
TGCCGCCACAGGCTCAAACACCGCAAGCGTTATGTGGGCGCTGGCGTGGCGCACACCGTCATAAAACTGCTCAGGCCATACTCGTATTTGTCTTATGATGCCATGAGTGTTTTGGATTGATTTTTCAATTTATTGAGGCAAGAATCGTCAACCGATAGTTGATTCCTCCTGGCTAGATGCTGAAATTTTAGCCTATATTTCAGTCAATATGGCCTCAATCTGAAGAATAGTCTTCTATTGGGGCTTTATGGCTTGGGCTTTCTCCGTTTCACCCATGTCTTGATAGAGAAAATAGAGATTGGTCTTGATGTTGTCATTGTGGGGCAATAATTGAAGTGCATGCAACAAACATTGTTCTGCCTGCACAAAGTCGCGCTTTATGGCGTATGCGATGCCCATGTTCTCGTACGCACTGGCAAAAGTCGGATCCTTTTCTACAATCTGCCGGTACAGCGCAATGGCTTCGTCAAGCAGCCCCATGCCACGCCCCAGCACATTAGCCTTGACATTCAATGCCACGATGCTCTCAGGGTGCTGCGCCACATAACGGCATATTTCACGGTATGCCTTGTCAATAAGAGCGGCATCATGTTTCTCCATACCCTCGTTCAACATGTCATTGATGCCCTTCACCGCATTGTCTTCGCGCTTCAGCATCACCTTGCGGATGTTGTCCTCCGCCAACTGGTTGCCCGGCTCTATCAATGTCACATTGTTGTACGCTGCAAGAGAGCCGTCAAGGTCGCCGTCCAAAAACATCAACTCCCCTAACAGCAAATAGGCGTTTACGGCATACTTGTCGAGTTGTAACGCCCGCTGCAAGTACTTGTATGCCATCTCTTTGTCGTACGCCTTGTGGCTCTTTTTCCACATCTGCAAGTAACTGCCGCCCGCTGATATGTTGCACTTTATGCTCTTGTCGGAAGTCTTTACATCTGTGATGAACAGGGTATAGTCATCGTGCCACACAAAGTTCCGTGTAAAGGTTTTAACCCCATACAAAACGCAAACGCAGCACAACACCCCCCAACCGGCACGCCGCAGCGCCACGGATGAGGATACCGCTATCCGGTAGAAAAGATAGCCCGCCAACAATGCAAACCCTAACGACGGCATGAACAAGAAACGCTCATTCATGAAGGTGCCAACGTTGAACAAAAGGTTTGAGGTGATTGAAAATGTGATCATAAAGAACGCCAGCGCGTATGCCACCACCCCTTTCTTTTTCAAACTCAACACGGTGTATGCCACCAACGCCACACAACAGAGCAGGATGACCCACACTAGAGGATTTGAGAAGTCGGTAATAGCTATCTGATGCGGGTAATAGTCGTGCGTCAACGGATGCGGAAACACCAGCAGTCTGAAATAGATGCCCCACGTGATGAGAACGGTGGACACTTCCTGCGCTTTTGTGGAGAAAGCGAACGGATTGTTCAGTATGTTCTGCGTCTGCTCTTCAGGCATAAAGCCGCCCAGCACGTGACTTCTGACCGCAAGGAAAAAAAACGTTGCCGCCACTGCCGGCAACAGCGTGAAAAGATAGTCTGTTTTCCGTTTGCTTTCAGCCCCATAATAATAGAGTGTCAGCGGGATTACCGCCAAAAAGGTGATGGCATTTTCTTTGGAAAAGAGGGCAAACGTCATGGCGGCGAGAATGCCGAAAACATAGCGTAGGCGATGACTGTCAACATACTTCATGCTATACCACAATGCCAACATAGCACCCAGCATCGCAAAGATCTCGTCGCGGCCTTTGATGTTGGCCACCGCCTCGGTGTGTATGGGATGCAGGGCAAACAGCACGGCAGCGATGAACGCCAATGAGCAAAAACGGCTTTTGCCCTCATAACGGCTGAAGAGCTTTGCCAGCACTTTATAGACAAGCATACAAAGCAGCGTGTAGTACAAAATGTTGAATAGATGGTTGACTACGGGCAGCATCGAGTTTGAGAAATACTGCTCATTGTGGGCATCGTGGAGTGTCTGGAAGTCCTCCACATCCCCGACTTTCTCTTTTATTTCACGACCAAAGAGTTGAAATTCAATTAAGTACGTAAGATGCGACATTGGGCGGTAACGGCCGCCTGCCACAATAGAACGCCCGCTGCCGAAGTAACTGCTGAATGTGTCTTCGGTGAAGATGCTCTTGATGCCTTGCCAGCCACCCTGTATCGTGCTTTTGCTCTCGAGGATGACCATACGGTCATCGCTGGCGTATTTCAAGGTAAGCGTGTTGCCATAGACGATGACGGCAAGCAGTGCGATGACGAGCAGATGGAAGCGTTCGCGTTTCATCTTCAGACCGTTTTCTAAAGGATAGCTTGTCTTATACGCAACAACTTCACGAGCAACGGCTTCAGTTCGCACAGCGGCAACATGTTGGCGCCGTCGGAGAGGGCTTTGGCCGGCTCGGGATGCGTTTCCATGAACAGTCCGTCGAAGCCCACCGCCACACCCGCCTTGGCTATGGTTTCGATCAGGTCGGGACGGCCGCCCGTGACGCCTTTGGGCTGGTTGGGCTGCTGCAACGAATGGGTGCAGTCGAGCACGGCGGGACAGCGGTTTTCCTGCAACGCCTTAATGCCGCGGAAATCTACAATAAGGTCCTGGTATCCGAACGAGGTCCCGCGCTCTGTGACCATCACGCGGTTGTTGCCCGACTCGCGCACCTTTTCCACGGCAAAGCGCATGGCTTCGGGCGAGAGGAACTGCCCTTTTTTGATGTTCACATAACGTCCTGTACGGGCTGCCGCCACCAGCAGGTCGGTCTGGCGACACAAGAACGCCGGAATCTGGAGCACGTCGGCCACGTCAGCGGCACGCTGCGCCTCCACTTCGGTATGGATGTCCGTGACCACAGGCACGGCCAATACGGACTTCACTTTAGCCAAAACCGAAAGCGCCGCTTCATCCCCTATGCCTGTAAAGGAATGAAGCGACGAACGGTTTGCTTTTCTGTACGAGGCTTTGAACAGGAACGGGATCTCCAACTCCTCACAAACCCTCTTTATCTCTGATGCGATATTCAGCGTAATCTCTTCGCCTTCCACCACGCAAGGTCCGGCAATAAGGAAGAAATTACGCTGATTATCAAAGGATAGCATGCTTTGTTATTTTTTCGTATGACGGTTTCTGCGTTCGAGTTCCGTAGGCTCTATGGCCATCTTGTCGCCGTGCAGGAGCGAAGCCACGCCCTCCGTTTTCATCTCGTCGTGTCCTCTGTAAGCCGTGTTAGGCTCATAGCTGTCGGGCTCGGTGTAAGTGGTGATGACACCCTCAAAGTTACGCAGAATCACTCTGTTAGGACTTTGGGAGATGACGTAGTTCGGCATTACGGGAATCTTGCCGCCACCGCCGGGGGCATCCACGACGAACGTAGGAACGCAGAAGCCGGAAGTGTGACCGCGCAGGTTTTCCATAATCTCGATGCCCTTAGACACCGGGGTGCGGAAATGCTCGAGACCCATTGAAAGGTCACATTGATAGATGTAGTAAGGACGGACGCGCATCTTGACCAGGTTGTGTACCAAGTCCATCATGATGGTCGTGTCGTCATTAACGCCCTTGAGCAGCACCGACTGGTTACCCAACGGGATGCCGGCATCGGCGAGTTTGGCACAAGCGGCAGCCGACTCGGGAGTCACCTCGTTAGAGTGGTTGAAATGGGTGTTGACCCAAATCGGATGATATTTCTTGAGCATGTTGACAAGGTCGTCCGTGATGCGCTGCGGGCAGACCACAGGCGTACGGGTGCCCAGACGGATAATTTCAACGTGCGGGATAGCCCTTAGTCTTTGAATGATAGACTCGAGCATGCTGTCGCCCACCATCAAAGCGTCGCCGCCGGAGAGGAGCACGTCGCGGATTTGCGGGGTGCGGGCGATGTAGTCAATAGCGCCTTGGATGCGCTCTTTCGGTGACTCGCAGTCGTGCTGGCCGGCGAATCTTCTGCGGGTGCAATGACGGCAGTACATCGAGCACTGGTCAGTAATCAGAAACAGCACTCTGTCCGGATAGCGGTGCGTAAGGCCGGGCACGGGAGAATCCTCATCCTCGTGCAGCGGGTCCAACAGGTCGGCAGCCGACTGGTGTACCTCTGCTCCCGTAGGGATAGCCTGACGGCGGATAGGACAATGTGGGTTGTTGGGGTCAATTAGGCTCAGATAATAAGGGGTGATAGCCATTCTGAGGGTCTGTAATGATTTTGAAACGCCCTCTTCCTCTTCCGGAGTAAGTTTGATGTACTGTTTGAGTTCTTCTAAGGTCTCTATTCTGTTCTTGACCTGCCATTTCCAGTCATTCCATTCTGCGTCAGTGACATTAGGAAACAGTTCTTTTCTTCTGCTGGACATATCCTTTTATTTTTAATGTTATTGTTGTTAAGAAAAAGCGCACTTTTGGTGCGCGGCAAAAATACAAAAATTAGTGTTCGATTGTCTCACTCTCCCGACGAGTCGAGGCTGACTGCCCGCGCATCCTCTTTGCCGGAAACGACGAGTCCTTTGCGGGTCATATTCTTCAACTCTGCCAAGATAAAGTCGCGGAAGACCACCGGCGTGTAGTGGCTGCTCTCGTAGTTTATGTCTGACAGGATGCCGTCGCCGCCCTCGGAGATGAAGTTGAGCGTAGCCATTACGTAGAGGCTGTCGGGCACAATGGGACGGCCGCCCACGAGCACCTTTTCGGGCACATTGTCGCGGAACTGGATTTCCATCCCCGAATAGGCCGCACTCATCTTGTTGAACCTGAAACGGTCAACAACCCGTTGCAGCTCGCTTCCCCGGAGGGTGACGGTCACGATGTAATTGTCGAATGGAGACACTTTGTAAACGTCCCCCACGGTAATGTCGCCTTTGGGGAAACAAGACCGGATGCCGCCGAAGTTGAGGATTGACACGTCGCACTTGCCGCCGCCCGCATAAGCCGGCGCTTGTGCCAGCAGCAGGTCGGTCAGGAAGTTGGAGAGGCTGCTCTGCGGAGATGACGAAAACAGAGCCTCCTCGGTGCGTCCTACTTTGACACCCATTTTCTTGTCCAGCCTACCCTTTCGGGCCGCCACGTAGCGGGCGAGGCTGGCATTGACATTGCGGTCAAACGTCGAGTCGAGGCACACCGTCTGATAGCGGCTGCTGTATCGCGCGGCAGGCTGCTGGCCCATAACGGAGGCAAGGCCCGCAAATACGAACGCGGCCGCGAGCAACAGTCTTCTTGTGTGGTTATCTGTCTGCATAGCCGACCGGCTGAGCCAAGACTGCCTTTCCTTTCAGATTGAGTTTTTTGGCAATCACAGGGCGGTCTATTGAGCCCATCACCACCGTGTTCATATTGTTGGCGGCGCAGAAGAGATAAACGTTCTGGCTGACATAACCGGCATCGGTAGCTCCGTAGAACTCTTTTCCGGCATCGTCAAAGCCCTCCATTTTCTCATAATTGGCCACAAACAACAAGGTAAGCGGAGCCGACATGACCATGTCAGCGCCTCGCGGGGAAAGGACAGGACGCAAGTCTTCATCGGAAACCTGCTTCAGCACATTTCCTTTAGGCTCATACAGGTAAACGCCCTCTTTTATGCAAACATAAACGTCTATTTCCTGCGCATTGCGTGCCGACGGAGCCGTGCGCTTGCCGTTATCCTCGCGATTGATGCCGTTAGCACACCAAAGCAGATTGGCAAGGTCTTGGTCTGACAACATTTTGCCTGAGAATGTACGGTTCGTCTGACGGTTTTTCAACGTCTCATACAAAGGGGCACCACCCCCGGTTTCCGGTTTTTGCAATTTTATATCTTGTGCCATAACTGTAGATAAATTCCATATACAAACAGCAACCGCCGCAAAAACTATCTTGAGAGATGCGACTTTTGCTGTTCTCTCTCCCGATTTTTTAATAAAATTTGTCATATTGGTCACATTTTGAATTAAAACGCGGCAAACATACAAAAAATATCGTTTGCCCGACAAAAAAAGGGGAGGCGTTCAGCCTCCCCTTTTCGGTTATTCGTATTACGGACTACCGTTTTGTGAAAGGTTTCACAATGGTGCCCTTGTCGGTGATGACTCGCACGAAGTACATGCCGGCGGCAAGCTCTTCGGCAGGAAGCACGACACTGTTGCCGTTCACCTGCTGCACGCGGAGGGTCTGGCCGTAAACGTCATAAACCTCAACCTTTTCAATCATGCAGTTGTTGTTGACGATGGTCACGTTGCTGCTGGTGGGGTTCGGGTAAAGTTTGGTCTGGCCCAGCACATAGTCTGCAATGCCGTCGGGTTGGGTGCTGAATGTCACGGTGTTGGACGGTGCGCTGACAGAGTCGCCGCACACAGCCACCACGTAAG
>CAVIJD010000061.1:0-7349 GCA_963643165.1 bacterium | reverse complement strand
TGTGCCTGCGCTTGTTCTTCTCCCCGTCACCCGACCACAACTCATTGCCATGGCCGGCCTTTATCGCCTTGTTCTCCTCGCGGGAGTTGCGCTGACGGGGCACCTCCACGAAACTCCCGTCTATAATCACGCCTTGGTTCAGAATCAGGTTCCGCTCCCTCAGGAACTTGTCGAAGTCCGAGAAAAGAAGGTCGAAGATGTTCTTCTTGACCAACTGCTCCTTGAACGCCCAGATTGTCCGGGCATCCGGCACCTTGTCGCCGCTTGCAAGCCCGAGGAAGTTTCTGAAACTCATGCGGTCAATTATTTGGTATTCAGTTTGTTCGTCGCTCAAGTTGTACATCCGCTGCAGCACGAGAACCTTGAACATCAGCACAGGGTCGTACGGCCTTGCCCCTGCGTTGGTCATCCGTTTCTTGTAAAGCCCCGTTTCCAGCGTCTCGCGGAACATCTCGAAGTCAACCGCTTTCAACAGCCTCTCCAGCGGATTGCCCAATGAGGTCAGTTTTGACTTGTTCTCTTCCATGTCAAACAATCCTCTGTTTCCAAGTGTTTTGTATGCTCTTTTCTCTGCGTTCATTTTCCATTCAAATTTGCCGCAAATATACGAATAATTATTTGAATGTCAATGAATTATTTTTAGAAATCTCCTAGTGATTTTAATTGCCGACCAGTTTTTGAATCGGAAACTGTTCCACGGCTGCCGCACGAATGTAGAATGTAGAGCGTGTTGCGTGTTGTTCTTTCTCTTTTTCTACGATGTTGAGCCTCTTCGAGGCTCTGTTTGACTCGGGGCGCGGCTTGCTCCGACGGCTTCACCGTCGGTTATGGTCATTGGCGGCTCTTTGAGCCGCCAATGATTGGGCATCTCCGATGCCCGAATATTGCGAGGCCTTCCCTGCCAGGGCTGACTTACGACTTATGATGGAAGAGGAGGCGACTTGCGCAACGTCCTCGGAGAGGGTCAACATCATCGTGCTGGTCGGCGTCCTCAACAAACTGGAGATTTGAACAGTTCCCCTCTTTCAGTTTTTGCCGGACTTCCATTATTCATAAAACTGATAACAATATTTTCTTGATTATGGGGTTATGAAACAGGAAAACAGAATCAGTACTGCGCAAATCAATGAGATAAGGCAATGGATTATGAAAAACAAAGATGTCTTGATGGATTATTGGGAGGAGAAGATAACGACAGACGAGTTGTTTGAAAAAGATCAAAAAGCAGGGTTGAGTTGATGCACTTACGGCAACTTGCCATCTGTTTTTTGCGGAAGTTAGCACGAAAAAAGGTTTCCAATGCTCTGCTCGAGCATTGGAAACCTTTGTAAAGAGGGTCTCGCCTGCCCTATTTCTGTATTTTGATGCGGGCGTCTACGGCGACGACGGCCGTAGGCGTTCCGAGCAGCGGGTTGATGTCCATCTCTACAATCTCAGGAGCGACCATCACCAGTGCGGAGACCCTTGCCACCTGTTCGGCGTAAATGTCCATATTGACAGGCTGCTGGCCGCGCACACCTTGCAGGATCTTGTAGCCGCGCAGCTTGGTGAGCGACTGCTTGGCCTCGTCGGCCGTGATGGGCGCCAGTGCCGACTGCACGTCCTTGAGCACCTCAATGAAGATGCCGCCCAGACCGTAGAAGATCTGGTGTCCGAACTTCTCGTCGCGAATGGCGCCGATATAGACCTCCGTGCCGTCGAGCATCGGGTACATCTCCACGGCGTAGGTGTCCTTGATGGCCATCAGGCGGTCGAACTCGCTGGCCACGGTTTCGATGTTCTTCACATTGAGGGTCACGCCGCCCACGTCTGACTTGTGGAGCGGGCCCACCACCTTCATCACCAGCGGGTAGCCCACCTCGTTGGCGAAGTCGAGAGCCTGCTGTTTCTGATCGACAATGCGGATGCGTTTCTGCGAGATGCCGGCGGCGTCGAGCAGTTCGGTGATGGCTTCGGGACCGATATAGCCGTTGTCACAACTGTCGATGACCTTGCGGATGCGGACTTTGTCCACTTCGGGCAAGTCCACCGTCTCGGGCTGCGGTTTGGGCGTGTTGACCACCTTGGCCAACGCGTTGCCGAACACGCACTCCTCGGGGAAGTTGACGTGATGTTTGTTGGTGATGAAATCCTGGATCTCGTCCTTCACATTGATGATGGAGGGCAATATCGGGAAAATAGGTTTCTTGCAGGTTCTGATTTTCTGGTCCAGCACGTCATAGACCTCCCAGTTGGCGAACAGTCCGGGCGAGCCGAAGATCACGCACATGGCGTCGATGTTGTCAAAGTCGTTCTCGCAGGCGTCGATGATAGCGCCCAGTTGTTCGGCGGTGCCGGTAGCGAGGAAGTCGATGGGGTTGCCCACTGAGGAGCCGTTGAAGAGTTTGGAGAGCAGGGCTTCGGCGGCAGGTCCTTCGATATGGGGCACTTCCAGGCCGTTGTTGGAGAGCACGTCGGTCAGCATCACGGCGGGGCCGCCGGCGTGGGTGATGATGGCGATATTCTTGCCTTTGATTTCGGGATAGGTGAACACGCCGCACACGGTAGTCAGTTCCTGGCGGTTGTGGCAGCGCACGATGCCGGCCTTGCGGAACAAGGCCTCCACGGCCTCGTCGGAAGTGGCCAGCGCGCCCGTATGGGAAGAGGCGGCGCGGCTGCCCGCGGCAGAACTGCCGGCCTTGACCGCAGCGATGCGGCAGCCTTTGTTGATCAGCGAACGGGAATGCTTCAGCAACTTGGCAGGGTTGGAGACTTTCTCCATGTAAAGCATGATGATGCGCGAGCTCTTCTCCGGGTCAAAAGTCTCGTCCAGATGTTCGAGCACATCCTCGATGCCCATCTGGGCGGAGTTGCCGACAGCCCATACACTGCTGAAAGTCAGACCGTTGGAGATGCCGTACTCTTTAATGAACACGGCCGTCGCGCCGGAGCCCGTGACAAATTCCACGCCCTTCGGGTCGAGTGTCGGGATGGGGGCGTCAAATGCGCCGCAATAGTTCGTGTTCAGGAAGCCGGTACAGTTGGGGCCGATCAGAGAGCCGTTCACGCTGTTCACGGTATCTACAATCTGGCGTTCAAGGCGTGCGCCCTCCTCGTTCTCCTCGCCGAAGCCGGCGGAGACGATGATGAAGCCGCCCGTCTCTTTGTGATGTGCCAGCACCTCTACCGTGTGCGGACAGAACTTGGCGGCGACAGCCAAAATGGCGCAGTCAACCTGCGGCAGGTCTTCTACCTGCTTGTAGCACTTAATGCCTTGAACCTCATCTTCTTTGGGATTGACGGCATAGATTGTTCCTTTGAAATTACTGTTCTTGAGGTTCAGCAGAACCTTGCCGCCGGGTTTGTTGATGTTGGAAGAAGCGCCAACAACCACAATGCTTTTGGGATCTATTAATTTCTTGTTGATCATTACGAGATATTTAGTTTTTTAAATTCACATTTATCGTTTCAGAATGTCTTTTTTCATCTTTTCGAGATGCTCTTCAAGTTTTTGTTCCATCTCCTCGCGTCCCACCTTGCGGTTGTCAACCTCAACGGCGCTGAAATAGAACTTTATTTTGGGTTCTGTGCCCGACGGGCGGACTGTCACTTTGCTGTTGTCGGTCATGATGAACTGCAGCACATCGGAGAAAGGCAAATCGATGCGTTCGTTGCGTTCTTGCCGGAAACTGAAGGAGCGACCTGCCTTGTAGTCGTTCATAATCGTCACGGCCTTGCCACCCAACGTTTTGGGCGGGTTGTGGCGGAGATTCTCCATCGTCTTCCGAATTTTGGCCACGCCCTCCTTGCCCGTTTCCGTCACCGAATAGAGGCTCTCCCTGAAATAGCCGTATCTGCGGTGTATCTCGTCGAGCACGTCAGTAAGTCGCAGGCCGCGGTCGAGGTAGTAGGCGGCCATTTCCGCAATGAGGCAGCATGCCGACACGGCATCCTTGTCGCGCACAAAGTCGCCGACGAGGTAGCCGTAGCTCTCCTCCCCGCCAAACAGGAACGTCTTTTTCCCCTCTTCTTCCCGGATCTTGGCGGCGATATACTTAAAGCCCGTAAGCACCTCTTCGCAGGCCACGTTGTAGTCGAGGGCGATGCGCCGGATGAGGTCTGTGGTGACGATGGTCTTCACCACCATACAATCCTCGTTGAGTTTGCCGGCGGCCTGATATTGCGAGAGCAAGTAGTAGCAGAGCAGCGTGCCGGTTTGGTTGCCGTTCAGCAGCTGCATTTCGCCGTTAGCGTCACGCACGGCTATGCCCACACGGTCGGCGTCGGGGTCAGTGGCGAGCACAAGGTCGGCTTTCTGTTTACGGGCCAATGCCAGCGCCATCTCGAGGGCGGTTTTCTCTTCGGGGTTCGGCGACTTCACCGTCGGGAAGTTGCCGTCGGGCTGTGCCTGCTCGGGCACTATGGAAACTTTGCTGAAGCCGAAGCGGCGCAGAGCCTCGGGCACCATCGTGATGCCCGTGCCGTGGAGCGGCGTATAAACAATCTTCATCTTGTCGGCGCCGGAAGCCACGGCAGGGTTGATGCCGAGAGCACAAACCCGCTCAAGGTAGGCCTCGTCGGTGGAGGGGTCAACCTCCGTTATCAGTTCGGGGCAGGCTTCCCAGTTCACCATCCTCACCGAAGTAATCTTGTTGGCCTCCTTGATGACATTCTCGTCGTGGGGCGGCACCAGTTGTCCGCCGTCCTGCCAATACACCTTGTATCCGTTATACTCTTTGGGATTGTGCGATGCCGTAATCATAATGCCGGCCTGACAATGAAGGTGGCGCACTGCAAACGAAAGCACCGGCGTGGGACGGAGTTCCTGAAACAGGAATGCCCGGATGCGGTTCGCCGACAGCACCTCGGCGGTAATGTGGGCAAACTCGCGGCTGTTGAGCCTTGAGTCGTAAGAGATGACCACACTGACGGGCTCGTCTTTCCACACTTTTTTAAGATAATTGGCAAGTCCCTGCGTAGCCGTACCCACCGTATAACGGTTCATGCGGTTGGTGCCCACGCCCATGATGCCGCGCAGTCCGCCCGTGCCGAAACTCAGGTCGCGGTAAAAGGCATCCTGCAAAGCCTCGGGGTCTTCTTTCTGGAGACGAGCAATCTCGCCGCGTGTTTTCTGGTCATAATCGTCTGAAAGCCAGACATCTATTTTCTTTTGGATCGATTTCTCCATAATATTCGGAATTAGTTGGCAAAGATAACATAAAAGGCACAACGTTGCCATTTCTTTCTCACAAAAAAAGAGGCGGCAAATAAAAGCCGCCTCTTTCCCCTGTTTAAACACACTATTCTCATCAATCAATCATTGCACATTGTGTTTATGATGTTTGATTTGATTTTCTCGCTGTTCAGTCACGCGCATCAATTCACCTGACCGTATGAATTCAGCGCACGCGTCTTGCTGATGTGTACACTGCCGTCCGACAGTTTCACGTACGCATACGTATATGTGTTGCCGGTTGTGGTGCGCGTAATAGTTTTGGATATGCTGTTTGAGGTGGACGACACAGGCGTAAAGACCCCCTCTATCACAAAACCGCGCTCCACAATAGGATAATTGTAGGAATTGGTAATGGTGGCACTCACCGTAAATGTTTGGGTTGAGGTCTCTCCGCTCGACATTGTCACCGACAAACCGACAATGTCTTTCACGCAACGTACTGAAATGGCGTAATAGGCATTATTGCCGGAGCTGGCCACATACGCATTGTTTGCATCCACGAAGAAATAATTAAACGGAGGGTAATTATTAGCATTTGAAATGCTTGTTTGAGTTTGAGTTGCAGTTGCAAATCGTGCCTGACCCTTGACATTACTCACAAGTTGACCAGAAAAAATCACACCCGCGCCCCGTGCCGAGAATCCGCTGCTGTTTGTGGCTGTGGCGTAATTGGACCAATAGGTAGAGGAACTGTAGCGAAGCTTGTTTGAAACAGCAGAACCAGACGCCAGAACTCCTCCGTTGACATTTTTAACCAACAATTCATACTCCGCCTTGCTGGGCATGTGCCAGCCTGCAGGACAGATGCTTTGGATATTGCTCGGGATAAAATTATTCAATTGCCATGGTGTATGGTAACTTGACCCGGCTTCGTCTACACGATAATAATAGCCCGACCATGAATGGCAAAGATGTAACGTACCGGTTGACGTAGAATACGGGAGCATATAACCCGATCCTCTATAATAATAGGATGTGTCGTAATCATACGTTTGCTCATTATACGTCAGTGTTACTCCAAGCCAGCTGGTTTTGGTTTTCAGATTCTCCTTCATCCAGCACTGGTTTCCGATCTTCACCGTGTTATAGGCGACGGGTGGGTTAGAGGTGCTGACACTGCCGCACGCAACGTTCTGCACTTCCACCCTCACGGCGTTGCCGTATGAGGTTTCGCCGTCGCTGGTGGTCACATAGCCGCGCACATACCAGGTGAAGTTGAGCTGGTTGTTGTACGGGATAGAGAAACTGGAGGTCGTCATAGTGTCATCGGTGCCAATCGTGGCACTCCTGCTGCTGGAGGCGGTTGCTCTGGTCACATCGGCGGACGTGCCAATCACGAAGCCCGAACTGGAGATGGTGCTGCCTGCCTTGTTGACCGTGGCCTTCACGTTGAACGTGTTTTGGGTATAGCCATACGGCGTTTGCGTGGTCACGATGGGCGGGAACGCCGTCCGGCCCTGTCCTTTGATACATCGCACGCTGGCAAGATAATATTGGGAATTAGAGGAAACACGAGGCCAAAAAAGTATTCCTCTATAAACATTAAACATAGTATCTCTTGTGGTTGAATACCAGAAGAAGCTTTCATTGCCAAATAAGACATGGGATTGATTGGTGTAATACCCTGCTGCTCTTAGGCTCAATCCCGACTCGTTGGTTCCCGGATAATCTGTCCAAAATGCCACATCTCTCAGTTGAGGTGCGGTGAAATTGGCTTTCAGCGTGTCAAATTCCGCTTTGCTGGGCAGGTGCCAGCCTGCGGGGCAGATGCCTTGCACCGGCGCATTGTAGTTGACGGGGGCACCGTTCATCACAGCGGCATGGCTGTAGAAGTAGCCGTAAATGTTGATCTCATAGTTGCTGTTGTTGGTGGGGTAACGGTAGTAGGCCACACGGTTGCCGTTGGTAGTATCGCTATTGAACGGTATCTGCGTGCCGTTGGCATAGCGTTTGGTGCGCAGGTTCTCCTTCATCCAGCACTGGTTGCCGATTTGCACGGTATTGTAGAAATTGCCCTCGATGTCGCTCACGTAAGGCGTGCCCGGGCAAGCCACATTCATCGTCATACGTGCCGTAGTAAACGTGATGGTGTCGCTGTGGGCCGTGCCGTTGGCGTTGGTCGCCACTGCCACCG
>CAVIJD010000060.1:0-7489 GCA_963643165.1 bacterium | reverse complement strand
CGCTGACAGAGTCGCCGCACACAGCCACCACGTAAGCCTCGTAGTTGCTCTCCGGCGCAAGGTCGGTGAGGGCGTACGGTGACGGCGTGGTTGTGTTTACCGTGGTCCAGGATTCGGTGCCCTTGCGGAAATAGACGGTCCAGCTGTCAGGTGTGCCCTGCTGTGTCCAAGAAAGGTTGGCACTGTTGTCCGTGACGTCAGAAACCGTGAGGTTGGCAGGGGCTTCGCAGATGATGCCAGGCTCGGGCTCGGGATCCGGGTCTGGGTCAGGGGTCGGAGCGGCCTCACAGGAGACTTGCAAAGCGAAACCGGACTTGACCACACTGCCGTCAGAATGGAAGTAGAGCGTCAAGGAACCTGTGGTAGAGGTACAAGCCGGAATTGTGCCGGCAGAAGTGCCCGAGGTTGTGAAGAGCTGCGTGCCCGTATTGTCTGTGCCGTCATAGATGACCAGATAGTCGAATGTGCTCTCTGTTGCATAAGTGCCAACACCTGTCACTTTGACCACGTTGCCTGCGGTGGCAGGGTTGATGACAACTGTGGCGTCGCAGTTTGTGGAGTAGTTGCCGTCGGCGCCGCCGTCATCATAGATGAGGCCGTCGCACATCGTGAGTGTAGTGGTGCCTGTGGTCGGGAAGTTGTAGCTGCCCGGTGCTGCCACAACCGGTCCTGTCCAAGAGCTGACATCGCCTGCACCACAACTTGCCTGTACATAGAACTCGTAAGCGGTAGCGGTGGTGAGACCAGTCACCGTGAACGGATTGGTAGTGGCGGCCACTGTGGTACCCGAACCTGGCGTGAAGCCTTGCGGACCATATTCGATGTTCCATGCCGTTTCGTTGCCGGCAGGAGTCCAGGAAAGGTCAACAGAGGTGCTTGTGACATTGGAGGTGGCAAGGTCTGACGGAGCCGGGCAGGAGATGCCCACAATGCTGATGGAGTCAATCACTGCGGCAGGCATTGCGCCACCGCTGGCATCGTTGCGCCACAAGAAGAATATTCTGCGGATTTTGTTGGAATGTGTGCCGTCAATAGTGCCGGAGAAGTGCTGCGTGCTGCTTTGCAGGTTCAACTTCTGCACCAACATGGTTGAGCCCTCGGGGGCGGCATTTGCATACGCAATGACGTTGCCGGCATCGACCAATGCCGGGTCTCCGACGTAAACACGGATATAGTCGTAGTTTGACTCACCGACACATTTCCAGTCGAACGAAAGCTCATGCATCGGGTCGCTGCCGAACATGACATCTCGGTAAGCCCATGCCACGGAAACGGAATTGATAGTGTAATCAGTGGTTATTCCGTTGTTGGACACGAAGAGTTTGTTCTTGGACTCGCCGGTAGGCTGTGCAATGTACCATTTGTTGACGGCTGTACCATTCTGCAATGCCCAATTGTTGTTTTCTGTCGTGTCTGTGAAATCGTGGAAATAGGGCACGGCTGCGGGATACTCTGACGGGGTCACGAAACTGACTGTCTCCCAGTCGCTGCTGCCTGGCATGCCGGCACAGTTGGTTCTTACATAAACCTGATAAGCGGAATTGCCCTGAAGTCCTGTCAAGGAGTAACTTGTAGTGTTTGTGACAATGGGGTTCTCGTAATCAGGTTCCTGTCCTAACGTTGCATAGACCAGTTCCCAAGACGATTGTGACGGGTCGTCTGTCCAAGTCAGGTCAGCCGTAGTGGAGGTCGCCGTGACGGCCAGATCTGTCGGTGCGCTACAGTCGGGTATCAGATCCAGCACGACATCATCAATGCAGAAGCCGCTCGCAGCTGAGTTGCACGTTTTGATTGTCACATATTTGCCGTTTCCGGTATAGGATGCCAAAGGCACTCTCACCAGCTGCCAAGTTGCGGCGGCGGTGACAGCAACCGTATCAACGGGCTCAAAAGTGGTGACGTCATTGGGGTCCGTCATAAGACCTACAACCATCTTGTTGTTGGCATTGGCTGCTCTCATCTGGAAGGACAGACGCAAGGTGTTGACCGGCAGACTGCTGCTCAATTCCGGCAGAATGGCCAAATTGTAAGTGGTAGAACTGGCGTAGAAGTAGAGGCTTCTGTTGCCGCTATAGTAGTAGGTGCCATAAACGTAAGGATAGTTTGTCGCGGTAGAATAGTTGTTGAATTTCGCCCAGCAGTACGGGAAATTAGATTGTCCGGATGCGTAGGAGTCGAAAGTCTCCGTAAACGGCACGGCCTCAATCTGTCCGCAGGCTGTTCTGAACGAGTATTGTGTCCAAGCGCCATAGTCGCCGCTGGCACACACGATGCGTACATAGACATCATACAAGGAGCTGGCCTCCAGCCCTGACAGGGCGATGGAGTCTTCGCTGGTCTGGACAGCCGTAGCGGTTTCGGGGTCAACAGTGCCGGAGAGTCCGTAGCACACTTCCCATTCAGTTTCGTTGCCGCCAGGTGTCCAGGTGATGGTGGCGCTGTTCGGGGTCACGTTTATTGCTTCGATGTCTTCCACCCGTCCGCAGAACGGAATCTCCTGGATGGTGACGTCGTCAAGGCAAATGTAACCGGATACCCATTGCGGCGTTCTGAAAGCAATGTAACGTCCGTTGCCCGTATAAGTGTCCGTGTTGACTTCGCCCAACTGCCAATCGGCGGTCTGGTCAGGCGAGAATGTGCCGATTGCCTCAAAGGTGGTCACGTCGTTCGGGTCTGTCATAACACCGACTTCAAAGAAGGCTGCCTCAGAAGTTTTTCTCGCATAGAAAGAGACCTGCAGATTGTTCATCTCTATCTCGCTGGCCATTTGCGGGGCGGCAGCATAAGCCCAAGCGGAAGAAGAGGAATAGAAATAGAGCGAATAAGGAGCAGAATGAGAATAGGTGGAGTAGGTATAAGGATATGCCGTGGAATTGTTGGTGCCACGGTACCAGCAAGAGATGAAGTTGCCCGCTCCAGTGCCTGTTGCAGCGTCGAAGTTCTGCGTATAAGGCAGCGCTGCTATGGATGCACAAGGTGTGGAAGCGGTCACTCTTACGTAATTGCTGAAGTCTGACCCGCAGTCTGAACGCATGCGGAAGATGTAATCGGCATCAGACACCAGGTTCTGGACGGTGTAAGGTGACGAGGTTACGGTGCCTTCTGAGGTCCAAACGGTGTCTGAGGAGAGTTTGTATTCGATTTGCCATGCCGACTCTGTATTGCCGGCCACCCACTCTAACGTTACGGAGTTGCTGTCCGTGGCGGTAACGATGACATTGGGCGCCACACAGGTAGCCATACTGTCGCAGGAAGAGAACCTCACATTGACACGCTTTTTCTCTCTTGTGCCGGTGCCCGGTGCTGTCGGGGAAATGTTTGAAGCATCAACTTGACGGCGAAGTGCCTTGTAGTCTGTCGTTGCATGTACACGGAACACCCACGCATTACCATCGTAGGCTCCCGAATTGTCGTCCACGATGAGTGCCAGATTGTCTGTTCCGTTGTATTGGAACGCCGTGTCAAGCGTCACTTTGTTCCAGCCTTGCGTGAAGTTCATCGGGCCGGTGTAAACTATCGTGGCACTGTCAATCGGAATCCATGCGCTGCTGGATGAGAAGACAGACTGCGAGGTGTGGGCAAGATAGATGGTTACATTGTTCTTATCCGTAATGGGAGAAGAATAGGCGTACTCAAACTCGATGCTGCTGATAGTCATGGCTTCGCCAATCTCGCTGGCATCATAAATCTGCTGGGTATAGGAGTAACTGTAGTAGTTGTTGAAAGGAAGTCCGTTGAATGTGGACTGTGTGCCGTTGGTAACCGTAGCTTCCACAGCGGCAAGACATTTTGTGGTGAAACTGGCCGTAGCGGTGTCTGCCGACCCTGTGGTGCAGTTGGAGAAGACACGCACGTCATAATCCGTTTGAGCCGTAAGGCCTGTGAGGAAGCAACGGGTTCCGGCCACAGCAGCATTGGCGGTCTGCCAGTTTTCCTGTCCAGACACTGTGTATTCTACCGTATAGTCAGAGACACCCTGCATTGCTGCTCTCCACGTCACCATAGCCGACTGTCCGATGATGTTGGAAACTGTTACATCTGACGGGCCGAAACACTCGGGCAGATAGTCAAGCTTCACATCGTCCAACTGAGTGTATGCAGTAGAGGCTTTCGGCATATAGAATGCCAAATAAACGGTGTCGTATGCTTCCGTGATCGGCACATTGAATGTCGTCCATTCCGATACTTCAGGATAGTCGCTGGGATAGATGGTCTTCAGCACCGTCAGCGTGTTCAAGTCACCCGGGTCTGTCATGACACCGACGTCCAGACGGCCGTAAGAGGCGCTGGTTTTCTTTGCTTTGAACGAAAGCATCAGTGTGTTGGCATCATGCTCTGACAGGTCAAGAGCCTGCGACGTGGCCAATGAGTAAATGGCACTGGTGGAATAGAAGTAAAGTACACCCACGTTGCCGGAATCGGTAGCGGTGGCGCTGTTGATGTAAGGATAACGGGTCGTGGAGGTGGCGTTGTCTGATCTTGTCCAGCAGTCCGGGAATGCGGAAGTGCCTGTGCCGTAAGTGTCGAAGTTCTCCACGTACGGAATGGCCGCTGTGGGCAGACAGCGGGTCTGGAAAGAGGTCAGATTTGACCAGACACTTACTTCACCGCCGCCGCAATTGGCCCGCACATATACGTCGTACATTGTGTTGGGGGTGAGTTCCGTGATGGTATAAGGATGACTATAAACGGTAATGGCCGTCACTGTCTCAGGGTTGACTCCGGTGGGCACCACAGCGACATCCCATTCTGTTGCCGTGCCTTGAGGAACCCATTCAACGGAAGCGGTGGTGGCAGTAATGCTGCTCACGGCCACATCCAGCGGTTTGAGACAGGTGGGCAACAACGAAACGGCGAAATTGTCAATGTAGGTGTAGCCTGAAATCGTGCCGGGTTTGCGAAGTGCAAGATAAGAGCCATGTACGGTGATGTCAGAAAGAATCTCTTCTACTTCATACCAGGTGTTTATCGATTCCCATTCCGAACCGGTCCAGGTTTTGATGGTCTGGAATGTGGTGATGTCTGTCGGGTCTGTCATGACACCCAACTGCAAAGCACCTTGGCCGTTGGACACACTCGTTTTCTTGACCCTGAAACTGACCATCAGCGTGTTGAGCGGATTGGTGTTCGTGTCTATTTGCGGCGCAATGGCACAAGAGTATGCAGATGCCGTGCTGTAGATCTGAAGACAAGCCGTTCCGGAGTAAGGGGCGGAAGAGGACAAATACGGATAGGGTGACGATGTGGTATATAACTTGGTCCAGCAGTCCGGATAGGCTGAAGAACCGGTGCCATAATTGTCGAATTTCTCGGAGAACGGAATGATCATATATGTGGAGCACGCTGTTCTGCAGGACACCGAGGTCCATGCACTGGTTTCCGTGCCGCATACTGTCCTTATATATATTGTATAGTCCGTGCTGGCGGTGAGCTCGTCAAACAGATGGGTGGTGTCGGTCACTGTCACCGGTGTGGCCAGGTCAGGATTGCCGCCTGTCGCAACGATGCAGACTTGCCATTCCGAGTCTGTGGATTCGCCACGACTCCAGGTTGCAGTTACGCTGGTCTGCGTGATGGCACTGTCAATGGTGGCCAGATTCTGGGGACGGACACAGCTGTAGCCTTTCAAGGTGATGTTGTCAATGGCGATGGGAGGGTTGGAACCTTCACTTCCATTGTTGCGCCACATCAGGTAGAGGCGCATAAGGCCGCTGTCTCCCCAGCCTTGGGCGCGGTCAAGAATCAGGTTGACGTGCGACCAGTCGTCTTTTCTGTTCAGATACTGGCTTCCGCCAACGGTCAGGTAAGAAGCGCCGGGAACAGATGTTACCGTACCCGCCGAGTTGGCAGACACTTGCGTGTGGTAGGCTTTCGAGAACCATACCTTGAGATAGTCGTTGGTTGACTCTCCTACCCCCTTGTAGTCGAAGGTCAAGGCATACTCGCGGTAGTTGGTGTCCAGCGTGATGTCGCGGGAGGCGAACACTGTGCCGGGCTCGCTATTGTTGTAGGCATTGGTGACACCATTGTCGTTGGAGATGTAGAGCGCCTTGCCCTCGGTGCCGGCATAGACGGCATTGCCGATGTGCCATGCGTTTACCACACTGTCGTTGATGAGCGTCCAATTGCTGTTCTCGCTTTCGTCTTCAAAGTCGCAAACGTATGGCATCGTTGCCGGGGTGGTATAGAGTGTATAAGCCGTGATGGTTCTGTTCTGACCCTGTTCTACACCGCAATCTGCCGCAACGGAAACAAGGTAGGCGGTATTGGCCGTAAGACCCTGGATCGAATGAAAAGTATCGGTAGCCGTGGTCGTGACCAATGACGTGGAGTCGCCTACCGGCATATAGGACAAAATCCATGACGATTCTGAGCCTTCGGAATGCCAAGTCACATCAAAAGAGTTGGGGCCATAGTTGCTGGCCGTCAAATTGCTGACACGCGGACAGTTTACAATCGGTGGCGTAAAGGTATAGACAAGTCCGGAATCAGGATGAGAAGAGGTTGAGATAGAAGTGGTATTGGTTGTAACCGTTGAGCTTGCGGTAAATGTTGACCAGCTGCCGCTGCCCCGTACGATCAGTTTTTCAGAATTGATTACATCAAAAAGACCGACAATGGCGCTCTTGGAAGAAGCTACCGTAATCGGTCCGTAGCAGAATTCGATAACATTGGTGGTCTCGTGCAATTTGACCTGGAAGTTGTAGTAGTTGTTGCCGGAAAAACTCTGGAACTGTTCCCATTGTATGGTCAGCACCTGATTGGGTGCCGTTCCGGTAACAGCATACGAAACCACCCCCGCAGTGCCCGGCTTCAAGTCGTGCCCTAACGGGGAAATAAAACTGTAGCTTGAGGTCAGACTCGGCGTCGAGGAGGTGCCAGAACTGCCGATTGTGATATAACCATTGCTGCACACGTAAAAATTGGTGCCTTGCGGATAGGTGGTTTCCGCAAACTTGAAGTCAAACGGCAACTGCACTGGCGCGTAAGAGTCATCTGTGGCAATCGTCGTCAGCGCCGTTCCTTGTACGACAGTGTCATACGCCGCAGTCGTTGCCTGAAAAGCGTATGACGGTACGGTCTGCGACAAGCCTGCCAATGGTATCAGCAGACAAATCGCAAACAGTAGTGAATAGAGTTTTTTTACCATAACTGTTTTTGAATTTTTTGATATTAAATTTGTTGTTTTTTATTGTTTATTGTTTTCTCTCCTTGAAAAATATCTCTCCTAAAAAACATCTCCAGCCTGCTTTCTCCGCATTGTTTCAGGAGGTTTTCACCTGCTCGAAAAACGGCAACAAATTTAGAAAAATTACAATAGCAGAGGACTGCAGAACAAAAAAAACTTTTATTGCTGTCCGAGAAACGTTTTCCGAACAAAAAAAAAGCGGGCACACCGTCTGGCGCGCCCGCTTTGAATCGTATTCTTGAAAAGGACTACCGTTTTGTGAACGGTTTCACGACCGTCCCCTTGTCGGTGATGATACGC
>CAVIJD010000059.1:0-7508 GCA_963643165.1 bacterium | reverse complement strand
ACCAGATAGTCGCAGCAAGACTCAAATGAGTAAGTGCCGACACCCTGAACCTTGACCATATTGCCTTGCGTTTCAGGGTTGACCACGAGTGTGCCACCGCAGGAGCTTGAATAGTTTCCGTCAGCACCGCCGTCATCATAAATCAGGCCGTCGCACATGGTTATGGTCGTGGTGCCGCTGGTGGGCATATTGTAGCTGCCCGGGGTTGCGCTGACAGGACCGCGCCATTGGCTGGTTTCGCCTGCGCCGCAGTCGGCCTGCACATAGAAGTCGTACGGCGTGGCCGAGAGTCCCGTAACGGTGAACGGGTTGGTAGTGGCAGCCACTGTGGTGCCGGTGCCCTGCGTGAAGCCTTGCGGACCATACTCGATGTTCCAAGCCGTGGCAGAACCGTTCTCGGTCCAACTAAGGTCAACAGAGGTACTGGTAACGTTGGACACTGTCAGGCTCGATGGTTTGCTGCAAGAGGGAAGTGCTTCCACTACCACATCATCGATGCTTAAGTAGAAGTTGTTGGAGGAGCCGCCCACGTACCTGAATGCGATGTAACTGTTGCCCGCACCAAGTGCCGGAACGCTGGAGAACGGCTGTTCTACCTCCGTGATGGTGGTGGTGCGCGGACAAGAATAGATGGATGTGAAAGTAGTAGGATCGTTAAGGTTCGTGATGTAGCCCACTTCCAAGGTGCCGTTATATGCTGACGTGCCCTCGTTGCGATACTTGAAGGTCATCTGCAAGGTGTTGATGTCCACGTTGAAGACCGGAAGTACGGCAACGACAGCGGTTGTCGAGCTGGACTTGAAGAACAAGGCATTGCCTGTCACGGTATAGCCGGAAGCCGTTGTCAGGAATGCGGTCGGATAACCCGAAGAAACTTCCGAACGGTTCAGGAATGTCCAACACGAGGGCATGTCAACGTTCGGATAACCCTCCGGGACGGTTGTAGATGAACCGATGCCGTGAGTGTAACTGTCGAAATTCTCGGAATAAGGAACCGAGGATATGCCGCATTCGGTACGGAAGGTGTATGAGGTCCATGCACCATAGTCGCCGCCGTCACAAACAATGCGCACATAAACGTCGTAGGCGGTGTTGGCGGTGAGTCCGGAGAGAACGACAGAGTCGGCTGAAACAGATTCGGGCGTTGCCGTGGTCGGGTCAACCATGCCGGAAATGCCGTAGCAGACTTCCCATTGCGACTCGTTGCCACCCGGCGTCCAGCTTATCGTTGCCGCATCGGTTGTGATGTTGGTGGCAACAATGTCCTCTACTCTTCCGCAGAACGGGATCTCCTGAATGGTAACGTCGTCAATATAGATGTAGTTGGCAATCCATTGCGGCGTTCTGAAGGCCACATGGCGTCCGTTGCCCGTGTAGTTGTCCGTGTTCATCTCGCAGAGTTCCCAATTGTTGCTTTGTGCAGGAGAGAAACGTCCGACAGGCTGGAATGTGGTGATGTCGGTGGGGTCTGTCATGATGCCGACTTCGATGAAATAATTGGCGGAGGTCTTCTTTGCATAGAAAGAAACCTGCAGGTTGTTCATCGCGATGGCATTGGCCAAGCGCGGGGTGGCAGCGTATGACCATGTCGTGCCGGACCCCATGAAGTAGAGAGAATAAGTCGTAGAATGAGCGCTTGAATTGGAGGTGTAGGGATAAGCCGACGATCCGTTGGTGCCGCTATACCAGCAAGAGATGAAGTTGCCTGCACCCGAGCCCGTTGCAGCGTCAAAGTTCTCCGTATAAGGCAGTGCCACAATGTCCGCACAGGTCGTGGAGGCGTTGACTACGGCGTATGCGCTGTTGTCAGTGCCGCAGTTTGAACGCAGACGGATGGTATAGTCCGCATCCGACACTAAGTTCGTGATGGTGTGCGGCGAGGCGGTAACGGTGCCTTCAGAGGTCCACACGCTGTCGGTGGACAACATGTATTCCAGTTGCCATTGCGTTTCCATATAGCCAGGCACCCATGCTACTGTGACGGAATTGTTGTCAGCAGCCGTCACGATGACGTTGGGAGCGACACAGGTGGCCGTTGAGTCGCACGACACGAACTTGATGTTGTTGCGTTTTGACAACAGCAGGCCTGTGGGCGGTGACATAGGGTCAGGGTTGCTGCCGTCGCTCTTGTAATAGATGGCTTTATTTCCCGTGGTGTTATGAACATTGAAAACGTATGAGCCGTTGTCATAACCGCCGGAGTTGTCATCTACGATGACGGCCAAATTGCTGGTGCCGTTGTATTGGAACGGTGTCGTGAGGGAAACTGTGTTCCAGCCATATTCGAAGTCCATCGGACCGGTGTAAACGACGGTCGCGCTGTCAATCGGAATCCACGACGAGGTGGTGCTGAAAACACTCTGCGAGGTGTGAGCCAGATAGATGGTCACGTTGTCTTTCTCCGATATCGGATTAGCGTATGCGTAGTCGAAGGCTATGCCGCTGATGGACATGGCACCGCCAAGCTCGGTGGCATCATAAATCTGCTGCGTATAGGTGAAGTTGTAATAATTGTTGAGGGGAAGTCCGTTGTACGTTGACTGTGTGCCGTTGTTTACCGTAAATGCGGTGTTTGAAGCGCACACGGTGGTAAACTGTGCCGTGATGACCTCGGTTGAGCCGGTAGCGGAGGCACAACTGGAGCTGACACGCACGTTGTAGGTGGTTTGAGGCTCAAGACCGCTCAGCAGATACCGGGTGTCAGCCACTGTGGTGCCTGCCGTCTGCCAGTTTTCTTGGCCGGCTTCAGAATACTCAACCGTATAGCTCGGATTTCCTTGCAGCGCAGCGGTCCAACTCAACAGAACGGAACGGCCTGACACATTGGAAACCGTAAGATTTGACGGAGCAAAACAGTCGGGCATATAGTCCAGTCTCACATTGTCAACGTAACAATAAGAGGTGCCGCCATTGGGAGAGTAGAATGCGAGATAAACATTATTGAAAGCCTGGTTGAAAGGCACATAAAATGTCTGCCATTCGTTTGTGGAAATATAGTCGTTAGGATAGATGGTCTTCAACACTGTCAAGGTGTTCAAGTCATCGGGGTCGGTCATGATGCCGATGTCCAAACGGCCGTAAGAGTTGCTGGGTTTTTTTGCCTTGAATGTAAGCAGCAGCGAGCCGGCAGTGTGCGCGGAAAGGTCAAGAGCCTGGGTTGCAGCCAGTGAATAGGTGGCACTGGAGGCATAGAAGTACAATGCGCCTGCATTGGCGGTGTCATTCGTATCCACGATGCCGTTAATGTAAGGATACCTTGTTGCGGAAGTGCTGTTTGTAAGTTTGCTCCAACAGTTCGGGAAAGCGGTGTTGCCCGTGCCATAGGTGTCGAAGTTCTCTATGTACGGAATGACATCGGTGGAAAGGCAACGGGTTTGGAAGGTGACTGCATCAGACCAAATGCTTTCATCCGTAGAGGAACAGACTGCCTTTATGTAGATGTCGTATGCCGTGTTGGGGTCAAGATCCGTAACCGTGAAAGGATGGGCAGACACGGAAGTGGCCACGGCACCATCGGGGCTGGTGCCGGTAGGCACAACCACAACGGCCCATTCTGTCTCCGTACCTTGCGGGGTCCAGTCAACCAAAGCGCTGCTGGCTGTGATGGCACTGAGCGTCACACCTGCCGGTTTCAGACAAGTAGGTATCAGCGTGACGGCGAAGTCGTCAACGTAGGTGTAGCCCGACCCCGTCGGTTTGCGGAGGGCGATGTAGGAACCGTTGCCCGTAAAGCCTGACAGCAGTTCTTCTACACTGTACCAAGTGTTCGTTGCTGCCCAGTCTGTTGTTGCCCAGGTCTTGACCACTTGGAAAGTGTTCATGTCTGTCGGGTCTGACATCACGCCTAACTGAATGGCACCGTAGCCGCTGGAGGAGCTGTTTTTCTTGACCTTAAAGCTTACCATCAGCGTGTTTATCGGATTAGTGTTGGTGTCTATCTGGGGAGCGACTGCGGCAGAATAACTGCTGTAAGAACTGTAGAAATAGAGGCAGCCCACGCCGGAACTGGGTGCGGAGTTCGTAATGTAAGGATAGGTTGACATGGTGGTGTGGTTCCTGGTCCAGCAACTCGGGAAGGTAGGCGTGCCGACACCGTAGTTGTCAAAACTCTCGGCGTAGGGAATCGACATGTAAGTGGCACATGCCGTGCGTGCAATGGCAGAAGCCCATGCGCTGGTTTCCGTGCCGCAGACGGTTCTCACATACACCACATAGGAGGTGCTGGCCGTCAGTCCGGTGAACTGGTGGGTGGTGTCGGTCACTGTGACCGGCGTGGCCATGTCGGGGTTCTCGCCCATCTGGCAGATGCACACCTGCCACTCGGCATCTGTGGCTGCGCCTTTGTTCCAAGCTACCGTGAGTGCAGTCTGGGTGGCCGCACTGTCATTGGCGGCAAGATTCTGCGGCAAGGCACAGTTGTAACCCTTGACTACGATGTTGTCAATAGCGGCGGGAGGGTTCGAGCCATCTACATTGTTGTTGCGCCACATCAGATAGATGCGGAGCAGACCGTTGTCGCCCCAGCCATCGGTGCGCTGAAGGATATGGTTCACATGCGTCCAGTCTTCTCTGCGTCCCAGATACTGGCTGCCGTCAACGGCAACGTAGGTGGCGCCTTCCACATCGGTGCCAGTGCCCAGGTTGTTGGCCGTGACCTGTGCGGGATAGTCTTTGGCAAGCCACACTTTAAGATAGTCTGTGTTCGCCTCGCCGATGCCCTTATAGTCGAATGAGAGGGCATAATAGCGTGCGGCAGTATCCAGCGTGATGTCGCGCACGGCAAACACGGTGGCGGCAGCGTTCTTGTTGTAGGCATTGGTCGTGCCGGCATCATTGGAAACATAGAGAGCATTTCCTGACGTGCCGGCGTGGGTGGCACTGCCTATGCTCCAGACGTTTGTGGCAGGTTCGTTCACTAACGTCCAACTGCCGTTCTCGGTCGGGTCTTCAAAGCCGCAAACGTAAGGCAAAGATGCGGGTGTGTTGAAAAGCGTAACGGTCGTCAATGTCCTCGCGAGACTCTCTTCGTTGCCAGCGCATACGGCTGAAACAGATACGACATATTTTGTGTTTGGCGTAAGTCCTGAAACGGTGTAGTTAGGTGCGGAGGTGGTGGTAGATACCAACGTGGTGGAGTCTCCTTGCACGAGGTAGGTCACGGTCCAGGAGGTCTCTGTTCCGCCCGGCTGCCACGAGATGTCGAAGGAGTTGGGGCCATAGTTGGAAGCCGCCAAGTTGTTTACTCGCGGACAGGTGATGGTGGCCGGCGTGAAGGAGTAGGTAAGCCCGGAGGCGGGATATGAACTGGAGGTGATTTCCACAAAAAGATCCGTGACGGTGCTGCTGGTGGTGAAGTTGGCCCAGTTGCCGGTGCCGGTCACGATCATCTTTTCAGCGTTGATATGGTCATAAAGGCCAACTACCGGCTCTTTGACTTCAGTAACGCTCATCTGTCCGTAACAGAACTCGATGGCATTGGTGGTTTCGTAGAGTTTCACTTGGAAATTGTAGGTGTTGTCATCGCCGAAGCAGGGAACGCCGGCCCATTGCACGGTGAGCACCCGGTTGGGCGACGAGCCCGTGACGCTGTAGGTGATCGTTCCGTCCGAAGAGGGATCCAAGTCGTGCCCCAACGGGGAGATGAAACTGTAATAGGCAGTCTCGTCAGGCCAGACGGAGTCGTCAGAGTCGCCAAGCGTGAGGTAGCCGTTGCTGCACACGTACAGACTGGCGCCCTGTTGATAAACCGTCTCTGCAAAGGTGAAAGCAAAAGGCAACGCTATCGTGGCGTAGTCGTCGTCATCATAGATGCCCACAGAGGTCCCTTGACTGACGGGCGTGTAAGTTGACGTACTTGCCTGGAAAGCATAGTAGTCGAGCGTCTGCGATGAGCCTGCCAACGGTAGCAGCAGCCATATCGCAAACAACAAAGCGTAGATTTTTTTTACCATAATTGTTTTTAATTTGTTGATAATTGAGTTGTTATAAACCGTAGTTTCTTTTTTTGTTTTTTTAACTGCCCCTCAATCTCCACGCTGCGATTTTCCCTTATGCCTATCTTTTCACATCTGCCTTCAAACAGGGGAAAAACCGCTTTCCAAAAGCGGCAACAAATGTAGAAAAAACATTTGCTGCTTCGTTTGCGCTGTCAAAAAAAAACAAAAAGGCAGGGTGCGTTCCCTGCCTTTTTCCGGTGGCTACAGGAGGCGTTTTTTTCTTACAGACATCTGTCTTTTTTCCCGTTCCGCAAAAGGGTTATTTGCTTTCGGAGACGAAACTCATCTCTTTGATATTCTTCAAAGACTGCATTTTCACCTTGACCGGAAGCGGAGCATAATGGATTTTTTCGGTCAACGCCTGCATTTCATCGGAGAGCATGAACTCCAACATAGCCTATGCTGCCGTCCGTCTGGCTCAGCACGCCGGCAATGCCGGGGTTGCCCTTAGCGGCGATGCCGGTCGGGAATGACACGGACTTGCCGCGGCCATACTTCTCGTTCCATTGCGGGCTCACCTTGCAGAGGTAGTCGGTGAACACAAACGTGATGCCGCCTCCGCTGCCTATGCCGCCGTAAGAGACCACATTGCCCGTTTGCTCGTGGTAGGCCTTGAACACCATCGTATAGAAAGGTTGCGGAAATGTGGCGCCAGCACCTGAAAGGGTTAAGGGCTTACTTTCCTGTTTCGTGTGGCAGGAGGTCATCGTGAGTGCGGCTGCTGCCACCAAAATCATCAAACTGCGTGTTTTCATTCTTTTCATCTTTATTGTGCATTTGTATTGTTCTTTTTGACGTTGCAAAGAACGGCTCTTCGTTTTGCGAAGCCGTTGCAATGCGGTTATGATTCTGTTAAAAAATTGAGTTTTTTCACGTTCGTGTACCCAAAAGTCACAAATATCTGAAAATAAATTGCGGAAGTGCCGGACGGCAACTGCGAGATGGACAACGACATTCTCACGATGGCCTACCACCCATTCATCGGGAACCTGCCGTGCAGCCAGTTGGCACAGTGGCAGATGGAGGCAAAAGCCCCGTCGGGGAGCGTCCTCACCAGCACGGCCATAAACAGACTTGCGCAAAGCATAACGGAGCAGAACAGGATGGACCTGTTGAGGTGCAAATCTGCAAGGTCTTCGGCTTCGACATCCCCGACGGCTGCGCTCCGCTCTATGTCTCCAAAGCCCAAAGCAAGCCCAAAAAGCGAGGACATCCGGCCAAGCCCAAAACCGAGTATCTGGAATTATAGTTTTATAAAATTGAAGAACTCAGAAAATACAGGGTTTTTCTATTAATTTTTCATTCGTTTCAAAAATTTTCAAATGGTTATTAAAATGTTGTACGTCGATATGTTAAAATGTTAATTCAGACCAAGCCGGTCAACCTGTTCATACAGGGGGCTACCGCACGAACAAGCCAACTGATTGCGACTGGGACGTTTCACTTTGACGACCTTTCCATGCGCACTGTCATGCACGATTGAGGATGCCCATTCCGCAAAGCGGGCCCGGA
>CAVIJD010000058.1:7713-8435 GCA_963643165.1 bacterium | reverse complement strand
AGATGCTGACCATCACCTCGTCAATTTCACCAAGTTCCATTTCTGATTTTCGCTTTTCGGAAATATGGGATTCTTTTTTGTTCTCACCTGTGGTCTCGAATAGCCATTCCAGTGCCTCAAACAAAGTTGTTTTTCCATCGCCATTGTCTCCGATTATCAAAGTCAGGCCCTTGGATAGGTTCATTTGGTTAAGTCCGTAATAACTGCGGAAGTTCTTTATTTTTATTTCTTTGATAATCATATATTTGATTTTAAAAAGTTGTTAACTTCATTGTAGATTTCCTTGTCGGAGGCACCTAGCTCGTTGCGGTCGATGATTAGGGCTAAGGCTCTAATTATAGCAATGTCAGAATTTAACGCATCTGAAATAGAACTGTAATCACCAGGATTATAGTTATAGCAATTGATTAGTTGCTCATCGACAATAACCGCCTGCAAAATCTTATCGCTATTGGTTTGATATGTGTTCATATTGCACTAATTAAATATGGATAGATTATAATGATTCAATACTTCTTGCAATTCGTTATCGGTGTCATTCAAATTTTCAGACAACAATGCAAAATCGCGTACACGCTTCAGTTCACTTTCTACAAGGTTTTTTTCCAAAGCAAAACAATCACTGTCGAAAATATTATCTGGAATGACGATTAGGTCGTGAATATAGGCGAATTTTTTTCCCTTGCAAGTTCTCAGCACACGTCCGCGGCGTTGGATAAATT
>CAVIJD010000058.1:0-7703 GCA_963643165.1 bacterium | reverse complement strand
TTCCTGTGCTGGCGCAGAAAATAGCCAATTCGCTGCGTGGAACGTCCACACCTTCGTCCAAACATTTCATCGAAGTGAGCACATCAATGCTTCCGTCTGCGAAACCTTTGATCATATCATTGCGGTCGGTAGATTCAGAAGTAAACTGGCGAACAATGATATGAGGGTCCAAATCGCGTACGATTCGGGTGTATTCATCAATAAGATGTTCTGTTTCGGGGTCAGCAGCAATGGTGTCGCTTTTGTCATAAATGTCAGCCTCAAAAGTGTCTGGCTTGTTGCCTTCTGGAACATAGACCAACGTGTATTTCAGATTACCCTTTTCGTTCAGATGTTTTTGGACAATTTGTCGGAATGCAGATATTTTGTTGGCGGCTTTGTGTATAATGCGTTTGCGTTTCAGCATAAGCATTTTCAGACGCTCTTGGCTTTCTGCATTCTGGAAATTCATAGTTTTGACTATCTTTTTCGATATTTCAACATATTCTTCCATTTCAGTGTCGGTCAAACGGACTATGTGAGGATAATAGTAGTAACGGCATAATCGTCCATTCTGAATGGCTTCTGACATAGAATACTCAAAGGTGTAATTGTTGGAACAGCCAAAGAAATCCATCAGCTGACGGTTGCAGTCATTGTCATATTGTCGTTCAGGAGTGGCTGACAGACCGATGCGTCGAAGATATTTTATGTCAGATAGACGAAGAGACATTAAACCTCCGCTCATATTGTGAGCCTCATCAGCAATGAGCAAAAGTTTGTTTTTAGGAAATTGGTTCAATTCCATAAAAATATTCCACCGTACAAACGAAGCGTAGGTGGAAATGATAATATATGACATTTTACTGTCTGGATTAGTCATTTCGCAAAGTCGAAGGTTGGCCACATCAGATTTCCAATTGTTGTATTTTGAGCACACTTTTATTATGGAACTGAAATTGAATTTTTTGCATTCGTTTTCCCATTGTTCAACAAGCGTAATGGTCGGGACGAGTATAATAGCTTTGTAGTAGCCTGATTTATTGTATATCTCCAGCAGACAGTTGAGGGCTGTCACGGTTTTGCCTGTGCCGGTAGCCATGGCAAACAGCCCTCGCTGTGTGTTCTTCCAGTTGTCAAAGGCATGTTTCTGATAGTCACGGGGTCCTTCCTTGAACGGGAATTGCGGTTTTTGCAGTGTATGCGAGGGCGCATTTTCGGCTTCCTTAATTTTGTCGATGGCGGCCTCTACTTTTTCGCGCGCTCTGACAAGGAATCCTTTAACGGTCGGGGAGATTTCGGATGAAGTTTGCGCTGTGACCAGTTCTTCCTCTTCTTCAAGGAGCTCGCGGATGTTTTTCTGTCCAAAAGCGTCCGTGATGCGAGTCTTGATGTCTTGTGGGGCAATATAGGTGACGTTCGTGTCTTTCTCGTCGAAAGTGCGGTTGAAGTCCTCTTCGATGTCTTTGATTTTGAAAATGTCGTTGCCGCCGTCCCAGTCGCAGAAAGCAGTGATGCTTTCAAGGTTGTCGAGGAGCGCCGTGCGAGAGAAGTTGCATGAGCCGTCAAAGGCCACCCGGTTCAAGCCATCGCTGAATAGTCCGCACTTGGTGTGGGCAATGCCGTTGTTCCCTTTGGGCGCAATGATTTTTATGGCAATGCGGTCGTGGCGTATCAAATATGCAAGACAGTTGAAGAAGTGCTTGTCACGGGCAGAGAGTGTGTCTTGTAATGATTTGATGTCGTTTAGGTTGAATGTGGGCAATGGTTTCCCGGACAACCCTTCGTTGATGGATTGCTTATCTTGCTCTGACAGAATGTCGTTGATTATCAGACGCATTCGTCCCCCATTGTAGATAAAGCAAGCAAACCCGTCGCAAAGTACGTGGATGGCAGAAGAGGAGAAGAAACCAAGTTTCAGGTCGAATGTGCTTGCGTTGCAGAGTCCCTCTGAAAAAAAACCGATTGGTTCCCACTCGCTTTGCGACTGGAAACGTCTGCTTTGGGGCCATATTACGTTTGTCTTCAACATTTTTTATATGAAACAGTTTGAACACAATATGTCATCGCCGAATATGTCAGCAAGGGTGGACCCTTTCTGTTTGGCTTTGTTTTCTTCTTGTCGTTTGATTACGTCCAGTTTTATTTTTCGAATCCGTTCAGGCTTTATAAGGTCGGCAAGGCTCTCGCCTTGATTCCAAGTGTAGCCGTCTTTTTCAAAGGTCATAGCTTTCATATAAAGGTCCGGATGCTGTTCGTAAAGCCAAATCCATTCTATTTTCTGCTGGAAGAAGCAGAAATAGCAGCCGGAGCGGCTACGGCAGTAGGTCCCTTTCATGCCGTCCACTTCAAAGGGTATTTCTTCGTAGTAGGCGGGCACCCCGACACCGCTTTCGCGAAGAATCCTGAATATGTCTTCCTTTACCAGGATGTCCTCATTGTCAACCAAAGCAAACGAATCGAGTTTGCCTATGGGGTAATCGGTTGTCTTCAAATACTCAAACACGATGCGGTTGAACAGTTTGATGTCAAGGTCAAGGAGTGCATTCAGTTTTTTGGAATAGTAATACTGTTTAGTGAGCGGCTGCTTCAGTATTTTGAGCATTTTCTCTTGCTTGCTGTCTGTGACGATGCGCATACAGATGTCGATGAGTTGCTCCCGACGGTCGTTGTGCAACACTTTGTTTATCACATCAATGCTCCAAATGTTGCGCCTGAATGGGAAAACGGCTTGGATGTTGGGTTTGGAGGAGATATATCCGTCGCGGTCTTCGTCTCCCCGGATGCCCACGTAGGATACGGCATAGTCGTCGCCGACAAAACGCTCGAATTCGGCGAGTTTCATTTTCTGGGTACACCAGCGCGATTGCGGCGAGGGCAGATACCCACCTGCCGCTTTCAGAAAATGCTCAAACGGTGTGGCCTCGGGACTGCCTTCAGCTGCCCTCAGCCGTTTGATGCTGCCAAGATAGGCTGAAAGCCGATCAATGAGGAGTTCGGTCTCCGCCAACTCGCATCCTGTGTCAGAATTGTAGTATTCTATCTTGAGTTGTGGATACATTTGTTTCAAATATATGGCAAGAGCAGCACTGTCTTTGCCGCCAGAGATGCCTAACAAGTGTCGGACTTTGGTCATCGCATTTTCTTCTTTAATAGGTTCATAAGGGTGTAGATGTCAAGATTTGTGTTGCCAGTAAGGATGGCATTTATCTGATGTTCAAGTGTCTCTGATTTCTCTTTGTCGGTATCTGTGATTCTGTAGTCCATGGCTTCAGACAGCACGCAGCATTTTTCACATTCTTTGAAAAGGAAAACGATGTTGTCGGCCAGTTGCTCTTCCTGTTCGTCTCGCAGTCGTTCCAACGGCTGGTCGATGGCGGCATAACTGATGCTCTGAAACCATTCAGTCCGGTTGTCGAAAGTTGTCATGGCATGTCGGTAAAAGTCGAGTTGCTTGTCTGATAGTAGATGCTCTTTGATGTGGGAGAGCCGTTCACGTATTTCTATGATATATTCGGCATAATTTTGCGAATGGAGTCCAAGGCGTTCCACTATCTGCCGTTCCAGTCGGTTGATAAGTTCGGTATAGCATGAGCGCAACTCTCGTACGGCTTGTTGTATTAGGGTGCAGTATTCGGCCACGAACGCTTCGTCATTCAGGGTCTCTTTGCCGAATCCGAGTGCCTGCGGAAGGTCTTCAAAAAAGGTCTTCTCCGGGTCTTTGGCTGCTGCAAGCACTTCCCGGAAGCGCAAGGTTGTGCTGTGGTCAAATTTGCGCGTTTGTCGGGCATAATCGTTCAGACGGCTGTGAAAGAAGAAGAATGGTCTGATGGTTTCGATGAATTTATCCCCTTTGATGATGTTCTCTTCGTCGGCATGGATGAATTTGCGGTATTGGTTGTAGAATGCCATCTTTATGCCGTCTTCGGAATAGGCTTTTACGCTGAAAGAGTCTGGGTGTTTCTTCAGCAGGTCGAAAAACTCTATGTTTATGTTTGGTATAAATGCTCCGTTGCTTCCGAAAAGGCTGTAGTCGAGTCTTTTTATGAACAAGTAGGTGGGAATCCAGAAGTCAAGCACGCCGGCTTTGATTTTGAAGGGCTGGGCGGAAAGGATTGCGATGAGCTCGGATACTTTTCTGGCGTGTTCACGCGTGCTGCAAAGGAAATCTTCGCTGGCTTTCCACAAGGTCATGATTTCGTCATTGGACGGGGACTCTGCAAATGTGCCATTGACGTGTATGCCAGTAGTCTTCAAGAGGGTATAGTAGATGGTTTTTTCGGGCGGAAATTTGTCTTTCTCGAAACCGAGATCTTCCTTGTCGCCATTGTCAATCAGGGCCTGGAGGTATTTTGCCCTTGCCGCGGAGATACTGCCGCTCAATTTGTGGCGGTTGATGAGTTCATTGTTTATGATGGGCGTTTCAAAATAGACATCATCACAGATTGTGGAAAGCAATGCGTTGAAGTTGCGCAGGCTCTTGATACTCTTTTCGTTGCCTTTGTAAAACCAAACGACATCACCGCTGTATGTGAAAAAGTCCTCTTTTACACGCTTGTTTAGGAGACGCTGTTCGTATGACTTGAGTCGCGATACCTCTTGTATGGCGATTCGGTCTGATTTGTCTATGAGGATTTTGTCGAGAATATGGTTGTATATGCTGATTTTGTGGAGATGCCGGATGATGTTGTCGGCATTGACAAAAACGGCGAACAATACGGCATGGTTACAGGTGGCACTGAAAGTTCTGACAAATTCCAGTGTCTCGTTAGTGTTTTGCGAGAAAATGAGTTCAATGAATCCGTCAATATCGCCCGTGGGGGTCATGTCTATCGGGGCATCCAAAAGGAGATACTCGAAAAAGCGAGGTGTCCCACGGTGATAATAGTAGGCCTTTGCAGGGGCTATCATACTGCTGTAGTTGGTGCGCAATTCATCTATAGGATTGGCCGGAATTGGAACGACGGCTGTCGCCTTGGCAATTTCTTCATCGATGTTGAAATCCGTTCCTTCAAAAAGGATATAGCGGCTTTTGTATTCAGCAAAACGGATGATTTTCAGTTGCGTCAGTCTGCTGATTACGTTTTCAGCATGCGCTGCCTCCATCGCTCTTTTGGCATAACTGGCAAGTTGAGAACTTGACATGGTGAAGCCGGCATTGCCGAATAGGTTGAGCATTCCGATGGCTTTGACGATTTTTAAGGCCTCTTTCAGAACGTTTTCGTCTTGCCAGTCGGCTGCCTCTGTGCGTTCAATGGCTGCTTGTATGGCTCTCCATCCCGTTGAGTCAGCATTGGCTTCGTTGAGGTATGAGTGGAAAGCATCAATAGTATAGTCGCAGACGTCTGAAAGACTGTAGGTCTTGTTCGGGGCACTATTGAACCGTTTGAATGCGTGTTCACCGTCGGCATTGAGAAAAGAGAAGAGCGAGCGTTCGTTTTGTCCATATCGTTGTATGGCTTTTGTGAGGACGGTGGCCGAAAAAGCATCGAGTGGAAATAACCGGTTTACTGTGTCCGTTGAGAGCGAAGATGAAATGAATTTGCATTCTTTTGCAATGTCGTAGATCTCGTCAGAACGGCTAAGAGCGTTGTTGCCGACCGACTTTGCAGCAAGGAAGAGAAGTTGTTCAACAGGCTCGGTAAATACAACTTCATGAAAACGTCCTTTTACCTTTGACCATTCATTGGCCTGGGTTGCGGTGAGTTTCGAAGCGTATGCACTGAAGTTCTGGTGAAGCGTGGTGAGCAGAAGTACTTCACGCTTGGGCACATTGGCAAATTCGGCCAACTGTTGCAGGAAATAGAGTTCCTCTTCCGGATTGTTGGCAGCGGCATGCTCAAGGTTCTTGCCGAACTCGTCTATGACAAGAACCAGCATTTTGCCGTTGTTCTTTAACTGGTTATAGCGTTGTTTCAATGACTCCAGCACGGTATCGTCGGAGCATCCCAATTTGTCTGCCAAAAGAGTCTTGATCGGTTTGTATTGTCCTACGATGTTGAGGATGTCAAACCCTACAGCCTTGGTCAGAACTGTTGGGCTTTTCAAAAGAAGCCTGTGCTTGTTCTGTCCGAGCAGGTCTCTTTCCAAATTGACCAGAAAGCATGATTTTCCGGTACCGTAAGTCCCGATGATAGTGAAAGAATGAATGCCAATACGGTATTGGTTGACAATGTCCGCAACGGCTTTTTGTACGTTAGGGGTGACAATGTAAGTGTTGTTGCCCGAAACGCCGGTTTCTATGTTGGCTGAAAGGTTGAATTGTTTCATTGTTTTGAGTAGTAACGGGCAAGAACTGAGTCTGTGTTGAAGATGCCGGTGAACTGCAGTTGTTTCAGTCCCGCTGTGTCAGAGTATTGTAAATTGTCAGGATAACGCTCCTGAAGCGTGAGCAGTGTGGCAACGATTTCCATATCGTTCATGCAAAACACAAGCCCGATGTGTTGCAGGGTGTCGTAATCAACGCTGTTGTCGTTCCCTTTTTCTTGTAGAATGGCATACAGGAATATTTCAGGGGGTATTGGTCTTTTACCCTCTTTGTTGAACAGGAAAGTTTTGCTGTCGGCATGGCGGATGATATCCAGGTCGATAAGCAGGGCAGAATAGCCATCTGTGTTGTTAGAGTCTTGTGGCTGGATATAGTTGGAAAGCAGTACGTTGATGTCCTTTTTGACGGTGTTCTCATTGAATGATTTCAGTTTGCCGTCTTCGGTCATAGCACGTTTGGCCAAGGACAGCAAATGTTGCCGTTCAAAAAGAGAGCGTTCTTTCTGTAGTCTTATAAACAGCAGGTGATAAAGAGTTGCTTCTTTGGTTGTTACCAGCAGATAATGGAGCAGCCATAGCGTGCCGAGGTCTTCCAGATAAGGGTCGTGTCCTGTTTCGGTGTCGAGCAGTAGCCGGGCGGTATCGGTGAGTTGGTCGTTTCGGGTTAGTCCGAAGGCTTTCATCCAATACCGGATGGAGGATACCATATTTTTGCCCACGCCGAGTTGCACAACGGCCTCCGGGGCATTGAAGTTGTGCCCGTTTTTGATGAAATCGTAGCCTTTTTTCAGCCATAACGATTTGCAGGCGAAAGATTCGTGACCCGAGAAAGTGTATTTTGCGGTCGGTTGCATGCCTTGATGCGGTCGTTGGTTATAGTCCGGATACACTTCCCTTCTTTCCGGGGGTTGTTTTTTCGTTTTCGAGCGTACAAAATGAAAAAAGCGTGGGAAATCTTGTCTGTTGCCCATCTGTCTGCTCGAGGCCTTAGCATTGCCCAAATCGTCAAGACGGACAACGCAAAGGCCCACGCATGGTATATATCAATCCTACGCTCCCGGCAGTCGCGGCACCCGCAGTCGGCGGGGCAGCGACAAGCCTCGGCAGGAAACGACATACCTACCGTGAACATTCATCGTTGTCTTGTCCTTTGACGATTTTTCGATAGTTGCTAAGTTTCGAGCAGCCAAAGACAAGCGTCAGATAAACGCTCAATTCAAAAAGTAGCATCAGCAAGTTTGGCCATTTCAGACTTCCACTTGAAGATGCGTGCAAAGATATGTTTTTTATGATTTGCTTGTTAATGATGACGAAGATTTCTACTTTCCCCCTCCCCCTGTAGGACGGGAAATTTCCCCGTGACTCGCTGTTGAGCCTCTTCGAGGCTCTGTTTGACTCGGGTGCGGCTTGCTCCGACGGCTTCACCGTCGGTTATGGTCATTGGCGGCTCAACGAGC
>CAVIJD010000057.1:0-8772 GCA_963643165.1 bacterium | reverse complement strand
CCTACCACTGCGACCAGGCTCTGTACCAAGACAAGGTCAAAGGCATGGGCTACAGTGTAAGGTGCGTGAAGCGGGCGAACGACTGATGTCTTTCGTCCCGCGCTCGAGCCTCGGGCTGATTTGAGACTTATGATGGAAGATGGGGTGGCTTGCGTAACGCTCTAAAGTTTTAGTTCGTAAGTCTTGTGATAGATGTAAAACGTATTCAAACAAAAAATAAATTTATTTGCGAGAATTCATCATTCTCGCAAATATGTTATTTTTGCGCCGTTTTTTTGCAGTGACTCTCCGTTGGCTCAATCCGGCATATATTACTGTGCAACCGAACGTTTTTTGCGTTTATTTACAGGTTCGTTTTTCTTCTGCTCAGAAAGAGTTGAGGGAGAAATCTCGCATTACACCCAAACGACAATAAGAACTGAAAATACAATTACTTTATGAAGAAAAAACTATACATTTTGTTATTGGCGATATGTCAAATGACGGCTTTGACGACTTGGGCACAGATTATTCCGGCGTATGTTTTCCGGCCGGTTGTTTCAACATACACCCCCATCGTGTCGGGCACGCAAGTGGGTTGCACTACGGAAGATTCATACGGGGCGGTGTCGCTTCCGTTTGATTTCCAATTCGGAGAAACCACCTATCCGCAAGGGGATGAATTTTATGTAAGCAGCAATGGCTACATCACTTTTGAAACCCCGGATGAGACTATGGAGCCAAAATTCTCCTCCAATTACAGCTTTATATCCGCATTGGGGCACGATTTGAAACTTGGCGAGGAAGGCGTTGCCACGTATGAGGTCTCCGGCACGGAGCCTAACAGGGTGTTGACGGTGCAATGGTCTGCATTTGAATGTTATAGCGGCGGAAATGTCTATCATTTCCAAGTCAAGTTGCACGAAACCACCAATGCCATCGAGATCTGCTATGGCACGATGTCGGTGATTACTCAAAAACATGTAATCGTAGGTTTGTATGATTATAGAAATGACGAAAAACTGATGATCTCCGGCAGTGGAAACTGGGCTGACTTTACGGCCACACCAACGCCTTCGTCACGATATGTGAGTGTGGCAACTGTTTCCTATCCGGATTCCGGACTGGTCTATTCCTTCACCCCGCCGCTCATAAGTTGTATGCGGCCGACTGTCCCGCAGGTGTCCAACATCACCTCATCATCCGCTGACCTCAGTTGGACAGAAAAAGGCACGGCCACGTCGTGGAACATCGAGTACGGTCCCAAAGGATACACACACGGCGAAGGCACTGTGGTGGCGGCTGCCACCATTCCTTTTACCGTCACGGGGCTGACTCCCCATAAGGAATACGACTTCTATGTGCAGTCAAACTGCGGCGAAGGCAACGTCAGCGGCTGGAGAGGACCTGTCCGCGGCACCGTCTGCGCTCCTGTGTCCGTTCCTTATTCCGAGGATTTCAACAGTTACAATTATGCTATATCCTCCGACGATGGATTGCCCGAGAGTTATCCTGACTGCGACTTCCCTTTGTGCTGGACATTCCTGAACAGTAATGCAGATCCTCGTTACAGTCCGAATGCATACATCACCTCGGACATGGATTTTGTAACACGAGGCAATAGCCTTATGTTACGGGCAAACTCAGCTGTGCCGATCTATGCCATATTGCCCGCTTTTGATGTGGACATCAACACGTTGCGGATGACTTTCAAGTATTTGAATTATGAAGCCCCCGACGCCGATGGAAACTTGGAGGTGGGGTATATGACCAATCCTGCCGACGCCAGCACGTTTGTCTCGCTCCAGTCCTGTCAGGACACGGCGAAAATCGTCGAGATAGAGCAGTCGTTCGGCAGCGTTCCGGCATCGGGCTCCGGCAACAGTTACATCGCATTGAAGTTTCAGAGCTCATTGAGTTTCCTTATCCGGAGCATTGAGGATGTTTATGTAGAGTCAATCCAAGGTTGTGTCCGGCCTGGCGCGCTCAAAGCCTCCAATGTTACCGCCACATCTGTGGATCTCAGTTGGACCGAAAGAGGCACGGCTTCTGCCTGGAGTGTCGAGTATGGTCCAAGAGGTTATGTGCCGGGCACGGGCACGGCAGTGGCTGCCGCTACCAATCCCTTTACGGTCACGGGGCTTACCCCTGCAACAGAATACGACTTCTACCTGCGTTCGGATTGCGGAAACGGAGCGGTCAGCGGCTGGTACGGGCCTGTCAGTGTCACGCCGGCCAGTTACAATATGCCCGTGTCCGGCACCGATACGATTACCACATGCAGTGCCATCGTCTATGACGATGGCGGCATCAACGGAAAGTATTCCACAGATTGTGATGCTACGGTTGTGATCAAACCCGCCACAGAGGGTGCATATATAAATGTAGTGGGAATCGGTCAATATGAGACTTACGGCAAAAAGAACTTCCTGACAATCTATGACGGGACGGACACTTTGGGTGAGAAACTCTTCACAACGAAAGAGACGTACGACGGCTCGATCCCCCATTGTTATTCTTCTTCAGGTTCCATCACGCTATATTTCAAATCAAAAAACACGACTCGTTCCGGCTTCGCCTTGAGCGTGTCATGCAGTGATTGCCCGGGCATCAGCAGACTGACCGCTTCCCATGAAACCAACACAACCATTGACCTGACTTGGATGGACAGAGTTCCGGCGGGGTCATGGACCGTAACCTATTATCCCGAAGGCGACCCCTCAGCCGTGGTTACCAGAACCGTGACGACACAGAATTGCACATTGACCGGCCTGGAACCCAGTACTGCGTACCGCGCGACGGTCAAGAAAAGATGCGGCGACGAAGAACGGGAATCGACGGTTTCGTTCACAACTACCTGCACCCCAATGTCAATGCCTTATTTTGAGGATTTCAACAGATACATCGATGTGTCTCTATACGGAGAGTATCCCGAAAACTATCCCGAATGTGACTTGCCAACTTGCTGGAAGTTCCTGAATTGTACTGATTATCGCAATGGATATCCTAAAGCCTTCCTCACGGGAAAACATGAGTATGTGACAACCGGAAACAGTCTCTGTTTAGAGGCAAGCGACAAGACTCCGCTGTATGCCGTACTGCCGCCATTTGACGTGGACATCACCAAGTTGCAGATGACATTCAAGTACCGCAACGGGGACATGAGCAGATATGACGGCATCTTGGAGGTGGGATATATGACCAATCCTAAAGATATCAGCACTTTTGTGTCCCTTTACACATGCCCGCGGACGGATGTGTTCGTGGAGGTAGATCAGACGTTTGGTGATGTGCCGGCTTTGGGTGCCGGCAACAGCTACATCGCTTTCAAATATTCGGGTGTGATAAGAGGGTATCTTCTGAACATTGAGGATGTTAAAATTGACCTGGCCCCAACCTGTTTGAGTCCGGGCGGCCTGCAAGCGAATGTTTCCAACACGTCTGTGAAACTAAGTTGGACAGAAAGAGGCACGGCCACGTCGTGGAATGTCGAGTACGGGCCGGAAGGATTCACGCACGGCGAAGGCACTGTGGCGGCTGTCACTTCCAATTCGTTCACGGCCACGGGGTTGACCCCTGCAACGAAATACGACTTCTACGTGCAGTCAAACTGCGGTGACGGTGTGGTCAGCGAATGGCGAGGCCCTGTAAGTGCTGCTCCGGGCGTTTTCAATATGCCCCTGTCCGGCGAGGCCATCTTTACGCTGTGTGACGGTATCGTCTATGACGACGGAGGCCAAAACGGCGACTATTCCTACGGCATCGAAGCAACAGCTGTAATATATCCCGCAGAAGACGGGGCTTTTGTCAGAGTGCAGGGGGTAGATAATTATGTCATAAATGATTACGACGACTTTTTGGAAATCTACGACGGTGTCGGCACAAACGGTACGAAACTGTTTTCTACGGAAGGAACCTATACCGCTCAGATACCGGCATGTCAATCAACTACCGGCCCACTCACGCTCTATTTCACTTCAGGCTTTATGACTAGCTATTCCGGGTTCGCGCTGCAGGTGTCCTGCACGGACTGTCCGACACCCGGGGTGTTAACACTCTCCAATCTCAAATCCACCTCTGTGGACGTTGCCTGGCCCTCTGAAATCAGCGATGTGTCGTGGGTCGTTTCCTGCTATCGCCAAGGCGACAGCACGGCCCTCATGACCAGAACCGTGACGACACGGAATTATACATTGACCGGGCTTGAGCCCAATACCGCATACGTCGTGTCGGTAAAGACCAGTTGTGGCGAGGAAGAACGGGAATCGACGGCTTCGTTTACAACGACCTGCACCCCAACTGCTATTCCTTATGCTGAGGATTTTAACAGTTACAACACCGCTGTGGCTTTAGGTGAAGGTGCGCCTGCCGACTATCCCGCCTGCGACTTGCCCTCCTGTTGGAGATTCTTGAACCGTGTCGAAACCGGTGATGGTTTCCCGAAAGCATTCCTCACAAAGCACTCGGATTATGTGACAACCGGAAACAGTCTCTTTTTTCAGTCAAGTGAAGATGCACCGCTGTATGCCGTAATGCCGCCATTTGATGTAGATATCAAAACATTGCAGATTTCTTTCAAATACCGCAATGAGAACATAAGCAATAGCAACGGCATCTTGGAGGTGGGGTATATGACCAACCCTGACGACCCTGCCACGTTTGTGTCGCTCTACACTTGTCCGAGGACATTGTCGATGGAAGAGGTGGAACAGTCGTTCAGCAGCGTGCCGGCCTTGGGCGTTAGCAACAGCTACATCGCTTTCAAATATTCGGGTCGCCAAGATAATTATTACTTGAGCATTGAGGATGTTAATGTAGAGTCAAATTCTTGCCTGAAACCGGAAGGTCTGACCGTGTCCGTGGTTACCGCAAACTCGGTTGAGGTCGGTTGGACAGAAAGAGGCACGGCCACGTCGTGGAATATCGAGTACGGTCCCAAAGGATACACGCACGGCGAAGGCACTGTGGTGGCAGTTACCACCAATCCGTTTGTCGTTACGGGGCTGACCCCTGCAACGGAATACGACTTCTATGTGCTGTCAAATTGCGGTAACGGTGATGTCAGCGGATGGCGAGGCCCTGTGAGCGCTCTTCCGGGCATTTACAATATGCCAGTTTCCGGAAACGACACGATAACATGGTGCGGAGGCTTTATTTATGATGATGGCGGTGCAAATGGCGACTATTCAAACTCTTGCGATGCTACGGTCGTGGTCAAACCTGCCACGGAAGGATCATACGTCAAAGTGCAGGGCATCGGGGATTACAATATAGAAAATGGTTATGACACACTGACCATCTATGACGGTGTCGGCACATCAGGCACAATATTGTTCTCTACCAAGGACACGGAAACCAATACTGGCCGGATACCGCTATGCCAATCCTTTTACGGCCCTGTCACGATTAGGTTCCGTTCGGACGAAAGTTATTTCTATTCAGGTTTCGCACTCCAAGTGTCGTGTACAGAATGTCCCCTCCCCGGGAAAATAACATACTCCAATCTGACAACCAATTCCGTGGACCTCTCGTGGCCTTCTGAAGCCAGCAATGCGTCGTGGAATGTTTCCTATTATCCCCATGACGACACTGCCGCCATCCTGACCAAAACCGTCACAACACAGAACTGCTCTTTGACAGGACTTGTGCCCAACACGAAATACTACATAGAGGTCAAGTCCGCTTGTGACAGCGAATTTCCGGCAGCCAAGATTGCGATTACCACCAACTGCACCCCGGTCGCTGTCCCTTATTCCGAGAATTTCAACAGTTACCAAGGTGTTGTGTCTTCAGGCAAATATGCGCCCGCAAGCTACCCCGATTGCGACCTGCCCTCTTGCTGGCGATTCTTGAACCGTGCCGAAACCAGTGATGATTTTCCGGAAGCATTTATCACAACGCACTCCGATTATGCAAATACCGGAAACAGTCTCATCTTACAGTCAAGCGGAGATGCACCATTGTATGCCGTATTGCCGGAGTTTGTTGCCGATATCAACACATTGCAGCTGTCATTCAAGTACCGCAATGAGGGTACAGGCAACAATGACGGAACCTTGTCGGTAGGGTATATGACCGACCCTGAAGATGTCAACACATTCGTGATGCTTGATTCTTTCCCGAAGACTACGGCGCTTACAGAGGTGGAACAGTCGTTCGGCAGTGTGCCGGCTTTGGGTGCCGGCAACAGCTACATCGCTTTCAAATACACAGGTCGTCGGGAAGGCTATGCGCTGAGCATCGAGGATGTTTTCGTCGAGTCTTTGAGTGCATGCAAGAGTCCGGTGAACCTGACTGTGTCCGGTGTTTCCGACCATTCAGTTGAGCTCAACTGGACCGAAAGAGCCACGTCCACGTTGTGGAACATCGAGTACGGGCCGAAAGGACACACGCAAGGCGAAGGAGGCACCGTGGTGCCGGCCAATGCCAATCCGTTTACCGTCACGGGGCTGACCCCTGCAACGGAATACGACTTCTATGTCCAGTCAGACTGCGGTGACGGAAATGTCAGCAGATGGTACGGACCAGTCAGTGTCACCACCTACTGCAGCCCAATGACGCTTCCTTATTCTGAGGATTTCAACAGTTACAGCAATTCTGTTTCTGACCATGTGGTGGAACCTGCCGCGTACCCCGATTGTGATCTGCCGGCTTGCTGGAGATTCCCGAACCGCTCAGAAAACAGTTCATACAACCCGAAGGCCTTTTTGACATCAAAGTCAGATTATGTGACGACAGGGAATAGCCTCTTTTTGATTTCAAGCGATGAAGCCCCGCTGTACGCGTTGTTGCCGACTTTCGATGTCGATATCAACGCACTGCAGTTGACCTTCAAGTACCGGAATGAGTCCACAAGCGAAGCGAGTGCAGTGTTGGAGGTGGGCTATTTGACCGACGCGTCCGACCCAAGTACATTCGTCTCGCTCTACTCATGTCCGAAAACGAAAACGATAACGGCGGTGGAACAGTCGTTCCGAAATGTTCCGGCACTGGGTGCGGGCAATGGCTGCATCGCTTTCAAGTACTCGAGTGTTGGAACCAATTTTTATACGAGCATTGAGGATGTCAACGTCAGTGCGTTCCTCGCATATCACGATGACAAGGATACGGTCTGTGTGTCATCGTCTTCAGTGACGGTTGACAAGACATTCACGCCAGCCATAGCCCCGAGCGGTACGTTGTCGTATGCGTGGGCGGTGCAGTCAAATGGCGGCGTCTCCGGTGCGGTGGACAACAGCACCCCGACAGATCATTTTGAGGCCGTCCTCTCCAATAACGGAACAACTAAGGCAACGGTTGTCTATAAAGTAACCCCGTATGTTACCATCACTGAAAATGAAACCTCTGACACGTACGCGGGTGCGCCGTTCGAGTACAGTGTCACCGTGTTGCCGAAGCCTACGGTGGCGCTTACGGTCGATGACACCGTGTTGACCGCAGGTCAGGTGGCTACGCTCACAGCTACCCCCACGCCCGCCGACGGCACCTACACTTACACGTGGTCTGGAGATTTGGAAGACGGCCCGGCCGACAATGTCAAGAAGACTCGGGATATGTCGCGCGATGGCCAGAACATGCCTATGTATTATAATGTAAAGGTTGCCGATGAAAAGGGCTGCGAGTCAGAAGAGACCTCCATAATGATTGTTACGATTGATCCCGGTCGCATCTCCCAGTCGGAATGGACCTGCGGAGCAGACACGACCCTGCGGCTATATGTCTCAGGCTTATTCGCGGGAGGAACTTGCCAATGGCAGAAGCAGGACGCCACGGGTAGTTGGGAGAACCTGGCCGGCGCAACATACGGGGACTATCAGGCGGCAGCCACAGGCACATACCGTCTCAGTTACAGTTATGGTGGTGTCACGGTCTATACGGGCCCTGTCAGCGTGACACACCCCCGTGAGCAGAACATCGGCACGATAGAGCCCCTCGTCGGGGCGGCGACAAGTGTCTGCGAGGGCGACGATGTGACGGTGAAACTGAAGAACAACGGCACGGGCAGCAATTGTCCGTCAACCGCAGACGTGAACTGGGAGATGAAAGTGGGCAGTGGCGACTGGTCAGACCAGAACACGTCCGCCGACAGCTTGGTCAAACAGTTGACGTCCGTGGGCGAACAGCATGAGTTCCGCACCTACAAGAGTGCTTACACGAACTGCAAAGTCTATTCGTCCAACACATTTGTGCTCACGGTTGACCAAGTTCCCACGGTGACGCTCACTGCCGACAAGGAAACGGTTTGCGGCGGCGATTTTGCCACGCTGACGGCCACCCCTACGCCCGCCGCCGACACCTACACTTACACGTGGTCTGGAGATTTGGAAGACGGCCCGGCCGACAATGTCAAGATTACCAAAACGGATGGTTCTTTGGGAGAGAACACCTATCGGGTGACGGCCATCAGCAGCCACGGTTGCGTGTCTGATGAAGAAATTGTCAAGATTATCAAACTTTCGGCGGCTGCCACGTTCGCCAACATTGCCGACACGTTCTGCACTCCCAAGCAATCGCTGAACAGAGCTTTCACCCCAGAAACTGTTGCCTATGGCACCCTGAAGTACACCTGGACGGTGAAGAGCAACACGGGCATCACAGGTGCAAATGCCAACAGCACGCCGGCACTCTTCTTCTTTGGCAGCAACTTGACCAACAGCAGCGTCGCTTCTGCCACAGTCGTTTATGAGGTTACACCGTATGCAACTCAAACGATAGGCAATCGTGATTACACTTGCACGGGCACACCGTTCGAGTATAGCGTCACATTAAAGCCGAGCATCACGAACGACGGCG
>CAVIJD010000056.1:0-9324 GCA_963643165.1 bacterium | reverse complement strand
ACCAGTCAAAAGGGAAACGGGTACCAGTCGGGTACCAGTCAAGAGTCAGAACATCGGCCTTTTGGTCCCAATGTGATGACACTACAGGAAAGAATCATAGAATTTTGCTCAGAACCCAGGTCCTTGCGGGAAATAGCCGACTTTTTAGGGGCTGCCAACAAGAAAAAAGTGAAGGCCAAATTCATCGATGATATTTTAGGAACCAAGATAGTCATGACCATTCCCGATAAGCCCAATAGCCGACTGCAAAAATATGTTGCCGTCAAGAATCAGTCATAAACTTGGCAATCAAAGCTTAAACAAGAGATAATGACGATAGCTGGAATTTACAAAAGTGAATAAACACTCAGGCTCATGCGCATCCTCATAGAAGAATACCAATACGACGCAGCCGACGTGCGCAACGTGCTCCAGGGCATTGATGCCTTGGAAAACGTGGAGGGCAAGGTGTCGGTTCACTATGTGGGATATTACTACAATGTCGCACTGGGTGACTGCGTCTTTATTCTTCCCAAAGTGATGCTCAAGGACAAGGACGGCAAAGAACTGGTCTTTGGCAAATATGAGCCGCGCGACATCATCAACTTCAAGGCGAACAACACTTTCAAAGACAAGGCAGAAGAGGACTTCATCTACAAGTTTGCCGTGTGGATTTACCGCGCCATCGTGGTCTTTAAAAACGACACTCGCAACGACTCTACCATCGTCTATCAAAAGAAGATCGCCCAAGCCGGACGCGGCAACCGCCGGCAAAGCAACACCTTCCTCGACATCCTGCTGGCCCTCATCCAGTTTAACAAGGACAACCAGAGTTTCTTCTTCTTCGTGCTGAAGAACCTCCATGCCGGCATGAACAAGATCAACTGGACACGCACCATTGCCACCACACCAGCCATCGTGCAGGAAGGTACGGCCATCTATCTGAACCCCGTCAACAAGAAGCGGCAGATCAACTTCGACGAAGAGCTGCTCGTCATCTTCTTCTCCATCCTCAACTTCATCGGCGACAAGTATGGCTTCGAGAAGAACATCAACTGCAACTTCCCGCTCATCAAGGGACGGCAGTTTGAGAAATACCTCGGCGGCTACGGCAAGGTGCGCCTGCAGCAAATCAAGCACAAGTATTTCTCCGACAAAGCCCTGCAACTGTGGCAACTTTGCTATGCTTTCTTCGACGAGTCTCGACAAGTGTTTGTCAACACCGACCAAAAAGAGTACCTATTGGTGAAGAGTTTCCACATCGTGTTTGAAGCCATCATCGATACCCTCATCGGCGACAACCCGCTGCCCGACGGCATGGGCAAGAAGCAGGATGACGGCAAAATCGTTGACCATCTCTACACGGCAAAAAGTCTCATTGAGAATGACAAAAGCACTTACTATATCGGCGACTCCAAGTATTACAAGATGGGGCACGAGCTGGGCAAGGAAAGCATCTACAAGCAATACACCTACGCCCGCAACGTCATCCAATGGAACCTCGATATCTTCAACAGCGGCAATGAACCGAAGTCTGGAATAAAGTTGCGTGATGATCTGACCGAAGGTTACAACATCATCCCCAACTTCTTCATCTCCGCAAAAATGGACGAAGCGTTCGACTACACAAGAGACGGGATTGAGAAAACAGACAGGCAGAACAACAAACACAAGCAGGTTCAATTCAAGAACCGCTTGTTCGACCGAGACACCCTTCTGCTGTTTCACTACGACGTGAACTTCTTGTTCGTGCTGTCGCTCTATGCCCGAAACAACACCCACATCCAGGCCGAGTGGAAAGATAAAATACGCAAACGCTTCAGAGAAGAGATTCAGGGATGGCTGCAAAAAAGTTTCAACTTCTATGCGCTGAAAGCTCACCCCGGAGTGGACACCAATGAGTACATTCACAGTCACTTCAAGGATGTCATCGGAAAGATGTACAGTCCGTTCGAAAACCAGAGCATCTTGTCTTTGGCTCTCGACAGGGATGACGCAATGAAGGCCGACAATGATCATTTGCTTGCTGAACTGAGCAAGAGTTTCTATGTGCAGCCGTGTGGACTTGGCGAGAACCCAGAACCAATCATTGCCAATGCTATAAACGAAGGGAAAGGCATAGCCTATAATCCCGAGAAGGATGGTGTCTTGATGGTGATGATGGAGCAATATGTCAACAAGAGCCAGCAGTTCTTGAATAATGGCAAACTCGCCATCGGCATCAAGTACACCAAGGACTCTATGGAGATAGTGCAGCACCTGCCGACCCTCGGTTTCGTGTTGTTCCACCATCGAAACGACAACGACCAGCACCTGTTCCGCATAAGTGGTGAGTGCAAGGTTGTCGGTGCGCGCGAAGTGGATAAAGACCGCTACAAGAACGTGAGTACCACCGCGATGCATCTACGTGTTGACATTGATGCAAGCAACGAACTTGACTCGTCGCAGGTACAATGCTCCTTGAAATCATGTGAGAATACTACACGGTACGACGCACAGTATGCGAGCATTGAGAAACTAATCACAGAATCCCCCTCAAGATTTATAAGAAACAGTGAACACAAGCAGTGATTATTTGAAACCGAATGGAATTGTAAATATGCAAGAACTACACCACTACATCAACGCGTTCTCTTCCCTGCATACGGCAAAGGTGAAGGGACATAAGGCTCCCCATAAGGCGGTGTTGCTGCTGGCAATCATCGACCTTGTGGAGCAAGACCTCATCTTGACCCCATGCATCGACTTGACGGATGAATTAAACGAAAAATTCAAAGAAATATGGCACAGATACCTCGGCTCGTCTGCCATCTTCACGCCCGACATCTGCCAACCATATTTTCACATGCAATATGAGCCATTCTGGAGATTGGTGGAAAAGAGCGAGGCTGTCCGTGGCATGGCGGCAGACGTTAACCCATTGGTAGAGCCGAGGAAAGAACGGAAAGAGTTGCCTAAAGGCAGTTACTCCGTTGAGGCCATGCGCCGCGCCTTCGCCTACGCGGAGATTGACGGAAAACTCTTCCAACTCCTGCAGAACGCCGATGCACGTGCCATGCTTCGTGTGGTGCTCATCAACACCTATCTGGCCAACCAGCCGACCAAGACGATGCCCAATCTGCACAAACTGATTGCCGCGTTGCCGCTGCTGGCTTTGGTGGCGTAAAGAATTGACCTAATGCAGAATAAAGACAAGAATCACAATGGATAAAGTACAAAACATAATGAGTCGCTGGCTCGCACTGCAACCCTTGTCTGAAAGAGACAGGGAGTTGTTGAGCCGTAGGTTTACCATCGACTTCAACTATAACAGCAACCATATCGAGGGCAATACGCTGACAGACGGACAGACGGAGATGCTGCTTCTCTTTGGCAAGATTGTCGGTAAAGCGGAAGTGAAAGACGTGCAGGAGATGACAGCAAGCAACGTGGGACTGAAGATGATGAAGAAAAAAGCTGTGCTAAAAGACATTCCACTCACGCAAAACTTCATACGGCAGTTGCATCATACTCTTTTGAGAGAGGACTATACCGTGTACCGCAACCTGCCGGGCGGCGAAATGACAAGCTTTGTGATTCATGCGGGGCAGTGCAAGACTCGTCCCAATAGTGTTGTCACACGCTATGGAGACCGCTTCGAGTATGCCTCACCCGAGGAAACGCCGGCATTGATGACTGACCTCGTGAATTGGTACAATCAGGGCAGAGTCGACAAGCAAGATTCTCAATATGATGTACTCAACTCCCGACATAACGATACAAAAACTTGCAGAAGAAGTTGGCATAAACGTGGCAGCCGTCAACAAACAGATTAAGCAACTTATGACGAAAGGGTATGTTCAACGCTCGGAAAAAGATGGCTCTTGGCGACTGGTCATAACTCCGTCTATATGATAAATTTTGCAAGAAAACGCCTTGAAAGGTAGATGGCATATACCTTTATAAGCGATTTCTTGCAAAAAGAGACCGTTCACGGCAAATACGAACTCGCTACCAAGAAGAACAATTGCAAGTCCACTCTAATGATGCAAAAGAGTGGACTAGTCCACCCCAAACGACAAAAAAGTGGACTAATTATCGCAAAATAGAAAACTAACAGACCAACAAAGGAATGATCAACAAACGATTACTCGAAAAGTATGAGGTTGCGCAGAACAAGCAGGCACTTCAGGAGTTGCACAAGCAAGGGGTTGTGGGCAACCAACTGCAGCATTGCCCACCATTCACACAACCCGATTTGGAGGAACAGCTGATTGTCCTCACCGGCGACATCACCGCCCTGCAGGTAGATGCCATCGTGAATGCCGCCAACACTTCATTGCTCGGCGGCGGTGGCGTGGACGGCGCCATCCACCGCGCCGCCGGCCCCGAACTGCTGGCCGAATGCCGCACGCTGAATGGTTGCAAGACCGGCCAGAGCAAGATGACCGACGCCTACAAACTGCCGTGCAACAAGATTATCCACACCGTGGGTCCCGTATGGCACGGCGGCAACCACAACGAAGACGAGCTGCTGGATTCCTGCTACCGCACGGCCCTGGACATCGCTGCCGAACACCATCTTGCCAGCATCGCGTTCCCTTGCATCAGCACGGGGGTTTACCACTTCCCGAAAGAAAGGGCCGCAAGAATTGCCGTTCAGGTTGTCACGAACTATCTTCTTGAAGGGAGATACAAGGGATATGTCGTCTTCTGCTGCTTCACGCCCGAGGATGCCGCGTTCTATAGACAAATATTGAAAGAATTAGAATAAGATGACAAATAAATCAGACAATCAAAACTTGCGAAGCATCGTCACCGCCCACACCTCACCACTCAACAAGTTAATCGCACACTATCCCATTTTTTACCCCAAAAGACTAACAAAAGAATCTCTCAGAATAACCATTCATGGATCTATCTCGACACTTCATATTGCTCAAAGGTGAGGCTAAGACTTTGCAAATCGACTCGATTGAAAGGAATGGGCCTGACGGCTTTCGTGTGCGTTTCAAAAACAATCCCAAGACATATTACTATGGGGCAGACAAGGTAATCTGGCTCACCAATCCCGAATGGGTTGATGTTGCCAATAACAGGGTCTATATCGACGGCAGTCTGAAACAGAACATCCGTGAAGTTTTCAAGTTCGCATTTGGAAAGAAAGTGTATTGGCGTATAGTGTACAACACTGGTTGTGTGAAAGACGAAACGACGGGCTCCGTGCAATTGGTGACTTCTTGTTTGAGCGAGCAGCGAGCCAAAGACACTTTCGCCTATTTGAAGAGTGTGGCGACTATCAATCCGCTTCGTAATGAAAATACGGGTAACGGCTTGCTGGCAGGACTATATGACAAGGTGGATTTCATTGACGACAAGTCAGCTGCGGCTTGTTACCTCAACCCAGACAAACAAAAGCCACGCAGACTGGACCATGCCGACTTGATATATCCGTTCGGATGCAACGCCAGCCAAAAGAAAGCAGTAACTACAGCCTTCAAACGTCAGTTGAGCGTCATTCAAGGCCCGCCTGGAACAGGTAAAACGCAGACTATCCTCAACATCATTGCTAACATCGTGCGCCAAGGCAAGACGGTGATGGTGGTGTCCAACAACAACTCCGCCACAGCCAACGTGCAGGAGAAGTTGGAGAAATACGGGCTCTCATTCATCGTCGCTGCTCTTGGAAGCAAGGATAATAAAGAAGCTTTCGTGACCAATCAGCCGGCTGTCCCGCCAGAATGTAAAAGATGGAGCATGTCTTTTGCCGACAGTCGGCGAATGAAGCGCAACCTGAATGCGACATTGTCACAACTTGACAGGGTGTTCGCTCTGCAAAACGAGAAAGCCAAACTATTGCAGGAACAACAGACCGTGGCACTGGAATGGAAGCATTTCTGCATAAACAACGCTATCCATAAGAACACACACCTGTCCCATCGTGCCAAATCAAAACGCATCATCTCGCTTTGGTTTGAATACCAAGCAATGGCTGATGGCGAACAACCAAAGCCAACCAATTGGTTTGCAAAGGTGTGGCAACACCTGAAATGGCTGTGGAATAAGTGGTATTGCCGATTTCGTCTGCACGTGGAGAACAAGTTTGACCCAAAGGACATGACTCCGCTTGTACAAGAATTGCATACGCTTTATTATCTTAACCGTCAGCAAGAAATCGCTAAACGGATTGCCGAAATAAAGGATAAACTTGACAGGTGTGATGCCAAAGACTTGACAGATACTTTGACGGACTTGTCTATGAGTCTGTTCAAGTCATCGTTGGCCGACCACTACGAGAAACACAAGCGCATAGTATTCACTGACGCAAAGGACTTGAGAATACGGGGAAACACACTAATGGAACAATACCCTGTAATTCTCAGCACGACGTTCTCAGCACGTTCATGTCTGTTCACCGAAAAACCATACGACTACATCATTATGGATGAGGCTTCGCAGGTGCCAATAGAGACAGGGGGCTTGGCTTTGACATGTGCTTACAACGCCGTAATTGTGGGAGACTCACTGCAGTTGCCAAACGTGGTGACGGAAGAAGACAAGCGGAAACTCGATTTCATCATGAAACAATACCACATTGCCGAAGGATATGACTGTGCCAAGAACAGTTTCTTGCAATCGCTACTCAATGTGGTGAAGAACGTGCCAGAGACATTGTTGCATGAGCACTACCGTTGCCATCCTCGCATCATCGACTTCTGCAATCAGAAATTTTACGGCGGCAACCTGCTAATCATGACAGAAGACCATGGTGAGGAAGATGTGCTGTATGCCGAAAAAACCGCCGTTGGCAATCACTGCGTGAACCATTACAATCAGCGAGAGATAGATGTGGTGAAGCAAGACATACTGCCGAAACTGCAAGGCATCGACAGCATTGGAGTCATAACACCATACAACAGTCAAGTGAATGCTTTCCACAGAGAACTGCCCGACATAGAGGCGAAAACTATACACAAGTATCAAGGTCGCGAGAAAGATGCCATCATATTCAGCGTAGTGGACAACCAAATCTCCGACTTCGCCGATGATGCCAATATGCTGAATGTGGCCGTGTCTAGAGCCAAGAAGAAGTTCTGTCTGGTGGTGACGGGAAATGTGCAAGAGAAAAAAGGCAACATCAGCGATTTGCTCGACTACATTGCCTACAACAACTGCACGGTTACGGATAGCAAACTGGCTTCCATCTTCGATTATCTCTATACGCAATACACCGAGCAGCGCATGGCATTTCTTAAAAGTCATCCGCAAATATCGGAATATGCTTCGGAAAACCTTACCTACGCATTGCTAAACCACATCTTATCATCCGAAACCCGTTACAACTGCCTCAAAGTGCTTTGCCACGTGCCGCTACAGCAAGTGGTGAAAAACACGGATTTCCTGTCTGCAGAAGAAAAGAAATATGCAGCAAACTACAGAACACACTTAGATTTCCTTATCATCAACCGAGTGAGCAAGTTGCCAATACTCGCCATCGAGACCGACGGCTATTCTTATCACAATGATTCAACCATTCAACACAAGCGCGACTTGATGAAGAATCACATTCTTTCAACCTATGGTCTGCCTCTGTTACGGCTCTCAACAAAAGGTAGCGGCGAACGAGAAAGAATAACAGAATTGTTGAATGCGTTGATTTAGGAACATGAACGAAAAAACCATCCTCCCAACCCCAACTGACCGAACGATGACCACCAAAAACGTCGCCAGCCTCCAATATTACCACTCTCCCTGCGGCAAATTGGCCCTTGCCTCCGTTGACGGACGACTCTGCCTCTGCGACTGGCTCGAGAAACCCTGCGCCGAACGCAACAAACGCCGCCTCGCCCGCCTGCTGCACGCTGAGTTCCGGGAACAACCCTCCGCGGTGCTCCAACAGACGAAACTACAACTCGACGAATATTTTGCCGGCGAACGCCGCCTTTTCACTGTTCCGCTGCTCCCCGTAGGCACCGCATTCCAACAAAGCGTCTGGAAAGCGTTGCTTGAGATACCGTACGGCAAAACACGCACCTACAAGGATATAGCCCTGGACGTGAACAACCTCAAGGGCATCCGGGCGGTGGCACAAGCCATCGGGGCTAACGGCATCGGCATCATCATCCCGTGCCACCGCGTCATCGGCTCAAACCAAACACTGACAGGCTTCGCCGGCGGCCTGGAGGCCAAGAGAAAACTGCTCGATTTGGAGAACAGGATAGGGGAGTGACGATGCGCCAAAGTCACCGTTTCCGTATGTCCGTTTGGCAGGACTGCCGCACGAACGGGCCTCGAAGAGGCTCAACATCGTCGAAAGAGAGAGAGAAGATCACGCGTAACGCTCTACATTCTACATTCTGCATTCGTGCCGCAACGTTGCCAACATTATGCCACTTTTTGGCAGCGGAGTTGTTTATCTTTGCCGCCTAAAACTGAAGAATATGCCAGCAAACCAATTCGGACGATACACATGGCTCACCGTCTTCCTGCAACTCATCGTGCAACAAGGCGACCACGTGGAAGTGCTGGAATCGACATCGCTGCGTGACCAGATGCGCAACCTCGCCAAAACATTAACATCATATTACAAAGACTGAACTATGGAAGGACTGAACTTTATAGCCATAGACTTTGAGACCGCCACAGGTAAACTCGCTTCCATCTGCGAAGCCGGCATCTGCGTGGTGAAGGACGGCAAGATCGTAGAAACCAAATCATGGTTGGTGCGCCCCGAAGACAACGCCTATTCCTACAGGAACATACAGGTTCACGGCATCCAGCCCGAAGACACCGCCCAAGCCCCCGAGTTCCCCGAGGTGTGGGCAGAGATTATGGAGTACCTTGATGAAACCCCAGTGTTGGTTGCCCACAATGCCGCCTTCGACATCTCGTGCATCCGCAAGTCGCTGGAGCTGTATGGCCTCGACAAGCCCGATGTGGACTACTACTGCACCCTCCGTGCCGCACGCCACAACTACGACTTCGGCTGCAACACCCTCGACTACCTCTGCGACCAGTTCGACATCCCTGAAGGCAAGCACCACCGCGCCGGCGACGATGCCGAGATGTGCGCAAGGCTGTTTCTGAGAGAAATCAAGGATTCCGGGTGGTGCGAGTTGGCGGAGATGAGGCATTGTGGTGGGAAGTTGTAATGCAACGTGCGCCGCCATGAAAGGTCGCATATCCTGAAATTAACATTTTAAATTACTAACACACAACACGTTACCCCCCCCGATTTTTTTTTGAACGCATGAAGAATTAACAGAAAAACACTATTTTTGCCGCACCTATTCCTTTGGATCTTGGCTAACGGACTTCACGGGGTTCAGAGGGTAGGAGAGAGAAAAATGTTGAACATAGAAGTCC
>CAVIJD010000055.1:0-9522 GCA_963643165.1 bacterium | reverse complement strand
TCCTCGCCGACGGCCGCACCGTCATCGGCCTGGCCATCGAACTCGACGCGGAGGGCAAAGGGCTGCTGGAATGGGAAATGAGGAATTGAGACTTAATTAGGAATGAGGAATGAGGAATGTGTAACGCCTCTGCATTCTACAGTCAGCATTCGTGCAATTGAGCGGAAAAAACAGAAAAGGGGAACGTTTGTTCCCCTTTTCTGTCGTCAAAAATTATTACTACTATATTTATATGGACTATGCGTAGAGTTCCGTGAAGATTTTGCGCAGGTCTTCGTTTTCGCGGAGTTCCTGCAGCGTAATCTCAGCATGTCCTTTTGTATAGCCGTTTCCGATGATCATGGTAACGTCGCTGCCTACGCCTTCGGCGCCGAGGGCTGCCTTGGTGAAGGAGGTTGCCATGGAGAAGAAATAGACGATACCGTCGTTCTTGGTGCAGAGGACGGAGGTCATTTCCGTGTCAGGGATGTTCACGTTGTTGATGGTGATGTCAGCCATGTGGCCGTTGGTCAGCTCTTCGATTTTCTCCATCATGGCGACAGGGTCGGAGGCGTTGCCGGCGAACACGACGTCGCAGAAACCGAGTTTCTGGAGGCGTTCGGTTGACTTTTGGCTGTGGCACATGCCGATGACCTTGCCGGTGACGCCGACGCGTTTTTTGGCCTCGTAGCAGCAGAGCATGCCAGACTTTCCGCCAGCACCGATGATGACTACAATGTCACCCGGCTTGCAGAGTTTGGCCGTCTGGGCAGGGGCGCCGGCCACGTCAAGAGCGGAGAGCGCGAGCTTCTCGGGAAGGTCGGACGGGATCTTGGCATAGATGCCGCTTTCAAACAGGATGGCCTTGCCTTTGATGTCAACTTGGTCAACGTCCTCGCGGATTTCAAGAATCTCGTCAATGCGGAGCGGAGTCAGTGACAGGGACACCAGCGTGGCGATCTTGTCACCCTCTTTGAGGTCGATTTTGCCTTTCAGCGCGTCGCCGATTTTCTCGACTGTGCCCAGCAACATGCCGCCGGAACCGGTTCTTCTGTTGCGGTGCTTGCCCTGCAATTCAACGTTGTAGAGGATCTCTTTCTTCATGGCCTCTTTGTCGTGGTTGCAGAAGTTCTCGATGTCCGTGAATGAAGCGGAGTCGATATTCAGGGTCTGTACATCGATGAGAATCTCGTTGTCGTAGATTTCATCCATATTGTTGTCGATTTTATCAGCCGGCTGAGGGAGTACTCCTTTGGGCTCAATAACGCGGTGTGTGCCGTACTTGTTGCCTTTTTTTTGCATATTGTGTTGGTTTTTAAATTTATAACTTTAATTTTCTTTTCTTTGCGAAAAGCGGTGCAAATGTAGTTTTTTTTTCAATCCGTTAATTGCCTTTGCAAAAATATTTGCTGTTGGCGTATGTGTTCCGAAATGTTGCGGTAGAGTTCTTGGGTCAAAGGGCTGTCGAGGGCGGCGATATGTTTCTCCATGACGGCTTGGTCGCCGCGCCTTGCGGGCCCGGTCTGGGCCTCTGCCGGCGTCATAGTCCGCAGTTTGTCCACCGTTTGCTGCAACAGCGGCAGCAGCAGCCGGATGTCCATGCCCCCGGTGCGCAGCAGGTTGTCGGCGATGCCACATAGAGCATTGCTGAAGTTGCAGGCAAACACGGCGGCCAGGTGAAGCAGTTGCCGCTGCTCACCGCCCATTTTGTGGCAGTGTGGCGACAAGGCCGCGCCGAGCCGTTCCACCTCGCGGGCACGCTCCCCCAACCGGTCGAGTTCCATGCACAACGGCACGGTCAGCCCCGCCATGTCTGTGGACTTGGTGAAGGTCTGCAGCGGATACAGCACGCCGTAATGCTCGGCAAACGGGGCAAAAACCTCTTGCGGCACCGACCCCGCCGTGTGCAACGCCAACGGCATCCGGAACGGAATCTGCTCCAAAACGGCAGGGTAGGCATTGTCACTCAGCGCAAACAGGTAGATGCGGCTGCCCGGGTCCAGGTCCGAAAGGCTGTCGATGGCCTCCGCACCGCAACGTCGGGCAAGTCTCACGGCATTGCTCCGGTGACGGCTATAGACCTGCGCAATGCTGAACTCTTCAGCATTGCGCAGCCTTTCGACTATCCAGGTGGCCACATTCCCGGCTCCTACAAGGGTAATCATCAGTACTTGAAATTGCTGCCCCCGACAAATTCCCGCAGGATGGAGGTGCCGATGATGGCGGATTCAGGAATGGTTTTGAAGAAAGACAGGAACTTGAGCAACCGCGACGCCTCCGCAAACTCGACGGCCGTTTCGGGCACTTCGCGCAGTATGGGGATGGCGTACGGTTTCAAGGCCCCTAACTCGAAGATGAGCGATGTGTTGATCATCTCGTCGGCCTCTTCCTGATAGGGGAAGATGTTCTTTTCTTCCCCGTTTCTCACGCTGTGCCAGCGGCGGAGCGTCTCCACGGCAGAATAGCCACGGTAGTTGTAGTCGCGCACAATCCTCCGTATGAGACGGTTGTCGGTGGTGGGTATCGGGTTCTGACGGTCAATGGATATGGACGTGAGCGCCGAGACGAATATCTTGAATTTGACCTCGTCGGGCACAAGGCTCGTGAGTTTGGGGTTCAGACAGTGGATGCCCTCGATGACCATCACCGACTGCTCGTCTAACTGTAAAGTCTTCCCCGTCCACACTTTGGTGCCGCGGGCAAAGTCGAAGGTGGGGATCTCTACCCGTTTCCCCGCGATGAGGTCGGAAATGGTTTTGTTGAACAACTCAAGGTCGATGGCCTCGAACGCTTCAAAGTCGAAGTTGCCGTCTTTGTCGCGCGGGGTCTGGTCGCGCTCCACAAAAAAGTCGTCCACGGAGATCATCACGGGGTGGAAGCCCAGCACGCCCAACTGCACGGAGAGCCGCTTGCAGGTGGTGGTTTTGCCGGAACTGGACGGCCCGCAGATCAAGATTGCCTTGACCCCTCCTTTGCGCTTGACGGCATCCGCCACCGCTGCTATTCTTTTTTCCTGAAAAGCCTCGGAAACCAGCACGGTGGCCTGCACTAAGTTTTCCGAAATGAGACGGTTGACATCACTGACGTATGGAATGCCCAATGCGTCAACCCACTTTTTGTGCATCTGATAGACGGAGAAGAGTTTGGGCAGCGCCCGGGTTTTGGGTATGGCGTTGATGTTGCGCGCGGAGGGGATTTTCAACAACAGCCCGTTTTCGTAGCGCACAAGGTCAAAGGAGGTCAGGTATGCCGTGGAGGGCACCATGTAGCCGTAGTAATAGTTGATGGTGTTGCCCAACTTATAGACGGAGGTGAAGATGCGGTCGCGGTTTTTGAAGAGCTCGTACTTGTCTTCCAACTCGAACTTCCGGAACAGCTCTACGGCGTCAGGGGTGGGCAGCGCAATGCGCTCGAAAGGAAGGTCTTGCGCAACGCTCTTCAGCATGTTGCCGCGCAGACTCGCCACAAGTTCGTCGGTGACGGGGCCGTCGAGGTTCTCGAGCGTGCAGAAACGGCCGCCCGAGATGGAATGCTGGATGCGCAACTTTACCTTGAGCGGCAAGACGTCGTGAATGGCCTTGCACAGCAGAAAGTACAACGAACGGATGTAAAGCCCCCGCCCGTAGGTGGAATAGTAGTCGAAAAAGGTGATGGTCGCCGGCTTGTGTATCCGGTAGTAGAGCTCTTTGACGGTGTTGTTGACCAATGCGCCGAGAATAGGGTTCTCCATCTTGATGTTGTACTGCTGGATGAACTCAAGCAGCGTGGTGCCGTAGGGGACTTCCACTTTCTTGCCGGTCTGGTCGCAGTACACAGGTATGGTTGTGTTCATAGCGTGTTTATTTTTTTCAAGGGGGCAAAGATACAAAAATCACGGGATGATATTGAAGATTTTGCTACTTTTGCACGCTGCTTGCGTATGGTGCAGCGTATGTTTTTTTCTTGACGACTGTCTTATGGTGATGTCCTATTTCATAATTGCAGGATATGTGCTTGTTCCTGTTCTTATCGTTTTGCTGTTCAGCAGATTTGAGCAGACCAGGCGGGTGGGCACGGTGGTCATGGCATACGCGGCAGGCATCCTGATGGCACTGTCGGGGGTGCTGCCCACCGGCCAGGAGGCCGGCGCCGAAGTGCTTTCGCAATGGCAGAAGACCATCATGAGCATTGCTGTCCCACTCGCTATCCCGCTGATGCTGTTCGGCTCCGACTTCCGCCTTTGGGCCAAGTCGCTGCCCAAGACGATGACGGTGCTGCTGGGCGGCATGGTGTCGGTGCTCGTGGCGGTGGCGGCAGGATACCTCCTGTTCCGCAACAGCAACATCCCCCAGTTCGAGAAAATCGCCGCTATGATGACGGGCATCTATACGGGCGGCACTATGAATTTCAACTCGCTGGGCATGGCCTTGCAGGTGGACCCCAACCTGATGGTGGTGACGCTCACTTTCGAGGAGATGGTCACGTTCCCGTTCATCCTCTTTATTGTGGCCGGCGGCTACAAACTCTTCCGTAAACTCCTGCCCGGCACGGGCGGCGGCGCCAATGCGGAAGGCGGTACTGAGGCTGTGCCCCGCGACGGCTTCGAGAACTACCGGGGCATGCTGAGCAAGCCTGTGCTCCCCAAGCTGCTGCTCGCCCTCGCCCTCGCCGCCGCTATGGTGGCACTGTCGGCAGGCCTCTCGCTCCTGATAGCCGGCAAGGTTAACGAACTGGTTGTCATCCTCTCGGTGACCACGCTGGCCGTGCTGGCCTCTTTCAGCAAGAAAGTCAGAACCCTGCCCAAAACTTTTGAACTGGGCATGCTTTTCATCCTGATATTCAGCGTGGTGGTGGCTTCGCAATTCAGCCTCTCCGCCATCAACCGCTCTACGGTGATGATCCTTTGGTACATCCTTTTCGTGATGCTGGTCTCCATTGTCCTGCATATCGCAATTTGCCGCCTTTTCAAGGTTGACGGCGACTTGTTCACGGCCGGACATGTGGGACTGCTCTGCTCGCCCCCTTTTGTGCCGCCCGTGGCGGAGGCTATGGGCAACAGAAGCGTGCTGCTGAGCGGTATCGTGATAGGACTGGTGGGCTATGCCGCAGGCAATTACCTGGGCATCGCGGTGGCCGCGGCAACAGGGGCGTTTTAGCAAGGCGAAAGAAGATGGGCATTGTTATATAGATAATGAGGAAGATGGGTGAAAGGATATTATAGAAGAAAGATAAGATATTATAATACAGATAATTAAAAACTATTAGAATATGGCTACTAAATACATTTTTGTGATGGGCGGTGTCGTTTCCGGACTTGGAAAAGGCATCACGGCCGCCTCGCTTGGACGACTGCTGAAATCGAGGGGCGTAAAGGTGACGATGCAGAAACTGGATCCCTATCTGAACGTGGATCCCGGCACAATGAACCCCTACCAGCACGGTGAGGTCTTTGTGACGGAAGACGGTGCGGAAACAGACCTCGACATCGGGCACTACGAGCGTTTCATTGACGAGAACCTCAACAAGCACAGCAACGTGACGGCCGGAAAGGTCTATTACACCGTAATCGAAAATGAGCGGAACGGCTCATACGCCGGCAGCACGATACAGATGATCCCGCACATCACCAACGAGATCAAGGACCGCATCCGCATGAACGCCACCACCGCCGGGGCCGACGTGGCCATTGTGGAGATCGGCGGCACGGTGGGCGACTATGAGAGCTTGCCATTTCTGGAGGCCGTGCGCCAGTTTGTGACAGAAGAGGGGTCCAAAAACTGCATGTATATCCATGTGGCGCTCATCCCGTTCATCACCCCGAGCAATGAACTGAAAACCAAACCGGCACAACATTCCGTCAAGGAACTGCTCAGCCTCGGCATCCAGCCCGACATCCTGGTGTGCCGCTGCGACCACCCCCTCACCAAGGAGATAAAAGAGAAACTGTCGCTCTTCTGCAATGTGAAGCTTGACTGTATCATAGAGAACAACAATGCCCCCTCGCTTTACGAAGTGCCGCTTGCACTGGAGGAGGAGGGACTTGCCGAGCAGGTCATCAAGCGGCTGCAACTCAAGTGCAGCGAGAAGAACCTTTCAGACTGGGAGGACATGGTGAAGCGAAGCCGCAACCTCGAGCAGGAAACGAACATCGCCATTGTGGGCAAGTACATTGAACTGCAAGACGCTTATATCAGCGTGGTGGAGTCACTCAAACACGCCGCCATCTTCAACCACTCCAAACTGCACATCTCCTGGGTCGCCGCTGAAGAGATAACGGAACGCAATGTCAAGAGTATGCTCAAGGATGTGAAAGGCATCCTTATCCCGGGCGGCTTCGGCACGCGCGGCATCGAGGGCAAGATCAACGCCGCCCGCTATGCCCGCGAGAACAACATCCCGTTTCTGGGACTTTGCCTGGGCATGCAGATCGCCATTATCGAGTTCGCCCGCCACGTGTGCGGACTCAAGGAGGCTCATACCAAGGAGATAGATGCCAAAACGCCCTATCCGGTCATCGACTTTCTGCCTGGACAGAACGAGTACAGCATGCTGGGCGGCACGCTGCGGCTGGGCAAATACCCTTGCCGCATCAAGCCCGGCACCAAAGCTTACGAGGCCTACGGCTGCGATATGGTGAATGAGCGCCACCGCCACCGCTATGAGGTCAACAACGACTACCGTGAGGTGCTCGAAGCCAATGGCATGGTAATCTGCGGCACCTCGCCCAATGAGAGCATCGTGGAGATGGTGGAGCTGAAAGACCATCCGTGGTTCATAGCCTGCCAGTTCCACCCGGAGTTCAAGTCGCGCCCCAACCGCCCGCACCCGCTCTTCCTGCACTTCGTGAAAGCGTCATTGCAGCACTGAACGAGGACGGCATCAGACAGAATAAACGAAGCCCAAGATGCTTCCCGTAAATGGAGAGCGTCTTGGGTTTTAAGATAAAACAACGAAAAAATGAAGACATTTGGAACAATGGGGCTCAAAGTGTTGAAGATTGCCCATCTTCTGTTTGCCGTCATGTGGATAGGCGGCGTAATGGCATTGGTAAGCATTATGCTGGGCACTCAGCCGCAGGGAGTGGAGCAGATGTATGCAGTGGCGAAGGATCATCTGGTGATAGACAAGTTCTTTCTTATTCCTGGCGGTATAGGCATTGTTCTCACTGCTCTGATATATTCAATTTTCACGAAATGGGGCTTCTTCAAGGTCAAATGGGTCGGCGTAAAATGGGTGCTTACAGTGGTGCTGGTGCTCATCGGCAAGGTCTATATGGGCGTGACGATAGAGAAGAATATGGACTATGCGGCAATGATGCTGACCGAGTCGCTTCCGGTGGAACCGTTTTTCGCTAATGTCCGCCATGTCGCCATTGCCGGCATCGTGCAACTTGTGGTATTCCTTTATATCGTAGTAATCTCTGTTGTGAAACCTTGGAAAAAGAAAAATTCTTGACTTGGTTGCCGTGAAGAAACTCTGCTGAATAATATTGAGACCCTATAAGTATACAACATAGTAATATTTTGAACAATAAACCATGAAAAGTTTTGGTTGTTATTCAAATTCTTACTACTTTTGCAGCATGAATAGAACATTAGAAGTGTTTTCCAATATACCCGTCACGACAATGGCACTTGCATCCCTGTTCCCTGAGAATAAGGCTGGAGGCGAGAAAGTGCGTAGTCTTGAGCAGAAAGGGTATGTCATTCGGCTCAAGAAAGGATTGTACGTTGTCAACCCTGAGGTTTCAAGAGTGCCATTGTCTATGGAGCTTATAGCCAACCAACTCTATGCTCCGTCATACGTATCCATGTCGTCGGCTCTACGTTATTATGGATTGATACCGGAAGCGGTCTATACCATGCAGTCAATGACGGTAAAACACTCGCGCAGTTTCGACACATCTTTAGGGCACTTCAATTACACTTGCATATCCCGTGAGGCTTTCCATGTAGGCGTGACCATCATCAATAAGCAAACGTATACTTTTTTGATGGCCTCTCCCGAAAAAGCTCTCTGTGATCTCATAGCAAATTCTCCAAAAGTGAATCTCCGTTACCTGAAAGATGTGGAACGGTATCTCGAAGATGATATTCGTTTTGATTTGGATGCGTTAAGAAAGATGGACGCTTCGGTCTTTGAACGATATGTTGAAGTGGGAAAGAAAGCGTCCTCAATACAAACCTTGCTTAAATATCTGAAGAAATGAACAACGAGATATACAACCAGATGTTGTCTGCCTATGACTTGACTACAACGCAGCAACAGCGCAATGCAACTTTCGAAGTCAACCAGCAGGTGATTCTTGCCGGACTGTACCATGGTGGTTTCTTTGATATTGCTGCATTCTATGGAGGAACCTGCCTACGCATCTTTCACGGGTTGCAACGATTTTCCGAGGATATGGACTTTTCTCTATTGACGCCAACCGAAGATATAACATTCCATTAGATTTCAATCACCTGAAAGAACGTACAATGCAATTCAATGGCGAGGGAGTCAGTCAAGATGCCTTCTTGTTGAAACTGAAAGACAGGCTCTCTACCGCAGACATCAGTCAAGCAAAAGCGGATGTGTTGCCTTTTGTGCGTAATCCTCGTGAACTGGATATTTGTCTAACGATTATTTCTTGCAGTTGGCAAGTATGATAAAGTTTGAACAATAGATTCAAGTTGCAATAATGCAGGTTTTTAACAGGGCTAAATAATTAACATTTAGTCCTGTTGTTTATATTAAAACTATCTATTCAAGTTTCTTGCCTATGCATATAGCGTTTTCTGTTTATAAGTTTACTATGGCTATAGTACATATCATCCACTGTAAAAATCATTAAAAATGTAAATCGTTTCGCGAAAAAGTGTTGATTTATAAATTATAATTATTATTTTTGCACCTAATAATGATAGAATTATTATGTGCAAAAAGGATTATCATATCGAACAAACAGCCAAATACCTCTATGATATATTAGATGAGCAGACAGTATTTGGCCCCGTAAGCAAAGACTTGCGGGATCGAATACCCTTGTCTGTGTCTTCTAACTTTTCTTTTTTTGACGGCATCTTGTTAGGCCGACAAGTTTTGTTGGCTTACACCGATGATGGAGATACCACTCCACCTGCTCAGACAAAAAAACTGCTGGACATTGTAAACAGAGTGACTGGACGTGTCCCTATATTGGTGGTTCCCAAGATTTCGTCATATAACAAGACGAGGCTTGCGGCACAAAAGGTAAACTTCATTGTTCCAGGTATGCAAATGTTTCTGCCGTCGCTTCTGCTTGAAATAAAGCCAGAACGGACGATAGGTGCTGACCTGAAAGAAGCAATTCCACCATTTGCCCAATGCCTGTTACTTTATCATTTGCAGGTTGCACCTATCACAGGGGCAAATTGCAAAGAAATAAGCGAAAGGTTTTTGGTCTCGTATGGTACAGCAAATATCGCATTACGTTGGTTGGCCTCAAGAAATCTTATAAGACTGACAGAGACGAAGACAAAAATGATAGAGGTGGATTTGGATAAAAAAGCTCTTTGGTTAAAAGCACTGCCAATGTTGACTTCA
>CAVIJD010000054.1:0-10339 GCA_963643165.1 bacterium | reverse complement strand
AAGGTAGGCCAGGTCGATGTTGGCAAGTCGGTTTATGATTGGATGGAAGAGCATTTTGTCGTTTGTTGTTATTGGGTTAAAGAGAAGGCCGGCATGTGTCGCCGCTCCGCCATTGAGCTTTGGTCACCAGCCGGACCATCCGCGCCTTCGAGCCTTCCGGTGGGTAGGTGTCCGCATGCCGCTGTCGGTGTGGCTTCACGTCCCTCAGTGGCCGGCCTCTCTTTTTGGGTTAAATCATAAGTTGAGAAATGGTTCTATGTTGAAGCGCTTCACCACGCATGCTGCCGTTCGTGTCATCTTCGAGACGATGAGCCCCACAAACTCCTTCATGGAGATAAACGCCTCGTCGAGTCCGATGATGCCCACGGCTATGCGCCAGTAGTGCTTGCCGTTCTTGCGGCGGCAGGAGTGCTCCCATTGCAGGGTGATGTCCTTCACCTTTCCGTCCATCATCCGGCAGACGGCCTCGCACACGTCCTGCAACAGAAACCACGGCGCACCAAGAAACAACAGCGTGGGTATCTCGTCACGATAGCCCCGCACGGTTTCGGTGTAGGCTATGCGGTGGATGCACTGGTGGACGGTCGGACGGCCCACCTTGCTTTTCCGGGGCACGGCGTAGGGGTGCTTGGGGCGACGCATCAGGTCTGGCATGGCGGTCAAATCTCGTTGTTCTCGTATCCGTTCTTCAGGCAGCGCAGGTGGCGCATCATCTGCCATGTGCTCCAGATGCTCCGCTTGCAGTCGTACACCGGATCGTGCGCCTCGCCCTTGCCTTCATACCTGTCGACAAGCGTATAGGCTTTCTCCGGCTCAAACTCCACTCCGGCGATGTCGCAGATGGTGCGTGCGCCCTCCATGTAGAAGGTGCGGTGGTCACGCACGTCCTTGTAGTTCACCGGCAGCTCCAGTCCGTAGCGGTGGCAGATGTTGCGCATGATGGCCACGTCGAAGTCGGTGCCCTGGCTCCACAGGTTCACTGCGTCGGAACGGGTAGTGCCTTTCATTACGTCGAGCCAGTCGATGAAGTTGCTCACCACCTGCTCAATGGGTGCGCAGGGTGCGTCCTCGTCGTCGGCGGCAAGCACCGCACTCTTGGCATCATCGCTCTGCCGGCTCCACCACTCGGCGGTCTGCGGGTCGAAGGTGAACCCGTCGACAAACATGCCGCGAAGGTCCACATGGGCCGAAAATTCCATTGCGGCATCATCGTGTCCGGTGAAGCCGAGTTGAAAGAACGGTGTCTCCGCCTGGTCGCGCAGCCATGCCACAGCGCCCACCGACATCACGGCGGCGTTGGGGCAGAGGGCACACGTCTCAAGATCGAATGTTATGTCTATGGTCTTCATGGCTTACTTATCAATGAACGGTTGCAACACATCGACGATACCTTCCTCCTCCCAGGGCTTCCACACGTCCTCGGTGAAGCGCTTCACCACAGTGGCCTGGCTCATGCCGAGGTCCTTCATAAATTCAAAGAATTTGAGGCAGAGTCCTTTTCTCGCCTGCTTCAGGCACTCGTAGAACGTGCCTTTGTTGCCGCTCCGCGAGAGGATGTAGAGGTAGCCCCTGTCGCCGGGCAATGCTTTCGGGTCGTCCTCGGGAACGGCGGTGAGCAATACTGCGGACACTTCGGGCAATTCTAAAAATCGACGTTTGCACTCTTTAACTCCAATGATCTCCCATCCGGCAAAGCCTTTCTGGAAGAACCGGAGGTAAAACGTGGAGCTGGTGAAGCCCTTCACGGCCAAAGCGCCCTGAAGGACCTTCTTCTCGTCAGCCGAGACCTCCGAAACATCCAAATGGGTGTAGGGTGTGGCCAACTTTTCTACGTTTTCTTTTGTCATTTCGATTTTAATTCTTAATTTTAGTGCAAATTTAATTCTTAAAATCGGAAATACCAACTTTTAGAATGGGTTTTCTTTGAACTTTAACATTCGTTATAACTTTCGGAATTACAACTAACATCTCATATCATGAAGTATCAGTATAATTTCGCCTTCCTGTCCGAGTGGATGGAGGCCAACAACAACATTCCAAAGGGTGCCATACAGCAGGCTATCGGTGCCATGTCGAACAACGGACTGAAGTCGTGGGTGCGCGGCGAGCGCCCCATGCCGGTGATGACCATGCTGCGGTTCTGCAACACGTTCCAGGTGCCCATGTCGATGTTCTTCCGCAATGTGGATGCCGACGCTGCCGACAACGACTACCCGCGCCGACCGGACGGGACGGAGCACACCACACCGCTGGGCGGCTTTGCAGAGGGTGCCGGCGGCAGGGCTCGCGGCGAGCGCACCATCCTTGATCCCACCGACGTGCAGGTCATCCGGTCGGTGGTGCCGGGCTTGCCGCCTCGCGAGGAGGCGCAGGACGTGCCGGTGGGCGGCACCGAGGTGCATGTGCAGACCAATGCCGAGCAGGTGGGCACCATCGTGGGCAACGTGAGCGATGCCAACATGTCGGCCATCGTGGAACTGGAACGGAAGAACAACGAGCGCCAGGAGCAACTGCTCGACATCATTGCCGAGCAGCAACGGCAGATTGCCGACCTCACCAACCGTCTGCTTCGCATGCAGGACGACAGGAGCTACGACAGCATCGGCGGCTATGGCATGGTGGCAGAGGACCTGTCGGGACGCTCCCGGTAGGCCGCTCCGGTCTTTGCGCAGGCGCACAGAAAAAGAGGCTGCCTATCCTCGCGGACGGGCAGCCCCTACAAACATGAAGTTCTTAAAATGTTTCCTAAAACAATCTATTAACCTAAAAACTAAACCTAAAAACCTAAATGCAATAATTAAAAACTAATTCTTAAAATACCAAACATATAACTATTAACTTGTCATTCGTGTTCGTTGGTTGCCGCCATCTTCCGGCGGAAAAACTCTTTCTCCTCAATGCGGATGGCGTGCGTGTCCGCGCTCTCATAGGGCACGTCGGCATACCAGAAGCCGTGATGCAGAAAGATGATCGGGGTCTCGTCGCCAAACGTGAAGGGAAGCGTCTTGCCGGTGTCTGCGTTCGTCTTGGGCTTCAGCGACAAAATACCGATAAGTTTGGCTTCGCTCACCACCGGCAGGGCCATCATCTCTTTCTCCAGTTCGCTGTCGGCCTCGGGGATGAAGAGGCGACGACCGTCGGGAGCGTTGACGGCTTCCCATCCTTGCTTGCCGAGGGTACGGTCAAACTCCACGGCGTTGATGCCTCCGGCCATGCCGACGGGCGACTCATAGTAGGCATCGGCTCCCTGCTTCTCCGCCCACTGACGGGCGGTCTCACTGGCTTCCTGACATTCGGTCATAAACGCCTGTATTGCCTTGCCAGCGTCGCTGCCGGCCATGTACTTATAATAGTAGTGCGGTTTCTTTTTCATGTCTCTATAATTTTTGGTGATTATTTTCTCATGCAATAAATGACGGGTTCGCCACATTCGTCGTTGCACATCTTGAAGCCCCGGTATTCCAGTTCTTGAAGGTAGATGGACAGCGGGTCGCCCAGGGGGCACACCACGGCCTTGAAGTAGGAGCGCAACTGGTAGTCGGTGAAGATGTCGCAGTCCTCACGCCAATGGTCTATCGGCTGGTACTGTTCGCAGAATGCGGTGATCTTGGCCGGGGTCACAAAGTCCTGCAGCGTCACCTCGGCCTGTCCGTCGCTCTCCATAAGTTCGTTCTTTCGTGCCATAGGTCAGCCTTTCATTTTGCGGTACAACAAGAATACGGCCATATACATGCCGACAACGCCCACCAGCACAAGCAGTCCGCGCAACACGTCCCATACGGTGTAGGTCCGTCTGGCGGCGCTGCCGGTCTGCCGGTCCGCCGCAATACTGTCGTGCTTCGTCCAGTGGGTGGCGGTGGTCAGTCCACGGCTCTCGGCTATGCTGTCGAAGGCGGAGAGCATCATGGCTATCTCCACCTCCTGCTGACGCTGGTATTCCTGCGCGGTGGTCTGCCGGCTGTGTCCGGCCTTGCGTGTGGTGGTGCGGTCGGTGGTGATGTGGCGCAGTCCGGCACTGTCGTAGGTCTCCACGATGTGCTCCACGATGGTCTCGCGGGTGGTGTCGGTATCCTCGGTGTGCGTGAAGGTGGCGGCTTCGGTCTGCGTGATCCTCGCGGTGCTGTCGGCGGTCATGGTCTGCACGTGTGTAGTGTCGTGCATCTCGGTGGCGGTCTGCCGGAGTTCCTCATTTGTCGTCGCCGTGGTGTGGCGCGACGAGGCGCAGGCGGCAAGCATTAGTGCCGAGCAGAGTAGAATAGCGTGTTTGGCTCTAAGCATTTTTTCTTTCTTTTGTTCGTGGGCAAAGTTACAACAAAAGAAAATAATGGTCGGGACATACTTTGAGCGCCGCCCTACCCTATCTCCTGGGTAAAGCGGCGCTCTGTGTCCGAATTGTGAAAAATCGGTGATTTTATTTCTTGCCTGTATAGCCCAATAATGGTATATGCCCGAACACTTTCTGCATGACAGCCTTCCAACTCTTTATCTCGTTATCCGTAAGACTTGCCTCGAATGCGTCACGTTCCGTCACGTCCGCAACGTACAAGCATATCTGTTTCCCGTCATAGTGACAAAAAGGGAACTTCTTCAGTCTGTCGGCCAACGATGCCGGGCACATGGCAAGCACCTGTTGCCATTCGCCCTCGCCCACCTTTTTCGTGGGTTGCTGAAAAAGGTCTGCGGGCTGTTGCTGTCGGGTGGCCTGCCGCATGTCCTCCTCCGTCTTGTAGACGTGGAAAACGATGTAATACGGGTTGCCAATTTTCCGCTTTGTATTATAAACGCTTTCGTAAGTCACGAAGACATCAAGTTGCCCTTCGCGCTTCAGGCGGTTAATGTCGGCCACACTGGTGTCGAGCACGTTCTTCTTGAACTGGCTAAACTTCGGGTAGGCTTCCTTCACCACTGCACCGTTTGCATACTCCACCATACCGAGGTATTCCTTTATCTGGCTCACCGTGAGCTTCACCTCCGGTTGCCACACGTTGTTGCACATTCGCCGGAGCAGATAGTAGATCATGGGCATGCGGTCCACCTTGCCAATCAGCGCTATGTTGTCGGGATGCGAAACGTACTTTTCCGACATATCAAAAACGTAGTCCACCACGTTCTTGCCTATATGATCTATGATGTCCGTATTGAGTTGGAACACCACCCTGTCCTTGCCAGCCGATAGCTCGCTGTAGGAGAAGATATTGTAATCGCGCATCACCGGCTTGCCGTTGTCGTCCACAGCCGGAGCCGTCACCTTCAGGTCGAGCACTTTTCGTGCGGTCTCCTGGGCAGCAAAATAGTTGTTGGCCGGCACACCTAATTCGGCATAGGAGATATCAAAATATATAATGCCGGAGTTTTTCGCCGCTTGTGAGAACAACTCCTTCGGTTTGTTGTGCGAACGGCACAGGTCCGAACCGAAGAACTCCTCAATGAACGGTTGCAGACGTTCCGACACCTTCACCAGTATGCTCTGCTGAAGCAACGTCAGGTTCTTGCTGAACCTTGTGAAAGCAAAGGGCGTGTTGATCCATCTTTGCGGTAGTCTGTTTTTCTCTTCCATACGTCGTTGTTTTAATGGGCAGAGGGTAAAAAGTTACTAAATCATTTTACCCACATTGCCGTTTTCGGGTAAAAAGGTACTAAATCATTTTACCTACTTTTAGCCGTTATTGCTTATTTTCAGTCATTTGCATTTTCGCCCTTAATATAAATACTAATAAGAATATATTCTTCTTATCTTTATATTATAAAAGTATGGTAAAATGATTTAGTAAATGGGTAAAACGATTTAGTACATTTGTGCACCTCTCGCCTCGTCCGGGTAAAACCATTTAGAACCATGCTTCCGTAGGTAAAACGATTTAGTAAGATTTTACCTACTCAAACTGGTAGGCATCCACAAAGTCGATGACGGCCTTCAGCGCCAGGTCGCGCAGCGGTGTGCCGGTCTCGTCCTTGATGTCGCGAAGCAGTCGGTAATACTTCTTCGGCATCTGGATGGTCACGCCCACCTCGGTTTTCTTGGCCTTTGGAGTCGGTTCCTCTTCTGCGACAGCCGTCACCACCGGAGCGGTCTGTGTGGATTCCGGCTTCACTGTCGCGGTCTCTGCGGGTGCCACATGCTTCTCGTTGCGTATATCCTCGGCGGTCTTCGCCACCGGCGAGTCGCCAAAATTAAAGTTCTTCTTTGCCATAGTCTACTACTTTTTCTGTTTACTACAGACATCGCGGACACCACAGACTTTTAATCTATAAATCAACAAATGCGTTGTTTCAAAAACCACAAAGTCAGTGTTGTCTGTGCAGTCTGTAGTTCTAAAAACATTCGTCCATTTCGTTCCATTTGATGTTCAAAAACCGCAAAGTCAGTATTGTCTGCGTTGTCTGTAGTTCTATTATATTTGTGTCATCAGTGCCATCTGCGGTTAGTCCTCCTTGAACGTGCTGGTTATCTCATGCGCGAAGGCCGCATAACATTCGGCAGCGTCGCACTTGTCGTCATAAGTAAAAATGTCCTGGAACATGGCCTGTGCCTCCTGAATCTTCGTGCGGCGCGGTATCTCCGTCTTGAACACATAGTCGCCATATTCCTCGTCGATATGCTTGGAGAATCCGGCAGACACCTTTGTACGACGGTCCACCATCACCTTGAGCAGTCCGCGCAGTTCGAGGTCGGGGTTGATCTCTGCCTTCACGTCCTCCGCCCAGCGAATGACACTCGACGATCCGAAGGTAGGCAGTGCCTCGAGCTGCATCGGGATGATGATACCCGTTGCCACCGACATGGCATTCTTCGTCACCATGTTCATGGCCGGAGGGCAGTCGATGATGATGTAGTCGAAGGCTTCGATAATGCTCTGCTCCCCACCCTGCTCCGGTGCCAGCGTCACCGGCATGGCAAACAGTTTGCAAAGCACACGCATCGGGTTCATCTCGCGCAGCAGGAATGGCTCCACATTCAGGAGGTCTTCGCTCGACGGGGCAATGTAGAGGTTGCCGCCATACGTCTGTTCGCCCACCTGTACCTGGTACACCGGCAGGGCGGTCTTCTGCGTCAGCGCCTCATACATCGTGCCGTGCTTGTCCTGGCGGTCGCGCCAGCCGCAAAGCAACGATACGTTTGCCACCTGTGCGTCAAGGTCCACTATCAGCACGCGCCAGTCCTTATGTTCCCGGATAATGCCACAGGCCAGGTTGTGCGCTGTGGTGCTCTTCCCCACTCCACCTTTGTCGTTGACAATGGCGAGAATCTCTTTGAGTCTTTCCATAAATAATGAGTATTAAAATGTTCTACTTTTATAATCTGCTGCAAATTTAAGAATTATAATCCGTCCGTCCAAATATATTCGTTTGTTTCTTCGTTCGTTTGTTCGTTTTAACATTTGAACATTCGTTTCTTTGTTCATTTGTTCGTGCGTTCAAACATTCGTTCGTGCGTACATACGTTCATTCAAACACACGTTTGTTTCTTTGTTTGCTCGTTCATTCGTATGTTCGTTTGCTTGTTCATTCATTCATTCAAACACACGTGCAAACGAATAAACATTTGAACACATATACGTTGAAACATTCGTTTGTTTACACATTCGTTTGCACGTTTGATTGTTTGTGCAAACGTGCAAACGAACAAATAAACGTGCAAACACATAAACGCATATTTGTGCAAAATCACAAACCCACATTCGTGCAAACCAATTTCCGTTATTCCGTGCATTCCGTGGTTCAAAACCCATCAGTGCCCATCAGTGCCCTCAGTGGTTCATAAGTCCGTGCAGTCCGTGCCGTCTGTAGTTCATTAAAAAACATTCGTGCAATTCGTGCAATTCGTAGTTCCCAAAGTCATCAGTGCCTCAGTGGTTCAAAAGTCCGTGCAGTCCGTAGTCACTGCCAGCGGTCGTCCACATCTATATATATAGTGTTCCGTCGCTCGGTTCGTATCGGCAGAATGCAGTAGGCGGTCTTCTGTCCGGCTCTGGTCACGCTGCTCTGTGGCTTGAAGGTGTAGTAGAGTCCGGTGCCAAAGGTGGTGCTGCCATAGTCGGCTCCGGCGTCCTCGGGGCGGTCATAGCACATGATGCGCTGTCCGCTCTGCCAGTAGCCGTCCGGCAACGTTCCGACCTTCACCACCTGCAAAACCTCTAATTTCGTGGGCATCCTATAACGCGAGTCGCGTATCAGTGCCGACGGGGTGGGGTAGTCCTGCAGCATCACACCGCTAATCTCAATGCCCGACAGGTAGAACCGCGCGGTGTCATTGACGGCTATCAGCGTGTCGGGCCTCTCCTGTCGATACGTCACGCCGCTCCCGGCCACTGCCGGACCGTCACCTCTGCCGCCATTCTCCACATACGGCTTCTCGCACGCCACCAGCGCCACGGCTGCCGCCAACATCCAAAACCAGTGATTTCCCATACTCTCCATAACACGTGTATGCCAACAGATAACACGGATAAAACAGATATAATCCATGCCGAATATCTGTATTATCAGTATCACCCGTTAGTTGTTCTACATATTCAAAATACGTTCAATACATGCCATTGGTTGGCCAAAATTCACCAATAGGCCCAACTTAAAACCAGTCAGATGTAGGTAATTGATAACTTGAGCACGGTGGACGGCTTCAATGCTGCCTACGGCCTTCAGCTCCACAATGATCTTGCCGTAACACACGAAGTCGGCCCGGTAAGGTTCGCCAATCTCGCGTCCTTTGTAGATGATAGGTAATGTCTTCTCGCGCTCATACGGAATGCCACGCATCTGAAACTCGTATTCCAATGCTTCCTGATACACACGTTCCAGAAAACCACATCCTAATTCTCGGCTGACAGCAATGATAGCTCCGCGTATTTTATAAGATTCATTCGGATAAATAAATTCTGCCATAATCTACCAGTTCTTAAGCCAACAGATAATACAGATGAACAGATATAGTACTGCATGTATATCTGTATTATCCGTGTTATCTGTTGGCAATAAAATTAGAAGTCGACGGCGTTCCCGTCCGCGTTCCATTCGTCGTTCACGGCCACCTTCACACCCTTGGCATGTCCGTAGATGCTGCCGGTGATGGTCGTCACCTTGTTGCGCTCCAGGGGCACGTCGGTGATGGTCACGCTCTGGTAGTCGTCACCGGTCTGTCGGGTGGGGGTGATGGTGATGTCGGTGGTGTAGCCGTCGGTGGGTGCCAGCACGAAGTAGGACACCTTGTGGCCCACCTTGCCGACGTTCGCCGACACGTCCGTGATCCGGTGATTTCCCACGCGTCCTATAACGGAGAGGTCCGCCAGCCGGATGGTGGGGTATTCGTCGAGTGCCACGTCCAGGGTGTTGCAGTCGGCGGGGTAGGTGTCGGTGGTGCTGACGGTCAGTTTGGCCACGATGCGGGCGAGCGTCAGCGTCACGGCCTGTGCGGTGCCGGCGGTCACGTCCACGTCGGTCTCAGCGGCGAAGGTGTCGCTGGTCTTGATGGCTGTCAGCGTCTCGGGTACGGTGCCGGTGATGGCTGTCAGCACGTTGTCGGTGGCGGTCCATTCGGTGGTGGCAGCGAAGAGGGTGGGGGCGGCGCTCCGGGTAGCGATGACACGCAGCGTGTGCATGCCATAGTCCATCGTGAGGTCCGGCTCGGCGAAGTCGGTGGCGGTGCTCGTCTGGTGGAGCACCTGCAGCAGTGCGCCCGTCGTCTTGTCGTAGTCGAGGATGTAGATGTCTGTCAGGGCTGTGCCGTTGGCGGTCAGTGCGGCGCGTGTGGCGGGCGCACGCATGGGCGTGGTGGTCACTGTGGGCAGAGCGCACGACAGGCGCACGTGGGCCTCCCTGTTGGCCTCCTGGGATGTTTTGTTCGTGCCTTCCGTGTCGTCAGCGGTGCACGAGGTCAGTGTGCCGGCAGTCAGCGCCAGCAGCGCCGATGCTAAAAGATAATGCTTCATGTTCGTTCGTTTTTGGTTATTGATTTAGGTTTCGCGGGCGCTCGGTGAATATTCCGAGGGCCTATAACAATAACGGCCTGTCGCCCCTATTATTATAGGCCCTCGCGATTTTCGTGCCCTGTGTGCCTCTTTCCTGCCTCCCTGGTGCCGTCCGGCATCCCGTCGGGCTGTCCTACTTGCCCGAGAATGCTCCACCGAGCAGAGGCAAGAAGAATACGGCCACACCGACCAGCGAGAACAGCAGCACGCCTACGACCAACGTCGTCACTCCTGCCGCAGTCCATACCGCGATATTCTTCGCCGTCACCTTCTTTTCGTTTTCGTTTTCCATTGTTGTCAAAGTATTAAAAATGTTTCCGTTTCCGTGGCCGCGCCCGAAGGCGCAGCCATCCGTGTAATCTGTGTAATCTGTG
>CAVIJD010000053.1:0-10595 GCA_963643165.1 bacterium | reverse complement strand
AAGTGGCATTTTTTCAGGAAAGCCCGCCGTACGGCGGGCTTTCCTGCTCCCCGTTCTTATAACTTTCTAAATTGAACGTATAGCCGTGAAATTTCCTTAAAGCACACTTTTTCAGTCTGCATTTATTTTGTACTTTCGCCATCCTTAAAGCAAAACAAAAAATTCAAAGATGAACCAACGACCAAAACTCTTTCTCATAGATGCCATGGGGCTGATTTTCAGAGCCTATTATGCTATGATCAAAAGTCCGCGCATCACCTCTAAAGGACTGAACACCTCTGCCATATTAGGCTTCACAAATATGTTCTATGAAATCCTCAAGAAGGAAAAGCCTACTCACATTGCCGTAGCATTCGACACCGGCGCGCCAACTTTCAGACATGCAGATTTTCAAGAATATAAAGCAAACCGCGAAGCCACCCCTGAAGACATCGTCAATGCGGTGCCTTATATTAAGCAAATTTTGCAAGCCTTTCGCGTCTCAATGCTATCGATGGACGGCTACGAGGCAGACGACATTGTAGGAACACTTGCCAAACACGCAGAAATAGAGGGTTTTGATGTTTATATGATGACTTCTGACAAAGACTATGGGCAACTGGTCTCCCCGAACATCAAAATGTACCGTCCGGGCAAGTTCGGACAACCGGCAGAAATACTTGGGCCCAAAGAAATTTGCGAAAAATACAAAATCAAACAGCCCGAACAACTCATCGATTTTTTGGGCTTGTGCGGCGACTCGTCCGACAACATCCCCGGCGTGCCGACAATAGGACCGGTGCGCGCCCAGAAACTGCTGGCGCAATACGGCTCCATCGAGAATATGTACGCATGCAATATTGACAAGGACAACGAAAAAACACGCACGCTGCTGCTCGAACACAAAGAACAGGCTCTGCTGTCGAAACAACTGGCCACCATCATGATTGACGTGCCCATCACATACCGCTTTGAGGATATGGCCTGCCGCGAACCCGACCTCCCCACCCTCAAGGAGGTTTTCAAAGAACTGGAATTCCAGTCTCTTTCGCAACGCATTTTCAAAGACCTGCAAGCACAACAGCCCGAACGCGACCTTTTCACCACCGTTGATGAGACAACAGCAACAACGCACCCCGGAGAAATAATCGACATTCAGGACGCACAACTGCACCGCATCGACACGCCGGATGAATTTGAAACACATAAGCCAGAACAAGCAGAGCGTCTCTTCTTCGACTGGATTATGCAAGAGGGACGCATTGCAGGGTTTGCATTCACTTGGAACGGCAACGACTTTTTCTACCACTTTGTGGAAAACGAACACCGCCATTACCAACCGCTGCTCCGGAAAATTTTCAGCGGCACACACACCGTCGTCACCTACGACAGCAAACCCACTTTCAAATACTTGAAAATATTCAAGATTGAGCCCGAATCGCCTGTCATAGACTTGCAGATTGCCCACTACCTCATCCAGCCTGAAAGCCGGCACGACCTCGAAACCGTCCTCCAGTCTTGCCTCGGTCTCGCGTTTAAATCCGTCCCGAGAAACATACAGGCCGCATCCGCAGAACGTGCCGCAGGTCTCGCACGCCTTTTCCCGCTGCTAATGCATGAACTGGACAACAACCAACAACAGACGCTATTTCAACAAGTTGAGATGCCGTTAGTACCCGTGTTGGCAGAGATGGAACGCTGCGGCGTGAAAGTTGATGTGCCGACCCTTCAGAAGAACGCTGAAACTATGGAATCGGAACTGCACGAACTTGAAAACCGCATCTACAACTATGCCGGCACCACATTCAACATCGCCTCGCCCAAGCAACTCGGCGAAATCCTGTTCGACAAAATGCGCATCATAGAAAATGCCAAACTCACCAAAAACAAACAATACCAGACCGGCGAAGAGGTTTTGCTGAAAATGGCACACAAACACCCCATCGTTCCGCTCATCCTCGAATGGCGCAAACTTTCAAAACTGAAATCTACCTATATCGATGCGTTACCGCAACTTATAAACCCCAAAACCGGCCGCATCCACACCACTTTCACCCAGACCGTCACCTCTACGGGGCGTTTGAGCTCTGTAAACCCTAACCTGCAAAACATCCCAATGCGCACCGAGCGAGGACGCGACATCAGAAAGGCATTTGTGGCGTCCGACGAGAACCATTGCCTTATGGCCGCCGACTACTCGCAGATTGAACTCCGCATTGTGGCCCACGTCTGCGGCGACGAACGGATGATTGCCGCTTTCCGCAACGGCGAGGACATCCATGCCACTATGGCTGCCCATATCTTCAACGTCAGCCCGGCTGACGTGACCGCTGACATGCGCCGAACCGCCAAGACAGTCAACTTCGGCATCCTCTACGGCATCTCCGCCTTCGGACTCGCCGACCGGCTCCAGATTCCGCAGGCACAGGCCCGGCAACTGATTGACGACTATTTTCACAGTTTTCCGAAAATATCCGACTACCTGAACGACACGCTGGCTTTTGCCCGCCAACATCTTTATGTTGAAACGCTCTTCGGAAGAAGACGCTACATCCGTGACATCAATGCCCAAAATGCCATCCTGCGGAAAGCGGCAGAACGCAACGCCATCAACGCTCCGATACAAGGCACCGCCGCCGACCTCATAAAAATTGCGATGGTACAGATACATAACGACATAAAAAACATGCACTTGCAGAGCAAAATGATTCTGCAAGTGCATGATGAGTTAGTGTTTGATGTCCTAAAAGAGGAACTCCCTGTTTTGAAAACGGCTGTCCTCAAGCGGATGAGCGAATCGATGCCTTTGTCCGTGCCGTTAGACGTGAACATCAGCGAGGGACACAACTGGTTCGAGGCCCATTAGGCCATTTATTCCGCCTTGGCGATATTGACAATCACCTCAACGGCCTTCACCATCGACTCCACGGGCACATACTCGTATTTGCCATGGAAATTGTGCCCTCCTGCGAAAATATTGGGGCAAGGAAGTCCTCTGAATGAGAGATTAGCCCCGTCGGTGCCGCCGCGCACGGGCTGTATCGCTGGCTTGATGCCGGCAGCCTCCATCGCTTTTACGGCGCGCTCTATCACATAAAACACTGGCTCTATCTGCTCGCGCATATTGTAATACTGGTCTTTGATCTCGCAAGACACACAGCCAGGATATTTCAGGTTGAGGAAATCCACAATCTGCCGTATCATGTTCTTTTTCTGTTCAAAACGCTCCTTGTCGTGGTCGCGGATAATGTAATTCAGCGTGCTGTTTTCCACGCAGCCCTCTGTATGAATGAGCAGAAAGAAGCCCTCGTAGTCTTGCGTATATTGAGGCTTTTCAAATTCAGGAAGCAGGCGGTCAAACTCCATCGCAATCTGCTGTGAATTGACCATCTTGTTTTTGGCATAACCCGGGTGGATGTTCCGCCCCTGAATTTTGATCACGGCAGAGGCCGCATTGAAATTCTCGTACTCCAACTCGCCCAGCGCGCCGCCATCCATCGTATAGGCAAAGTCGCAACCAAACTTAGGCACATCAAAATACTTGACCCCCTGTCCAATCTCCTCATCCGGCGTAAACGCCACCTTCACAGGTCCGTGCTTGATTTCCGGATGGCGTACCAGATAGTCCATAGCGCACACAATCTCAGCCACGCCGGCCTTGTCGTCCGCACCCAGAAGCGTTTTCCCGTCCGTGGTCAGGAGGGTCTGCCCTTTGTAACCGGCCAATTCCGGAAAATCCGCCACAGACAGCACCGTATTGCTTTCGGTGTCCAACACAACATCCTTGCCGTCGTAATTTTCAATGATTCTCGGCACTGCGATGCCGGGCATATCCGGAGCCGTGTCCATGTGGGCGATAAAGCCTATGGTAGGCTGCTTCTCCGGCATATTGCCGGGCAGCAAGGCTGTAACATACCCGTACTTGTCCTTTTCCACTTGTTGCATCCCTATCGCTTTCAATTCCTCCACCATCACATCCCCGAAATCCAGCAGCGCTTTCGTGCTCGGATAGGTTTCTGACGATTCGTCAGAGGTTGTAGCGTAGGAAACATACTTGAAAAACCGTTTTAAAATCTCTTCTTTCATATTTTGAAAAATAATAATGATTATTCTGAACCAAACATCTACCCACGTTTCAGGCAGAAAAACGGGAACAAAAATAGCATAAAAATCCAAAGCACTACACGGAACAGATATTTTTGTAATTTTGCCCTCGCCTTATGGCAAAACCGCAAAGTCAAATTCAATCCGCAAAACCATACCGCAAACATGAAATCCACCCAAACAAGAAGACCTGCCCTGCTGCTTTTGCTCATTATAGGGTGCGGACTGCTGCTTTTCTACTCTTTCAAAAAGAAAAGCCAATCAGACGCCACACAAGTAGCAGCACCCGACAAACTTGAAGTTCCCGCCCTAATCCAAACGCGTCCCGAGCAGGTAATAGAACATACGGGCTACACAGTCAGTTACAACCCCGACTGGTGCATCCCCAACTGGGTGGCTTACGAACTTACCGAAGCGGAGAGCGAGGGCACGGAAGAGCGCGCCAAGCATTTTGAGCCCGACCCTGACGTGACCGGCTACTGCCCTGACACAAAAGAATATTCTAACTCCGGTTATGACCGCGGGCACATGGCACCCGCCGGCGACATGAAATGGAGCGAGCAGGCCATGCGCGAGAGTTTCTATCTCTCCAACATCTGCCCACAGAACCACAACCTCAACAGCGGCGACTGGAAATCATTGGAAGAAAAAGTGCGAGGCTGGTCTAAAGAATTTCAGAACGTGTATGTGACTTGCGGCCCCGTTGTATCGGCGCATGCCAAAACCATCGGCGAGCACAACGTCTCCGTGCCGGATGCATTTTTCAAGGTTGTACTGTGCCAAAACAACGGGCAATGGCAAAGCGTTGGTTTCTATTTTGAGAACAAAGCCGGGCACAAACCATTGACCACCTACTGCAAAACCGTTGACGAAATAGAGGCCATCACGGGCATCGACTTCTTCCCGATGCTGGACGACTCCATCGAGAGCGTCATTGAGGCAACATACGACATCCGATTCTGGGGATTATAGCATTTCGCGCATCTTCTGCACAATAACAGCGGCGGCATGACCGTCTCCGTACAAGTCGTTCGGGAATGCAGGCGGCACTTGGAGAAAGCGAGCGGCTGCCTTGACAATCTTGTCGCCATCATGTCCGGCCAGACAATTGCAGCCGCAGTCCGTCAATTCCGTCCATTCCGTCTCTTCCCGTAGCGTGACGCAGCCTTTTTCGAAAAAGCAGGCCTCTTTCTGGACACCTCCGCTGTCGGTCAGCACCAATTCGCAATTTTCGAGCAGGTAAAGCATCTCAAGATAGCCGACGGGCGGGATAAAAACTATCGGGGAAAGGTGGAAATCCCAGCCTATCTGTTCCATGCGTTGGCGGGTGCGCGGGTGCAGCGGCATCACGACGGGCCGCATTTCGCACACCTTCTCGATGGCGAGCAGCAAAGTGCGCAAAATTTCAGCATCATCGGTATTCTCGGCGCGGTGCAAAGTACAAAGCAGAAAACGGTCGGGCAAAAGCGCATCCGGACATCGTGCGTTTTCGCGAAAATGGAGAACGGCATCCTTCATCACATCGCCGGAAACAACAATCCGCTCTGCCTCAACACCCTCTCGCAGAAGGTTATCCACCGCTTTCCCCGTAGGGGCAAAGAGTATGTGACTAACCTTGTCCGTCTGCACTCTGTTGAATTCCTCCCGCATAGCAAGGTTGCCCGAGCGAAGGCCGGCCTCCACGTGGCAGACTTTCAGATGCTTGCGATATGCCGTACGCGCACCTGCCCAAGTCGAATCCGTGTCGCCATACACCAGCATTATGTCAGGGTTAACCTCATCAATAATCTGCCCTATTTTATCTCCCATGGCATCCACCATCTCATCGTGAGGCATACTATGGATGCCAAGATTGTAATCCGGTGCGCGGAGACCCATCTCGTCAAAAAAAAGCTGCGACATATTGCGGTCAAAATGCTGGCCCGTATGCACCAATATTTCTTGCACGTCGGGACAGCGACCAATTTTGCGGCTCACCATTGCGGCTTTCACAAACTGAGGCCTTGCCCCTATGACACTGAGGATTTTCATATCTGTTTTTTGAAAAAAGTGCAAAAGTAATCTATTTTCAATCACACTCATCATTCTTTTCTCCTTATCTTTGCCCTGTCAAAGCATCGTAATCTGTTCAACGGAATTCGCAAAAGACAGCGCCTTGGCTGGACAACTGATTATGACAGAAGCGCTCGCCAACATCAGAACAGACGTATTGACATTCAGAGGGGAAACGGCAGGGGATTTTCTGGAAGAACTACAATAAATTCAAAACCCTAACACACAATTATTTATATTATTTTTCAAAAGAAACGAGAAAAAACCTTGACATTTTGACAATTATTCATTACATTTGTCGCGTTGATTTTTGAATGTTTAGGCTTAAGGGCTTCACTCTACTTTTAAAAATCAGCAAATACTGCAATTAAACGAATTGCCCAGCAAACAAAAAAATTATAAAAAAATGAAAAAGGCATCACAAAAACAAGAAATCGAGAAATTTGTCAGCAATTTGGAGCAAAATTATCTTTCCGAGCAACAGATAATGACATTGAACGTGAATCCAGAAGATATTGTTGGCGGACAAACCACAAACGAAAAAGATTGCATTAATAAAAGCATGTCTTGCAAGACAAGCATTAACAATGGATCTTGCGTCAACGACACTTGGATAGGTTGTGGAAAAACCTCAAATGGCGGTTCATGTCAAAATAAGATTCGATAGTTGACATTCTGTCGTCAAATTTTGCCGTTGTTTTTCACATTGGCGCTGTCAGCATATTTTTTTTAGGATGAGATACAGCATATACAACAATCTTATTTCTCTCTCTGACAAGACAAAATGCATTTACAATGCAGCGTCAGACAAATTTGTATTGCTGAATTCAACATTATCGAAACATCTTGAAATTTCTGCCGATGCTTTGCAAAGCACCTGTCCGACTCTTTTTGAGGAACTTTATCGTGCAAATGTTATTGTAGAGGACGGCATCGACGAATATCGTGCCCAGTTGCAAAAATCACTATCAATCAAGAATAACAAGGAACAGTTTCGACTCATAGTAAATCCCACATTGGATTGTAATTTACATTGCTGGTATTGCTATGAAAATCATATTAAAGGCTCTAAAATAACAGAGACAACAATGATTTCAATATTGAAATTCATTGACAACGTGTTTGAAAAACAGCCGTTAAAATCGTTTTCTCTCTATTTTTTCGGAGGAGAACCTTTGTTAGAATTTGAATCCGTCAAGATTATCATTGAGCACGTTATTAAATGTTGCCAGTGTCACCGAGTTGGTCTTCATGTAGTTTTTACTACAAATGGCGTTTTGGTTGACCACAAAACAATAGATTATCTTGCACAAATCAACGCAGATGTCGGATTTCAGATTACACTTGACGGGGATAGGAAGCATCACAATATTACACGATTTCTGTCAGGCAACATCGGGACTTACGATACAATCTTAAACAACGTTAAACTCCTGTTGAGCAATCAGATTGATGTTCTATTGCGGATAAACTATACTGCCGATAATTTCCTTTCTTTTCCGTCAATATTGGAAGATCTCAATGCCCTCAATGATGTCGAAAAGGCACATCTCAAATTTGACTTACAAAAAGTATGGCAAGAAAAAGACAAAGACTTCAATGAAACAGAAGTTATGGAAATGATTCGCCAGCGGGGCTTCCGTGTGTCAACACCTAATGTCAATGTGGATAACCTTCGATTCCCTTGTTACGCAGATTATGTAAATCAACTTCTACTCAATTACAATGGCGATGTATTTAAGTGTACGGCACGTGATTTCAACAAAAGTGAACGATTAGGCCATTTGAACAAAAAAGGAGACGTTGATTGGGACGTGATTTCTTTGAAGAATTGGTTGCATCAATATCCTCCAAAAAAGATTTGTGAAACATGTTCCATATTCCCGCTATGCGGCGGCGGTTGTGTTCAGAAACGGTCTGAGATACAAGACGATGTTTGTATATTTGACGTTGACGACAGAAAAATAAACAGAATCATTCTTGACAGGTTTTACTAATACATTGTCAAATCTAAAATCAACCCTTAAAAAATCGAAATTATGCGAAATTTCTCTTCTGCTATTTTGAAGTTGAGTTTAGGCTTTTTCTTGCTTTTGCCAGTCTGCTTAAACGCACAACGAACATTCAAGGCGAACGTCATTGACCAAGACAAGACCCCAGTTCAAATGGCCGTTGTTCTCGTTTTGGACGAAAACAACAATGAAAAAGCCTCAACCATGACGGATTCAGTGGGGAATTTTGAAATCGCCCTGCCCTCAGATCTGCAAAACAAATGGCTGTTCGTTCAGGCATACGGATATGTTGCCTTGCGTGAATCCTTATCCACAGCCGTTCAGCATACAACTTTTGAAATTGCCCCAGATGCCGTGATGATGAAAGAGGTGACGGTACAATCAAAACATCTTTCAGTCGAACGGAGTGCGAGTTGTTATACCATAACCAATATCAGTTCTTCACCTTTAGCCGCAGGCAGAAGTGTCGTGGAAGTGCTGAAATATGCTCCGCTCGTAACGGTCTCTACTGCTGGAGAATTGGAAATTCTCAACAAAGGAACTGCAACCATCTATGTGAATGGGCGCAAGAGTAACATAGACCCCAAGAGGATCCCTGCCGAAAACATTGAAAAAATCGAAGTGATAACCAGTCCTGGCAGCGAATACCCTTCCACCGAACGCAATGGTATCTTGAACATTATTTTAAAGAAAGCCCCTGGAGACGGCGTTTCGGGCAGCATTACCATAATGGACAATCAGAAAGACAACTGGACACTCAACTCCCCTGATTTCAAACTTTATTTGTCTATGCAGAAGAAAAAAATCAATGCAAGTATCATTGCAGGAGTTTTTTACGATCCCTATATTTCAAAACAGGAGAATAAATACACCTATCCAAACAACAAACAAGTGGAAAACAAGATCAGCGATTTACAAAGAACGTTGTCGGAGTCTTTGCACATCCTGCTGGATTGGAACATTAAGCCCAATCAGGTAATAGGCCTTCAGTTAGGCGGATCACTTTCACACCCATTTATAGATCAAACCATTACAGAAAGCCGCTATTATGTTTCCAATTCACAGGACAGCCTGCCCGACTCAACTGATGTGACGAAACGCAACCTTGAATCAAAGTTGCAATACACGTTGTTTGCAAACCTGAATTATTCGCTGAAAATTAACGACAGTCAGAACTTGACTTTAGATTTCTTTTATAACCGAAAAGAAAAAGACAGCCCTCTGCGCTATAAGTCTCAGAAACAACATTTTGGCGACTCTATATGTTCAGAATACCTTTCTCAATCCTCGAGCATCACAGACGCCTTGGATTTTAAAGCCGCCTATAAATATCAGATTAACGACAAACTGCTGTTTCAGGCTGGGGTTAACACGTATGGTGCAATAGTGAACTATGTTTTTCTTGTGGACAACATAATCGGGACAGAAGCCGACACAACGCAAAGCAATACATTTGACTTTAAGGATATTACATCGGCATTGTATGCCAAAATAGACTGGGAAATATCAAGTAAATTGTCATTGTCTGCCGGATTGCGCGGAGAGTATTATTGTTACAAAGGAATACAAAGAACAACCCATGAGGAAGTTTCCGACAAGATGCCGAACGTCTTCCCCTCTTTTTCATTGGTGTATCATGCGTGGGAGAACCATGAATTTGATTTGGATTTCACAAGTGGTCTCCGAATACCCGGATACAGCCAGCGAAATCCTTTCAAAGTCTATTATTCCCCATCCCTTTATCAGGCCAATGACATATCCTTACACCCATGTAAAAGTTATGATGTTGATTTCACCTACAGACTGTTCCAAGACTACATGTTAAACCTGTCCTACTCATTTATAAAAGACGCTTGGGCCCAGTTCTATATTCCAGAGTCTGGCGGTGTGACACGCATCACAGAATTGAACTATGGCAATAATCATTTTTTGTACGGCAGAATCAGTGCAGACAAATACCTCTTCAATGACTATTTGGCACTGTCGGCGCTGTTTAGCCTCAGTTATCGCATTTACGACGTAACATCAACGGAAATAGCCGCCTACAATCCGACTTCCCCTCTTTCCTACATCTTTGACCTGTCATTGAGCACTGCTTTGGACAAAAAGCAATCATGGAGACTGTCTGCGCGATTTCAGTATTCTTCGCCCTCTTCCGGAGCTGGTTGGACTATGTCTAACAATTGTTTTCTCGGAACTGACATATCCAAAGAATTTGGAAATTTCGTTTTGGCATTTGGCGTAGATGACATATTAGATTGGAACATTAATTACACCCTGAATACGGACTCATATTCTTTTACGCAAAATAATTTTCGCTATGGCAGAACCTATTGGATCGCTTTTAATTTGAGGTTCGGGAACCAAAGGACAAGAGATGTCTGGAAACACAATAGTACCATTCAAGGAAGATTGTAGTGAAAAAAGTCCCTGTGCATCATCAGTTGG
>CAVIJD010000052.1:0-10849 GCA_963643165.1 bacterium | reverse complement strand
TCTCCATCAAATAGACAAACTCAAGATACTGAAGCGGCTCGATGAAGAACATATTGCCCAGACCGCTGAGGTTCTCACCGAACACTTCGTGAATAGGCTTACGGACATTTGGATTAAGGTGCATCGGATAGACGAAATCCACATCGGGGTATTTGTTCTTGAGGTCACGTATTGCTGTTACCATACGGATGAAACCGTCACCGAAGTTCTCGCGGCGATGTCCTGTGATAAGCACAAGTTTACGACCGTTATCAAGTCGCGTTACATCATATCCGGCAGCTGCAAGGACAGCATCCTGCTCTTTAGCCAGTTCTTTGTCATTTTTGAGTTTATTGACGACCAGATGAAGGGCATCGATAACAGTGTTTCCGGTTACGTAAATATTGCCGTGGACTTTTTCCTCCTGAAGATTCTTTTCTGAAAGTGGAGTTGGTGAGAAGTTGTATGTGGCGATGCGCCCTGTTATCTGGCGGTTCATTTCTTCTGGCCACGGTGAATAGATATTGTGAGTTCTAAGGCCTGCCTCCACGTGGCCGACAGGTATCTGCTGATAGAAAGCGGCGAGAGCTGCTGCTGTGGAAGTAGTAGTGTCTCCGTGTACGAGAACCACATCTGGTTTGCACTGTGAGAAAACATCACGCATTCCAGTCAAGACTCTTGCTGTGACATCAGTAAGATCCTGGCCCTGCTTCATAATATTCAGATCGAAATCCGGTTTGACTTCGAAAATCTTCAGCACCTGGTCAAGCATCTCTCTGTGCTGTCCCGTCACGCAAACGATGGTCTCAAACTCATTGGGATGCTTCTGAAACTCCTTGACCAACGGGCACATCTTTATAGCTTCCGGGCGTGTGCCGAACACCAGCATTATTTTCTTCATAGAATTGTTGTTGGCTTTGTTATATACTGATTCTTTAAACTACTACACATTTGCAGTAGAATGACGAATACCATTCTGCAAATTTCCTCAGCCCTTCACGTAGTGGAGTCGATGGCTCCCGTTTTTATAACTTTCTTTGTTGAACTTATCTTCGATTCCCCTGCACATGTTGTTTAGAACTTTGCAACTTGAATCTATTGGTTCCCAGGTCAGTGAAATCTCCACAATGCACAATCACATCGGCATCCGGAAAGTCTGTCAGCTAGGCGTGCCTGTTATGTGTGTCAGAAATCTGGAGGATTCTTAGAGGGTATCATTCATAAATCCGCTTTATATTTCTACTGAATTATTCTGTCCTGGTTCGAAATCCCAGACCACCTTGTCTTTGTACTCTTTGGGAAGATTCAGGAGGCGGCGGTCGCTGTTCTTGTCTTTGTGGATGATGATAATCTTCTCGCGCGGCCTTGTCATCTCTACCACATCACGGATGGCTTCCGGAGTCGCGTGGCCGGAGGTGTGGACAGACACTATGTTCTCATCGCCAAAGAGCCTGCAAATGTCAAGGATTTTGTCGTTCCTCTGAGATGAAGTTCCGTGTCTGTAGCCGTCCCACATCGAATAGATGAGCTTTGCATTGGGAAAACAAGTTTGTACTTCTTAAGTTGCCCGATCTGGCTAGAGCAGATGGCACGGAGACCTGCAGCCCTTGCGGGCTTAGACTTAATATCCAAGAACTAAGACTTTAGGGCGTTACGCTTATTGTTACATTTTCCATCATAGGTTCTGTGCGCCAGAGATTCCCCATTCGTCGATGTTGGCCCTCTTCGAGGACCGAGGGTGAGGAGGCGCATCGCTGCCGACGGCTCCGCTCCCTTGCGGTCGCTATACCGTCGGTTATGGAGCAGACTGCCTGCGGCAGCCCGCTTTCGCCCTCTTCGGGGGCGTTGCGCAAGTCGTTCCATCTTCTTTCATAAGTCGCAAGTCAGCCCGAGGCTTGTGCGTGGGACGGAAAAAGTCTTCTCGTTTTCAAAATAAAGGAGGTGCTTGCAGTCTTCTAAAAACTGGTTCTGCATATCCATTAGTTGAGAACTTGCACCTGTTATCTCCATGTCATTGTCAAACACAACATAAAAATCTACGGTAAGAATTACATCTATATCCTTGGAGAACTTAGCACATCGAGGTTTTATGATATCGTCATAGGTGTGCCATAGTTGCTTGACCGCATCGTTGGCTCTGTCCATGATTGTCTGGTAATTCTCGGATGTAACATTTGTCTTGAACTCCACGAGCGACATCTCCTTTTCTGTAAGAAGCATCGCATCGCACACGCCTCCTTTGGTGACGTTAGGGCCTGTGATTGTTCTGCCGTCAAGAGGAAGCAACACGATTGTTGTGTTGTTAGGATTCTTGACGATGAAGCATTTTGACTTAAACTCAGGCTCTGTGTCCACCCAGTCGGTATAGCCCAATTGACGGTCGTCATAAACAAACAATTGTAAAGTTGCGCTCTTGTCAAAAGTATCTTTCACCTCGAGTACACCACAGGCGCTTAATGCCGAGCCCAGTCTGATTTGGACAAGAGCATGCGGCAAGTTTCTATCTGCTGACAGATTTGGCATAACTGCGGTACAGTTGATTGAAAAGTCTCATGATGTCGTCAGATGCAGAATCCAGTTCATTCTTTGAAATGAGACCTGTTTTCGGATTTATCACAGACTGACAATAGTGTTCATCTACAGACGATAGGCGGTAGGCTGCGATATCTTCTACATTGATGTGACACTCAGCTGGCAAAACACCCTCCAGCAAATGCTGCTCATCCTCCCCAGCATCCGCACTTGCTTTTGCTCCCATAATCATGGTGTTGACGACAGCAAGGGTATATGGGCTATGTGTGGTTAAGACAAGCATGTTTCCAGCAGCGGCGTTATTGTCGGCAACCAATGAAAACAACACTTGCATCTGCGAAATAGGAAACAGATTCTGTTCTGGTTCTTCTACGACGTTGATGAAGCGGTCGTACCTGTTTGCGGAAGACAACTGGCGAAGCATCATATCCTTGATACTGTCAGAATAGGCTTCGTTCTGCATGATTTCAGCCACCCGTTTTTCCAGCTTATCCTTTTCTTCCTTTGAGAGTTTTATCTCCTCTTTTTCAGATACCTTTTTGCACAGATATTCCGAAACAATACACATAGGCAGAGAAGACTGGATGCCGCTCGAGGCATTTACGAGCCGCACTTTGTAGTCGGTGCCGCATACCCAGCTGGTGTCATTAAGCGAGTCGTACTCAAAGCGCAAGTTTTCAAACGGAAGTTGGTAGCCATCCTGAAAGAATTTCTTCGCATTCACAAACTCGTCAGAAAAAGTCTCACAAGAATCAGGTAGCTCTTTCAATAATTTAGATTTGTTTTCTGCAACGCTAACTATCGAACGTTCTGCAGGGACATACATGATTTTGGCTATGCCGTCAACCTCTTTGTTCTTGTCAACGACAGAGAAATTCCCGTTCTCATAAACAAAATCATATAAAGGTCCCTCAAACTTGATGTATGAATTATCGTTTATAAAGGATTCTATCCTATGATATGCACACAACTTTGTTTTGAAACGATCATATTGCCCGAAATAGGACAGTTTGTACTTTTTTTGGCTCAACACCTTCTCGGTCCACTTGAACATAGAGAAGATTTTTGCCACGCTACTTTTGCCTACGCCCTGATCGCCGACAAACAGGGTCACCTTCTTGAAAGTAATGTCGAGGTCCTTTATTGGTCCAAATGATTTTACTATTAATCGTTCGTTCATTACTGTTTGCGAAGTTTGGGTTTAATTTAATCGTTCTTGCAAAGCCTAAGGGTATTTCTTTTTGACCTTTTGGTCTTGCCTGCCGACCGGCAGGACAAAATCTCAAGGAATCGGTGCGGCAAAAATAATGGTTTTCTGTTATTATTTAGCCCATCACCTGATTTTTTAGGGTGGCTGATGTAAAAATATTGTGTGTCAGCTTTTTTTACCATTAGTTCATTCCAAGCCGTACGACCAATTCATAACGGCACGCGTTGTATATCAAGTTTGTCCTTGAAGCCCTTGCGGGCTTAGACTTAATATCCAAGAACTAAGACTTTAGGGCGTCACGCATATTGTTATATTTTCCATTATAGGTTCTGTGCGCCAGAGATTCCCCATTCGTCGATGTTGGCCCTCTTCGAGGACCGAGGGTGAGGAGGCGCATCGTTGCCGACGGTTCCGCTCTATTTGCCCGTATCCACATGACTGCCGCCCAATACGGACATCAGACTCGGATTGTCGATATAGACCTTCTCAACCTTTCCCAAACCTCTGATTCCGCCAGTGTCATCTCTCAATTGACCTATCAACTGCGCCTTCTCCAACAGGGCGAGATAGTCGGCAACGCTGTTGCGACTGACACCAACTTCTGCCGCGAGACTGTCGGCATTGGGTTTATACGGAACCAATGTAGCAATCACGGCAAGCATCTTCCTGAGTTTTCTGGCCGTAGAAGCTTTTAATCCGGCATACTGGGCAACATCTGACTCTATGGTCTTGATGATAACATTCTGCATCCTCATCTGGAAATCTCCCTCCATAGCAAAGGGATAATACCATCTGCAAGGTATTTCCGTTTCACTCAATAAGTGCATTTTGGACATAAAATATGCACACAATGAGTGCAATATAAAATCGCTCTTCAAAAGAACGTCATCCAATGCTTTCTGTCACAAGTTGTTGTGTCGCTGTTTGTCTGAACTGTTCTCGAGCCGCTGCACTGTTTTGGCGCTAAGTCGTTGCTGCAAGGCATGTTCCAGTGCGGCATAGCGGTGCAAGTCAGTGCCTATGTAAGAATAGGTCCCCGCCTTGAGCAGCAACTCCGCCTTGAGTTGCGCCTCCTTTCCGTACATGCCCACCAGCGAGAAGAGGTTGAGTTGGAACTCGACACCCGAGGCCCGCAGTTGCTGATAGTCGGATTTTGACATGTACATGTACCGTTCGGGGTGCGCCAACAAAGGATAGTAGCCCTTGGCAGCAATCTCTTTCAGCAGGCCGTGGAAGCCCGCGGGGGCACTGAAACAGGAGGTTTCCACCAGCAGACGGTTGCGGTCAGTCCCCCACGGCAACAGGTCGCCGTCGTCGAAGCGGCTGCGGAACGTGTTGTCGATCATGTACTCGGCAGACAGATGCAGCACAATCGAGCCCTGATATGCAGCCTTGAGTTGGGAGAACCGCTGCCGCAACGTGGCGGTTTCATTGGGCACGTCTTCCATAATGTGCGGCGTCAGCCACACCTCTCGGATGCCCAAACGCTCATAGAGCGAAAGTATGGCGAGCGACTCCTCCATCGTCTCCACCCCGTCATCTACCCCGGGCAGAATGTGGGAGTGGCAGTCGGTGAAGTCCGAAAAAAAACCAGACTCTTTCAGCAACGCACGTCTATGGAACGGCCACATAAAAACACAACATTCATCAAGGAACAGAACTCCTAATTCCTAATTCTATATTATCCTAACTATTTGACAACCATCCATTTACCCCCCCGTTTTTTATCGGTGCCATAATAGTAGCCCGAGCCGTAGCCATAATGATAGCCGTAACGGTATCCATAACGATAGCCGTAGCGGTATCCGTAATGTCCATTGCCGCCTTGTGTGCCGTTGAGGATCATCGACATATTCTTGTACTTCTTTTCAGAATAGGTCTTCTCCAGTTCCGACAGCATATTGCGTTCAAAGAGACCGGCGCGGACCACGAACATAGTTCTGTCGGCGAGTTTCTCAATAATTTGCGTGTCTGCCACCAGTTCTACCGGCGGGCAGTCGATGAACACATATTCGTACTGCGGGCGCACCTTTTGTAATACCAGTTTGAGGCGGTCGTCGAACAGCAGTTCGGTGGGGTTCGGCGGTATAGTGCCTACGGGCAGCACGTCGAGGCTCGGGTGGTCGGGGTCGGTAGCGATGATACCCTCCAGGTCATCGACACGGCCGCACAGGTAGTCGCTGAGGCCTCGGGTGGGGGAGCCGATGTATGCGGAGGCGGAGCCGTGGCGCAAGTCGCCGTCAATCACCAGCACCTTTTTGCCCTTGATGGCGAAGCTGACGGCGATGTTGATCGAGAGGAACGACTTGCCGCTGTGGGGGTTGAACGAAGTGATGACAAAGACATTTTGCGACTTGTCCTTGCTGGTCATAAACTCTATGTTAGTACGGAGCACGCGGAAAGCCTCATTGATGATGTCGCGGTTTCCCTCCTTGACGACCACCGTCTTCACCTCCTTGGGTTTGCGTTTGAGGAGGCCTTTCTTTTTGCGCACATACAGCGGAATTTCGCCAATCAGCGGGATAGTGACGCCCTCCAGGTCCTTTCGGCCGCGCACGCGGGTGTTTGTCGCCTCGGTGAGGTAAATGACGCCGGCGGGAATGAGCAATCCTATGGCAAAGGCTATCAGCAAGATGTTCCGGCGTTTGGGCGATGTGGGAATGCGGCTGCCGTAAGGCGGGTTTACGATGCGGGTGTTATAGGCGGTAAAGGCCTGTGAGAGTTCGTTCTCCTCCCGTTTTTGGAGCAGGAAGAGGTAAAGGGCCTCTTTCACCTTCTGCTGTCGTTCCACCGAAAGCAGGAACTTGGCTTGTGTGGGGTTGGCGGCGATGCGCGAGGTGGTCATCTGTGCGGTATGTTGCAGGCTGGCGATCTGCGACTCAAGCGTAACAATCTGGTTGTCAACAGACTTGATGATAGCCGCCCTCATCGAGACCAGAGCCTCGTCCATGTCGATCACCAGCGGGTTTTTGACGCTGCTGTTGGCCACCAGGCGGTTGCGTTGCAGCAGTTGGCTGTTATATTCGGCAATCTGCGCCTCAATGCTGGCGCTCTCGATGCCCGAGTTGGCTGGGAGCAGCTGCGTGCGGTTGGCGTCGTTAGAGAGGTACTTCCGGATATAGCGGGTCATGTAGAGTTGGTTGTTGAGAGCCTGGATCTGTTGGTTGGCCTGGCTGTTCTGGTTCATGTAGAGGTTCGAGGCCGCCTGCACGTCGGGCAGCAGGTTCTCCGACTTGTACGAAGAGATGTCGTCGTCCACATTGCCGAGTTCGCGCTCAATCACGCCGAGACGCTCATTGATGAACATTGAAGTGCTGACGGCGATCTGGTTCTTGTCTTTCACCCAATTCTCGTTATAGACGGAAATCAGCATATTCAGCAAATCCTCGGCCCGTTGTGTCGATTTGTCCTTGTAAGACAACTTGATAACCGTAGCCTCCTTTTCCTGCAGAGCCACCGTCAGGTTCGACTGGCAGGCGCTCACGGCGTTATAGAGGCTCGATTTGTGCACAAACAGCGTATATTCCTTGCCGCGTTCGTAATTGGGGGTAATGCTGACCGTAACCTTTCCTATCGGGGTGGCGATCTCGTTGTGCAGGCGGCCGCTCTCCGCCTTGCCGTCAACGTCTTTGCCGTCGCGAGTAAAGTCAGACAGCTGCACCGTCTTGTCGGGATGCACTTTCAGGGTAAAGCCGGCAGACTCCTCCTCGGAAAGTCCGTCGATGGTCACCGTCACGGGCAACGTGCTGCCGTACGCCACCTTGCGGTGAAACGTGCCCGGGTACATATAGTTCATATCGAGGTTCAGCCGTTTCACCACCTCGGTCATCAAGGCGGGCGACTGGAACGCGATTACCTCATTGTTCACATTGGTATGGGACTTGAAGAGACCCAATTCCGAGAAATCAATCTCCGAAGACACCGACTTGCCTTTGGTGTCGTCCTTGATCTGCACCGAAGCGGAGCGGGTATATACGGGGTGAGTACAGAGCAGGTAGAACGTGGCGCCAGCCAGCATAATCACCAATGACAGCACGAACCACTTCCACTTGGCAAGGCAGAGGTAAAGGACATCCTTAATCTGCAAGGCGTCACCCTGCTCGTCAGTTTGTATATTCTTGTGTTTTTCAGACATATCTTAATAAAAAATAATCGGGGATAAGCAAAGATGGAAGAGCGGCTATTTCACGAACAGCACCGTAATGGAGGCTATAAGAGATGCCAGCGACATCCAGAAAGAGACGGAACGGACATTGTTGCCGTTGACCGTAGCCTGCCGGGCCTTCACCGCGTTGGGTTCCACATAAACCACATCGTTCTGTTGCAGGTAATAGACCGGCGACTGGTACAGGTCGTAGCCCGAGTTGAGGTTCACCATATAGAGTGTTTTGATGCCGTTGTCATCGCGTTGCACCAGCACATTGTCGCGTTTTCCATACACGGTAAGGTCGCCGGCCATGCTCAGGGCTTCGAGCAGGGTCAGCCGGTCCTTGTCGATATTGAAGCGGCCGGGGTGGGCCACCTCGCCCAGCACCGAGACAGTGAGGTTCATAAACTCCACCGTCACCACGGGGTCTTTCACCAGATCCTTGGTAGTCAACTCGTTCTTGATGTAGGCAGAAATCTCCTGGCGGGTCATGCCGGCCACATGGATGAGTCCGAGCACGGGAAAATCGATGTCGCCCTCCTGGTTAATGGTATAGCCCGAGATGCCCTGGCTGTTGGCAGTGGTGGCGGCGTTGCCCACTTGCCGGGAGATAATGGGGAGGTTGAAGAGGTCCATCAGCAGGGGATCCTTGCTGTTCACCATAATAGAGATCTTGTCTTCGGGGCGCACCCGTATCTCGAGGGGGTAGAGAATCTTCTCCGCCGTACCTGGGGTAACGTCTTTGAAATAAGCGACTTTAGGCGTAGCGCAAGAGCCCAGCACCAAGGCTAACGCCAACAAGCAAAAGAGTTTTCTGCTTTTCATATATCATTAGTTATTAAATGTTCGGTTTTCTCTGTCGGATGAAGTTTTCGGATGCGGTTGGAGAGCCACACATTCGCGAGGGTCCATATCAAGACATCGCCCAGCACAATCAGGTTCACATTCACAAAACGAGACAGGAGGATATTAAGGATTACAAACAGCGTTGATGCCGTCACGATGGTCACCATTGCCCACCGTTGGTTCATGCCAATGGCCAGCAATTTGTGGTGGATGTGGCTCTTGTCGGGCAGGAACGGGTTTTTCCTGTTGCGCACGCGGCGGAGATAGACCCTGACCACATCACAACAGGGCACCAACAGCGGCGAAAAAGCCAGCACCATCGGGTTTGCCTTGGCCGCAATGTCTTTGGGGACACACATTGTGAGCCGTAGGCAACAGAAGCAAAGTAACATGCCGACGGTAAGGCTGCCCGTATCCCCCATAAAGATCTTGCGTCTGTGATTCGTGCCGCCAAACACATTGTAATAAAAGAACGCCACTAGCACGCCAAGGGTAGAGAATGCCAGCAGAGCGAAGACGTAATCGTGGATCACAAAGAAAATGACACCGTAAAACAGGCAGGCCACACCGCTGAGCCCCGAAGCCAGCCCGTCGATGCCGTCAATCAGGTTGATGGCATTGATGACAAACACCACGAGCAACACCGTCAACGGGTAACCCAACCAAAGCGGGACAGTTTGGATGCCCAAGACCCCGTGCAAGTCGTTGATATAGATGCCTCCTGCTATCATCAGAATGCCGCATGTGATCTGAATGATGAACTTTGCCCGGTAGCGGACACCGACCAAATCGTCGGCCAGGCCAGTCATATACAGTATGATGCAAGAGCAAAACGAAAAAGCCAACGGGCTGATGTTGGTTTTCATTTGATACAAAAACTCCTGATGTCCGGTCATCGTGCTGACGCCCAGCAGCAGGACAAGCACGAAGCAGACCACGGGCATAAAGGCAAAGCCGCCGAGACGAGGCACGGCTGTACGATGTATCTTGCGTTCGTCGGGAGCATCGAAAAGACGCCAGCGGAAAGCTATCAGCAGAATCTTCGGAAGTATCAATCCGACGATGAACGCACTGAACAAAAACGACAAAACGCTATTTACAATCCAGTAACACATAAAAACAAGTCATTCACGGTTATTCTAAAATATTGGTTAACCATTGGAGTTACAACAGTTTAATATAATCGGGGCACACTTCCACCCCCGCGGAGAAGAAGCCGGGCATCTCCACAATCAGTATTTTCTTTTTGGAGCCTTGCATCTTGAGCAGTTTGCCGGAAAAGCCGTCCAAGGGACCGCCCTGGATGCAGATCTCGCACCCGAGCATGTCGGGGGTCAGTTCGCCCGGATGGTAATACTTAGGCGCTTCCGTCTGTCTTACGGCATAGATGAAGCGGTCCATTTCGGCGGTGGGCACCACCATCGGACTCCGGTAGGCCTCGCCTTTCTGGAAGCGGTATTGGATGGTGGGGTACAACTCCAGGACCGGGTCAAGATTCTCGCGCCTGCCGTAAACAAAAAGCAAGTCGCGGATAAAGGGCACCTGCTCGCGGACTTTCTTGCCGCGGCAGAGCCTCAACTGTTCCCGCAGAGGCGTGAAAACCTGAAAGTTCAAGTCTTGAAGGCGCCGGTATGCCGGGCACTTGGCATTGGCCCGCTGCAAGTCACGCAACACAAACCAACACGGTTGCTTCTCATTCCCCAAGTCGGCCATGGCTTCAGTTCAAGATAATTCTCCTAATCCTGTAAGATGTTTTATTTTGTTCTCCATCAAACAGTTACGATTATAAGCCCTAAAAGTAGAGTCTTGCAGACCCCCTGTTAGACAATACACGTTGAAGACGTTACAATTATACCTTGTTTTCTCACACTTCGTTTTCAACTGGTTAATACTTCTCTTTTCAGGAGAAATATTAACGCCGCAAAAATAACAAAAATTTCAAAATAGCGAGTGATATTTTGAACAACAGTCAAGAATTTTGTGCGATTTGAAAGGCCGCTCAAACATAAGATTTTGACAATCAGTTATTTTTACACAGCCTATTTCTCCTGAAAAGAGAGTATTTATTCCGAAGAGCGAATATTTCTCCTGAAAAGAGAGTTTTCCCGTCCTTTCAAGAAATCTTGTTAATTTCT
>CAVIJD010000051.1:0-11219 GCA_963643165.1 bacterium | reverse complement strand
CTGCCGTGCCGTTGTAGGTCACGGTGTAGGACTCTTGGCTGTGCGCCGTCCCGTCGTACTTCCAGCTGTTGCTGCCCGAGGTGATGACCAGGGCGGCGGTGTTGGTGGTCACCGTCAGGGTGCCCGTGCTTGTCGTGATGCAGTAGTCGGCTGCCTGTGTGCCGCTGTTGAGCGTGTAGCTGAACGTGTTGGCGGTGGTGCCCACGTTGGTGATGGTGCCCGTGTAATCGTAAGAAGCTCCCTCGCCCGTGATGAAGCCGTCGCCCGTCACGTTGACCTTGTGGTTGGTCAGTGCCGTGCCGTCATACACTTTCGAGGAGTCTCTCGAGGTGATGGCAACGTTGCGGCAGGTCATCGCAATGGTGCCGTAGTTGGCCGTCACGTTCGTGTAGTTGGAGGCGTTCTCCAGGGTATAGTTGTAAGTATTGTTGTTGGAGGCGTTCTCGCCCACATGCGTGATGCTGGCCGGCGCGCTGATGGTCACTTTGTCGCCCGTAGGCAGCGTGAAGACTTTGCCCGTGGCATCTGCCGTAACTGCCGTGCCGTTGTAGGTCACGGTGTAGGACTCTTGGCTGTGCGCCGTCCCGTCATACTTCCAGCTGTTGCTGCCCGAGGTGATGACGATGGCGTTGGCATTCGATGTGATGGTCTGCGTGAAGTCGTAGGTGACGTTGTAGTTGGCAATGCCTTTATCTGTAGCAAAAGCTTCCGTGATGACGGAATTGCCGGCATCGTCGGTGTATGTGCCAACGGTCGTGCCGGTGGTGGCCACTTTGCCGGCCGTCAGTATGTCGCCATCGACAAGACCGGTAGCCGTAACTTTGCCCGTCTGGGTGTAGTTGTTCTCAATCTTCTGTCCATCATACACTTTCTCGTCAACGACTGCAATTTGCAGGTCTTTCTTGTTGATGGTGAGAAGTCCGTTGATGGTCTGGACGTTGAACTGGCTGGTCACATCGTTGTTGTTTTCGTCAGTAACGACGGCTGTGCCTGTTACGGTTGAGGTGTAGGTGTTGACGTTGGTGCCAGAAGCGGTGGCGGTGAGACCGCCAACGGTGTAGGTCTTGCCGTTGACTACGAATGTGAGGTTCTCGAAACCGGAAACGTTCTGTTCTGTGCCCGTGAATGTCACGGTCTTGCTGTTGGCCTTGACGGTGATGGCGTACCTTTCGGTTCTGTCGGTGATGGTGACTTTGCCCGGAACGAGGGTGATGGCATAGTTTCCGGTCACGTTTTCCGTTCCTCTCTTGATGACGACGCTGCCGTCCGTGATGACGGTCGGGGTTTCGCCCTCAAGCGTGCGTGCTCCGGTAATGGTGATGTCGGAGATGTTTTCGCCACTGGCAAGCGTGCCGGCGCTGATGGTGTAGGTGGGCACGGCTTCGCTCCAACTGTGCTCATAGCCGTCATACTCAGTAGTTACGTTGCCTGCGGTGAGGGTGATGGCGCGCGGTGTCACCGTGAGCGTGCCCTTGGTGGCAACGGTGTTGTAGTAGCAGGTGATGTCTTCGCCGCTGCGGGTGACGGTGTAACTGGCTACGGTGTTGTCCGAACTGCCCTTTACGGTCTGCGTGCCGCTGACGGTAGCGGTCACTACGTCGCCGTTTGCCAAGGTTGCGCTGCCGCCGGCATTGACACTGTAGTTCTCGGTGCCGAAGGTGACGGTGTAGCCGCCGTCGGCGAGCACGGTGCCGTCATAGACTTTGCTGTTGCTGTTGGCGGTGACGGTGAGGGTGTCGCTGATCTGCTCGATGTTGACGGCAGAGGCGGTGCTCACTTCGCAGCCGTCAGCATCCTTGACGGTAAGGGTGTATGCGCCGTCAGGCAGGTCGCTGATGGTGGTAGTTGATGGATTGACACTCAGGGTCTGACTGCCCGAGGTTGCGCCGCTGTAGGTGAGCGTGTAGCCGGGTGTGCCCTTGCTGACGGTGAGGTTGATGAAACCGTCGTTCTGTCCGTAGCAACGGCTGCCGTAACTGTTGACGACAAGCTGCACGCGCTCCGGAATGGTTACGTTGACGGTCTTGGTGGCGGAATGTCCGCATTTGTCGGTCACGGTGACGGTCACTTCCGTGTTGGCGGTGATCACGGTGCCGGCAGCAGGAGTCTGCGTTACGGTCAGGTCTTCACGTGCCGTGCAGGCATCCGAAGACTTGGCTCTGACCTGTGCAGTGTAGTCAGGTATGGTATAAACACATGCTGCAACATTGGCTTTGGTATTCTCGATGGTGAATTCCTCGATTACCGGTGTGCTATTCTCGTTCAGCGTTACGGTGTAAGCCCATGTGGCAGTCTTGCGGGCGCAGTCTGTGTATTCGTAGGTGTAGGTTCTGGTGCCGTTGCAGGTCAGCGGTGACGGACTGTCAACAGTACTCTTGAGGGTGGCGGTGAGTTCGTTGCCGCAGACATCCTGAGCCGTGGGCACTGCCGTCGGGGCGGTCACGTCATCAATGCAGTTGACGGTCTTTTCTGTAGCATAGCCCTCCGAGAGGACGGTGGGATTGCTGGTGTGCTGCACCTGATAGACGAGTTTGCGGGTCTTGACGGAAGCGGTTGTTCCAGCCTGGTCATTATAAGTATAGGTATATTCGATGGTGCCCTCGCAGTTGCCCGTGACGGTGTTGGCGGTCTGTGCTACGGTGGGAGTCAAGGTGCGGCCGCAGCCGTCTTTCACGGTGGCCATTGTCTGCTCGACAGCGTCGGCTACGCATTGTACTTGCAGCGTGCTGTCGGAAGCCACAGTCCATGCGGGTACCTCAACGGTGATGTCGCCGCCGACTTGACTGCCGGAGCATCCGTCTGCGTCAGCGGTCACCTCTACGGTGTAATGGTAGGTTGCCTTGACAGGCGTGGCAGGGATGGTGACGGTCAACTGGTCATTGGTGCCGGCTGCCACGTTGCTGTGCGTGAAGGTTTCGCCGTTGAAGGTCCACTTGGTGTCGTAACTGTTCACGATGCCGTTGAAGGTGGGCGTGATGTTGACGGTGCCCACGTTGGAGCAATAAGGACCATAGTTGGAGGCGGTGATGCTAATGGCCGGGTTTACGGTGACGGCCACAGCAATGGGCACTGCAAATCCGGTGCTGGTGCAGACGCCGCTGGTGGCAGTCACGGTGTAGGTGAGGGTCTGGCGGGCATCGGTGTTGTTGGTGAGGTTCTCGTCGTGGATGCTGCTCTGGTCGGTGCCGGCATTGCCGCTCACTTGCGTGCTGGTGCTGGCCGGAGCTGCCCAGGTGTAAGTAACTTCACCCGTGCCGCCTGTCACGGTAGGCACTATGTCAAACGAGCCTCCGCTACAGACGGGTTTCTCACGGGTGTAATTGCTGATTACAAGATTGTTGTCAAGTTCAACTTGGGTGGTTGCGCTCTTGCTGCAGCCGTCAGCGTCGGTGACGGTGACGGTGTAGTCGATGCCATGGGCAAGACCTGTAGCTGTGTTGCTGTTGAGGTCAGAACCCGTGGTGGTCTGTGCCGGCGTGGTGTTCCATGCGTAACTGTAAGGTGCGGTGCCGCCCGTGACGGTGACGGTGGCGGTACCGTTGTTTCCGGCACAGGTCTCTTTCTGCGTGGCCGAGATGGTGGCGGTAAGGTTGGCAGGAACGGTAACCTGTACCTCTATGGTGTTGGTTCTGTCGCAGTTGTCTTTGGCGGTCACGGTTACGCTGGTGGTCGCGGTGATGACAGTGCCGGCTTCAGGGCTCTGCGTCAGCGTTGCGATGGATCCGTCAGCGCAGTAGGCCGAGGCGGTGACGTTGTCCGTGACGACATCGGGGACGGTGAACACGCAGGCTGCCACGTTGGCTTTCATGCTGGTGCTGGCAGCGGTAATGCTCGGCTTGTTGGAGTGGCCGATGTTATAGATGTAATGCCACTCGGCGGTGTTGCCCGCACAGTCGGTGTATTCGTAGGTGTATGTTCTGGTGCCGCTGCAAGTCAATGGTGACGGACTGTCAACGGTGCTCTTGAGGGTGCCGTTCAGCGTCTCGCCGCAACTGCTGGTGGCGACAGGAACACTTTCGGGTGCTACGGCTGCGCCAATACATTCCACATTTTTGGTGATGTCTGCAGCTACGGTCGGGGCAGTGGCGCCTCTGTCTATGGTGTAGGTGAAGACCCAGTCGGCGGTGTGGCCGGCGCAGTCGGTGTAGGTATAGGTGTAGGTGCGCGTGCCTTCGCAATCGACAGCCGCGCTGGCGATATAGTCCGTGTAGTTGAGGGTGGTGCCGCAAGCGTCTTTCACTGTCGGCATGACGCTCGGAGTGATGTTGTGCGGCAGAATGTCAGCAGCGTCATCGCAGGTTACGGTCTTGGCATTGGTGCCGCCATTGATGGTGATGGCGTTGTCCATCGTGCCTTGGTAAGTGAGCACTTTGGTGAAGCTGTTGCTGCAACCGTCCGTTATGGTGTAGGTGAACTTCTTGGTCCAGGAGCAACTGCTGCCGGTAGTGTTGTCTGTTCTGGTTGCAGACACGCTGCTGCAGTCTTCGTAGAGGGCCTTGATGTTTGCGGCAGCAGGACCGTCGGGCAGACTGCTGTAGCAAGCGGTCATGTTGTCCTGGTCGGCGGGGAAGGTCTGACCGGAGATGAGCACCGGCGCACTCTTGTCGCCGCCCTGATAGGTAAGGGTGGCTGTGGTTGCGTTGCCGCAAGCGTCTTTGATGGTGTAATCTACATACTTGGTCCAGTTGCAGAGGGTGTTGCCCTCGGCAGAACGGATTTCGCTGGTGCAGGTGAGGGTGCTGTGGCTGCAGCCGTCTTCGTAAAGGGCCTTGATGGTCTCGTTGGCTGGCACGGCAATCAGACCGGCAGTCTGGGCGGCCTCAAAGGAGCAGGCGTTGATGTTGCTCACGTCTGCCGGGAAGGTCTTGCCGGCAGCAAGTGCCGGAGCGGTCTGGTCAGTGAAGGTGATGGTCTGCACCTGCGCGGCGGAGGTGTTGCCACAGCCGTCCTTTACGGTCCAGCTTCTGGCTATGGACACGCTCGGGCAAGCCGTCCAACTTTCCGTCGGGGTGTCGGTATAGGTGGCGGTGATGTCGCCCCAACTGCAGGCGTCGTCTGTGACGGTCACCTTGCCCGTGAGTTCCGGATCGGCGTTGTAGGTGCAGTTGGCAGCCAACGCGAGGGTGATGTCAGCGGGTACGGTGAAGGTGGGAACGGTCTGGTCTTTGGTGGTGAAAGAGGCGATCTCGGTTTTCTCGCAGTTGTCAGTGGTTACAGCTTTGGCCATGACGGTATATTCCGTGCCGCAGTTGGAACGGTCGGCGTTGCTGACGCTGGCCGTGGCATTGTCTGCAGCGCTCTCGGTGGCATTGATCCAGCTGTAACTGTATGCCGCACCCGTGCAGGTGGCCTCGGCCTTTACGATGTATGCCTCGCGGTGCGAGCAGAGCTGGTCGTCATCTGTCGGCACCGTGATGGTGAACTGCGGGTTAGGATGCACCGTTACGGTGACGTGGTCGTTGGAGGGGAGTACATGGTTACAATTGGTGTAGGTGAAATTATAACGGTATTCTATTTTCTTATCTACACAACTGTTGTTGGTCAGGGTTGAGGGCAGGGTGAGCGTGATATTGTTGTTGCCCGACACGGTGCCGTAGTCGGCAGACATGTCTGTCCATGCGCCCCAGTTGTTGCCGTTGTCGGCAGACACTCTGTACTGCCAAGCAATTGTGTAGGCATTGCCTACATGTTCGGAGACGGTCGGGTGGGCTGTCAGCATGCTGCTGAGCGTGCCGTTGGAGCATATTGCATCATCACATTCTCCTGCTCTTGTACAGATGGAGCCCGGGATAATCTCACCGGCAGAAATCACGGTCAGGGCATTGGAGCTCTGGTTGCCGCAGCTGTTGTTAAAGACGCGGGCAAAAGAGTAGTTGCCGTCTGTGAGTTGTCCGGGCGTATAGGTGCTGTTGTTGGCGTCTGTGATGGTGGAGGTCTCTGTGCCGTTGTTCATCGTCCAGGAGTAGGTGCCGCCAGGCGCGCCGCCCGTGGCATCCTGCACGCTGATGAGTTGGGGGATGTTGATGTCATGACGGACACCGGCATCGTCGATGTAGTAACAGGTTGTGACATCGGCGGCAATCTGGCCGGCGTTCACTTGCGGATAGATGGTGAAGGCCTTGTCGAGGGTGGTGGCGCACTGGCCGGCTGCCGGCGTAAAGGTGGCCGTCACGGTCTGACTTGCGGTGGAGGTGTTGTTGAGGCTGAACGAAGCCGGGCTCCACGTTCCCGTGAGGGTCTGCTGGGCAGCGCTGCCCGTTATGTAGGTCTGCACGGTGCTGTTGGTCGGCAGGGTTACGCTTTCGGTGGCGTTGTAGCAATAGTTTTCTTCCAGCGATGCAAAGGCAGGGGTGGTGTTGGGGTTCACCGTTACGGTTACGGTGAAGTTGTTGCCCACACCCTCGCCAAGGTGCGGCGTTACGGTGTAGGTTACCGTGGCGGGCACCGTGCCGCTGTTGCTCAAGGCGAATGCCATGGAGGATGCGCCGGCGGCGGCTGAGGGGTTAAGACCGGTGCCGCTCACCGTGCCGTTGTCAGGGCTGACGGCGGGGCGTGCCCAGGTATAGACCGTGCCGGCGGGGATCAGCTCGTCGGCGGCGGGGGTCATGTCTATCGTGGCGGTCTCGCCCGTGCAGATGATGGCGGTGCGGTCGTGGATGACAATCTGGTGTTTCCAGACGGCATAGAGCGTCACGTCGCAGGTTACTGCCAGCGTGGTGCCGGCAGCGTACTCGGCAGCGGTTGCCGTGCTGCTCGTGCTCCAGCCCAGAAAGTCGTAGCCGGCCCGAGAGAGTGTGGGCAGCGTGGCGGTGCCGTTGGCGGGCAGGGTCACGGCGGCAGGACTCGTGGTGCCGTTGCCGTCGTAGGTCAGCGTCACGTCAGCGGGCTGTTCGCCATAGATGGCATACAGTTTGTTGGCGGTTTCGCTGTTCTGGATGTTGAACACATCGCCGGGATAGATGTCCGTGCCTGAGCGGTCGGCGGCGGTGTTCCAGCAGATGAACTGCTTGCCCGCAGGGGCGGTGGCGTTGAAAGCCATCACTTGCGCACCGCTGCCTGACATATACGTGGCGGCATCCGTAACCGTGCCGCTGCCGCCGTTCACGTCATACTGCATGTTGAACGTGGCATTGGAGAGGCAATAGGGATAGAGGGTAAGATTCTCATAGATGCGCTCGTTGAAGTTGAAGATCGTATAGTCGTAGTTGCCGGCCGTGCCCGTGCGCACCGTCCAGCCGTACCACTCCGTATTGGCGGGGCAGGTGATGGTGGGGAGGTCGCTTTCCTCAATCTTGTCGCCATAGCCAACGGTTTTAGTTTCTGACGAGCCCGAGCCCTCAATGGTGAGGTGTGCCACCACTTGGCGCTCTGGGGCAACCCACTTGGCATACACTATCAGGTTGCCCGCAGGCATCGTCATGCCGCTGAAGTTGTATTGCACCGTACCTGCGGGGTCTTTGTACCAACCCGCAAACTGGTAGTTCGCATCCACACTCGTGGGGCGCGACGGCACATAATCGCCCGCCCCCGAAAGGGAGGCCTCATACTCGTACTGCACCGACGAGGCAATTGAACCGCCATTATAGTAGTTTATGGAGTATTTGTTGCGGGTATAATAAAATGTTTTGCCGCAATAAGAATCTCCATTGCTAGGACTGAGGGCTGTGTTTACCGTATATCCGCGCAGCGGATAACGGTCTTCATCAGTTACTGTATAATTGCTACCGCAGTCATAATCCGTATGATGCACTGTGGTATAACTGTCGGTACTGCTTGTATTAGTACCACCTAACGGCATGACCCGATAGGTAGCAACGCACTCGTCGTCTCTATCACTACAACTCTTAACAGACCTCCCCCACCGACCATAATAATTATAATAAGATTTGTCTTCCATCGGCATCACTTCCAAATAAACTTGCGCAGTTGCAGAACTTGTGCTCACATACCACGTCTTGCTTTTTCCTTCCACAACTTCCGGCCATCGGTCGCCTATATAGGCACCGTGCTTCGCCGTGATGGTGGTAAAGTTTTGTTCGCTTGAGTTTTGCCATTTTTTAAACGTCAGCGTATAGGTTTTGCGTTTGTAGTAAACATTGACGATGGTGGAGCCGTCGCCGGCGATGGTCTGCTGTGTTATGGTTTGGGCCGTAAAGCCGTCATAGTCATTTTGGGTGGCGTTGGTTTGGCCGCCCGTAGTGCCGGTTTTGGTAGAACTTTCCTTGTAGGAGTAGTCATTATCGTCGGCGTTCTCCTGCCAGTGTATCACCGTGTAGTTCACCGTTTGGGGATTCCAGTGGGCGTACAGGTCAATGTTGGCGGAAAGCGTGTTGCCAAAGGAGAACTGGCTGCCGCCCGTGGCGGCGGTAAACCAGCCGGCAAAGGTATAGCCTTGGCGTGTAGGGGCGGTGGGGGATTCCGTCACAGCGGTGGGCATATAGAACACGGGCTTGGTATAGGTGCCGCCCTGCTCGTGGTAGTTAATCCAATGGCCGCTTTCCACCTTGGCGTAGAGGTGGATGTCTGCATTGTTGATGGTAACGCCGGTAACGGCCGTGCCCGAGTAGGAACTGTTGGTGTACCAGCCCGTTATGCCCTTGTCGCCATCCGTTTTATAGGTCACGTCAGTGGCGATAACGTTGTCGCCGTTGGCTGCTTTCTTGGTTTTGCGGATGCGCCCGTTCTGGTCGTGGAAATAGACATAATAGGCCTTGTTGGTACGGGCGTAGAGGTGTACCGTGTTGTTAGCGGTCACCGTCTGTGTGCCAAACGAGGTAAACTGGCTGCCGCCCGTAGCGGCTGTAAACCAGCCGGCAAACACCGTATGCTCGCCCGTGTTGTAGGCGGGCTGGAGCAGCGTGCCGTTGTTTTTCACTATCTGCGTGGAGAGCACCGTCGTGCCGTCAACGTCGTGGAAGATGTACGTGACGCGCGGCGCCGAGGCGTCTTCTACGCAAGTGGATTGCGCGTGAACTGTGCCGCAGGGCACACCCACACACAGCAGCAGGCAGAGTGCTGCCCAGACTGCAGCCTTGCCCATGAGCGGCAAGGAGTTTTTCAGATTGAAAAATTGTTTCATAGGATATGGTTTTGTTGTTATTATTATTTCCTAATTTTTTTATGCTGATTTATGAGAATTTATGACAATAATATTATATATACATATAATAAATAAGCAGAAAGCCCGCCTTTGCGGCGGTTTCACCCCTTTCGGTTCTGCTTGTCATCCTGTTCATTTTTTTGTCGTTTTGGCAATTATTGTTTGTTGACTCTCGTTTTTTCCATCTTTTTCCCGCAATTTCTTCACCTACAGAGGCGCAAAATGGAGCGAAATCGGACGAAATTCGGCCCGTTTCGCAACATTTCTGTACGCTTTTCGCTTGATACCAAACTTGTCAAATATTTGCATATCAAGCATTTAGGCGGAGAAATGAGGCATATTTTACCCCCCCCACGAAAATCTCACAAAAGTAGTATTTTTTCATTTTGAAAGTTAAAAACGAAAAAAAATTTCCTCTTTTTCATTTTTTTGTTCGCAAGTCAGCCCGTGGCAAGGTGCGGTGGGGGGGGGCAAAATCCCCCATCGTCGTTGTTGGCCCTCTTCGAGGGCCGAGGGTGGCGTGGGCACGTCGCAGCCCTCTTCCATCATAAGTCGCGAACCAGCCCGTGGCAAGGTGCGTCGGGGGCAAAGAAGTCTCAGTCCAAAAGTCCTTTGTCGGTCAAGAAGTCCAATATGCCGATAGTTATTACGCCCATTTCATCTTCCTTGCGGTGGATGTCGTCGCCTACGATAACTATTTTGCGGAAATGGTCGTTGATGGAGAGCAGCGGTCGTCGTTCCTGTGCCTCCTTTTCAGGGTCAGGCATTCGAAATGCTGACTGGATGTAGACGCGGTTGGGTTGGCGGTTGACAACGAAATCTACCTCCAATTGCTTTCTTGAGAATTTTCCATTCTCATCGTGCTCTCCAATTACAACAAGGCCGACATCTACGTTGTATCCGCGACTGCGGAGCTCATTGTATATGATATTCTCATAAATGTGAGGCTCTTCTTGCTGACGGAAGTTAAGTATGGCTGCCCGAATTCCGATGTCGGCAAAGTAATATTTGGTTTCTGTGCCGATGTATTTACGTCCCTTCACATCATAGCGCAAAGATTCTTCAATCAAGAATGAGTCCTTGAGAAAATCGATGTATTGTTTGATTGTGGCACGTTTGATTGCCACGCCTTGTGCCGACTGGAAAGTGTTGGCTATCCTTGTCGGGTTGGTAGAAGACCCTATGCCCGATGCAAGCACGCGCACCAGTTCTGTCAAACCCTCCGGGTTGCGCAGGTGGTTGCGCTCAATAACATCTCGCAGATATGTAGTCTCGTATAGTCCACGGAGATATTCCCTCTTTTTTACTTCAGTTTCAAGCAGGGCTACTTGGGGCAGTCCACCATAAGTATAATAGTCAAACCACGCTTTTCGTATGTCGCCACCAATACCGTTGAAATATTCATCGAAAGTGAGAGGCCACACGCGCACCTCGTCACCACGCCCTCTGAACTCCGTCACTACATCACTCGAAAGGAATCGGGAATTGGAACCTGACACGTACACGTCCACATTTCGCAGGTGCGTAAGACTGAGAATAACTTCAACAAACTCCTCCACCAGTTGCACCTCATCCAAGATGACATAGTACATGTTTCCGTCGTCCTTTATCATGGCATCAATATGGTCGAGCAGCGTTTCCGGTTTTCTCAGCCGGCGGTTACGGAAGTCGTCCAACTGGATTTCTATGATGTTGCTTTCATCCACACCTTGTCCAACGAGCCACTTGTGCCAGAGGTTGAAAAGCAGGAATGACTTTCCACATCGTCTTACTCCGGTGATGACTTTCACAAGTCCGTTTCCACGCCCTGCGATAAGTTCATTGAGGTATTTCGTGCGTTCAAAAATCATAGTTAAGGTACATAATTTGAAACCAGTATCACATTTTGTGCCGCAAAAGTATAAATTTTATTTTAATTGACGGCGAGGATGTCCGAGCGTACACGGCTACCGCACGAATGTAGAATGTAGGGCGTCGCGCGAGTCAGCCCTGACAAGGTGCGTGTGGCAAAGAAGTCCTCACTCTGTTCGGGCATCGGAGATGCCCAATCAAAGGCGGCTCTTCGAGCCGCCTTTGACCATAACCGACGGTGAAGCCGTCGGAGCAAGCCGCGCCCCGA
>CAVIJD010000050.1:0-11225 GCA_963643165.1 bacterium | reverse complement strand
TGACCATAACCGACGGTGAAGCCGTCGGAGCAAGCCGCGCCCCGAGTCAAACAGAGCCTCGAAGAGGCTCAACATCGTGGAAAGAGAGAAAGAACAACACGCGTAACGCCTCTGCATTCTGCATTCTAAATTATGCGGCAGCCGTGGAGAATGCCGCCCGCACTTGCGCCATTCTCATAAAAAACAGTATTTTTGCTGCGGATTTTCATTGTAATTCCGCAGTGGCATTGCGGATTTTCATTGTAATTCCGCAATAAAAACAAACATATACGCACCAATGTTTAAACGTTACCCACAGATTGACAGCAGTTTAGAAGACTCTATATTCCTATTTGGCGCCCGCCAAACCGGAAAGAGCACTTTCTTGCGCACACAGTTCTCAAACAGTATCTATATCGACTTACTTGACACAGAACTTTGCGCACGCTTCAAACGACGGCCGGCAATGCTCTATGAGATGTTGTGCAACAAGCCAGAAGGCTCCATCGTGGTGATAGACGAGATTCCCGAAGCTCCGGAGTTGCTCAATGAGGTTCATCGTCTCATCTCAGAAAAAAGCCTCGTATTCGTCCTCAGCGGAAGCAGTGCCCGCAAATTGAAACGCAAGGGTTACAACACGCTCGGCGGCCGGGCACTGCCGTGTTATTTCTACCCCTTCGTCAGCGCCGAGATTCCCGATTTCGACCTCAACCACGCCTTGGTCAGCGGCATGATTCCCCCACATTATCTGGCCAAAGACCCTAAACGCCGCTTGTCTGCATACGTGGACGTCTATCTTCGGGAAGAAATCCGCGAGGAAGCTTTAGTGCGTAACCTGAACGGTTTCAGACGCTTTCTTGAGGTGGCGGCTTTGACTAACGGCGAGATTGTGAACTACACCAACATAGCCACCGACTGCGGCGTGAGTGCCAACACCGTCAAGGGTTATTTTGACATTTTGGCAGACACCCTGATCGGCTACATGATCCCAGCCTACACCAAGACGCAAAAACGCAGACTGACACAATCGCCGCGGTTTTATTTCTTTGACGTGGGCTTGGCGCAGCACCTCTTGCACCACACCTCCTTAGAACGCGGAACGGTGGAGTATGGACATGCGTTTGAGCATTTCGTGATACAAGAACTGATTGCCTATCTCGGTTATAACCACAAGCGTGAGCAATTGTCTTATTGGCGCACACATACAGGAGTAGAGGTTGATGCCGTGCTGGGTGACGCCCAAGTGGCCATTGAGATCAAGTCTGTGGAGGAGGTGCTGCCCAAGCATCTGAAAGGACTGCACTCTTTTGGCACAGACCATCCCGGTTGCCGCCGCGTCATCGTCTCCTTAGACCGTATCTCCCGCCAGATTGGCGACATCGAGCAGATGTACATCTACGACTTCCTGCACAAACTTTGGCAAGGCGAGATTGTGTAGGTTCTACTCGTTTCCCTCACGGCTGCCGCCCCTGTCAGTATGCTTCAACTTGCCGTTTTGTCGTTTCAGCGGCAGATTCGGCCGTTTCAGTACGGTTGTGTCTGTTCGACCCGTAAGCTGGCACTACTTTTGCCCCGTCTGAACGCATCAAAAAAACAACATACTGACATGAGACTTCAAAACGTCATCCTAACCGCTATCCTCCTGACTGTAACTCCATTGTGGAGTCATATCTCTGCCCAACAGACGCTCACCCTGGACGACTGCCGCCAAATGGCCCTCTCTTCAAACAGCAGTCTGAAAGTTGCGCAGGAAAAGTCTGACGAGGCCGAGGCACTGCGCAAGGCGGCCTTGTCGCAGTTTTTCCCCAAGCTGACTGCCAACGGAACCTACCAATGGAACCAGAAGAGCATCTCGCTGCTGAACGACTCGCAGCGCGACGCCATCAACAACATGGGCACCACGGCTATGGCGCAGGTGACGCCCGCCTTGCAGAACCTGGCCACCCAGTTGCTGCAAACCGACCCGCAACTGGCAATGGCACTGATGCAGTCACTCGGAAACGTGGACGTGGCCGGCGACCTCAACAGCGTGGGCCAGCAGATCACGGAGGCCTTCGACATTGACATGACCAACGTCTTTGCCGGGGCGGTGACGGTGTCGGAGCCTCTCTATATGGGCGGCAAGATCAGGGCTTTGTACAAGACGGCGAAGCTCTCGTCAGAAGCTGCGGGCCTACAATACGACAAACGGCGCGATGAGGTGCTGGCCTCGGTGGATGAGGCCTACTGGCGCGTCATCTCGCTGCAGCACAAGCAAAAGCTGGCGCAGCAATACTGCGACCTGCTGGTGCGTCTGAACCACGATGTGGATGCTATGTTGGCCGAAGAGGTGGCCACCCAAGGCGATGTGGCCCGCGTGCGCGTGAAACTCAACGAGGCCCAGATGTCGCTTACCCGCGCCAACAACGGGGTGGCACTTGCCCGCATGGTGCTGTTCCAACTGTGCGGCCTCGACCTGTCGAGCAATGCCCAACTGGCAGAGCCCGAAACCCTTGCCATGCACCAATCGCTTGACACCCTCAACATGCAGCAGATTTGGGGCGACCGCAAGGACATCCAGCTGCTGGAACTCAGTCGCAGCATGGCCCGTGCCAACACCAAAATGGCCGTCTCGGGACTTCTGCCCAACGTGGCCGTCACGGGCTCGTACCTTGTCAGCAACCCCAACCTCTTCAACGGCTATGCCAACAAGTTCGGCGGCATGTTCACGGCCGGCGTTGCCGTGAACATACCTTTGTGCCACGCAGGTGACTTTTACGCCGTAAAAGCCGCCAAGCACCGGCAACACGAGGTGGAATACCAACTCGAGGAGGCCCGCAACATGGTGCGGCTGCAAGTGAACAAACTGAACTACGAACTGGAAGAGGCCAACCATAAACTCGCCCAGACGCAAAGCAACCTCACCAATGCCGAAGAGAACCTCAAACTCGCCGACGAGTCGTTCAAGGCCGGGCTCATCAGCAGCAACGACCTGATGGCGGCGCAGACGGCGTGGATGTCGGCAAAGTCGGACCTTATAGAAGCCGAAATCGAGATACAGATGGACTATGTCTATCTCAAGCAGGCCATTGGGCAGTAATTGCGGACTTTCGTCTTCCATACATTCACATTCAGGAAAAATAACAATATAAGTATAGAAACCAATTAGAGAAAGAAACGATGAAAAAGAGTGACAGAAACTTATGGATCGGCATCGGCGTTGTCATCGCCGTGGTAGTAATCGTAGCCGTGATTGGCATGATAGCCTTGCGGCCGGAGCCGGAGATGGTTATGGGCGAAGTGGCCGCCACGGAGTACCGGGTATTGAACAAAGTGCCGGGGCGGCTTGACACTTTCTATGTGCAGGAGGGGCAGCAGGTGAAGGCGGGCGACACCTTGGCCTACGTGAGCAGCCCCGAGGTTTCGGCAAAGTTAGCGCAAGCCGAGGCCGCGCGTTCTGCCGCGTCGGCGCAGAGCAGCAAAGCCCGAAACGGCGCACGGCAGCAGCAGATAATGTCAGCCTACGAGATGTGGCAGAAAGCCGAGGCGGGCGTTGACATCGCCAAGAAGTCATACGACCGTGTGCAGGCGTTGTTTGACAAGAAAGTAGTGTCGGCGCAGAAGCGCGACGAGGCCGAGGCGCAGTACAAGGTAGCCGTGGCCACCGCCAATGCCGCCCGTCAGCAGTACGAGATGGCCAAAGAGGGCGCGCAGCAAGAAGACAAGCAGGCCGCCAGCGCACTGGTGGCCCAAGCCAACGGCGCCGTCTCGGAGGTGCAGTCGTACCTCAACGACCGCTATCTTGTGGCCCCGTGCAACGGCGAAATCGCGCAGATCTACCCCAAACGTAGCGAACTGCTGGGCACAGGGTCGCCCGTGCTCTCCGTGCTGGACATGAGCGACGTGTGGTTCACCTTCAGCGTCCGCGAGGACCTGCTCAACGGGCTGACCGTAGGCTCGGAAGCGGAAGTCACCATACCGGCATTAGGCGAGCAGACCTACAAGGCCCGCGTCACCAGCATCCGGGCCATGGCCTCCTACGCCACCTGGCGCGCCACCAAAACCAATGGCCAATACGACGTGAAAAGCTTTGACGTGAAACTCGTCCCTACGGAGAAAATCGCCGACCTGCGTCCGGGCATGTCTGTAATCATCAAACATCAAGGAAAATAAAACTTCATTCCTACCATCATCAATGAAAAATCTTCGGACATCCATCGAACGGGAACTCGGCAGGATAAAGGCGCATCCGCGCTATCTGCTCCTGATGACCGCGGGCATCGTTTTCAGCTATGTCTTCTTCATGACCCTGATGGGAGAAGGCCAGCCCGAGCGACTTCCCATCGCCATCGTTGACCAAGACGGCAGTTACGTGTCGCGGCAGCTGTGCCACGAAATCAACGCCACGCAGGGAGTCGAGGTGGTGGCCGTATATAATCAGCACCAGGAGGCGCGCGAGGCTATGCAACGGCAAGAGATCTATGCCTTTCTGGAAATCCCGGCCAACACCTACTCCGAGATTTTGAGTTTCAAGGCACCGCACCTTGTCCTCTACAGCAACAATGCCTACCTGCTGCCGGGGTCATTGAGTTACAAAACCTTGAGCACCGTCTGCAAGTTGGCGTCGGGGGCTATGCAACGCGAGATCCTACGCAAGAAAGGCTGTTCTGAAGAGCAGATCATGGGCATCATCCAGCCTATCGAACTCGACACGCACCTCATCGGCAACCCGTGGGCCAGTTACCAGCCTTACATTCTCACCACCATACTGCCGGGCATCGTGGGACTGATGGCGCTGCTGCTCTCCGTGTTCGTGATAGGTCAGGAGTACAAGGACGGCACGCTGCGCGAGTGGCTGCTGGCCGCCAACGGCGACATAATGTCGGCCGTGGCGGGCAAAATGCTCCCTTACACGCTTTGGTTCTTCCTGTTAGGCCTCATCGGCAACATCGTCATGTTCGGGCCTTGCCACTACACCATGGAGGGCAGTTTTGTGGCATTGACCATTACCTTGCTGCTCTTCATCATCGCCTTGCAGTCGATGGCCGTGTTGCTTGCCGGACTGTTGCCCGACCAGCACATTGCCGTCTGCATTGCCGCCATCTACGGTGCGCTGTCATTCTCCATGTCAGGGTTCTCCTATCCTGTCAGCAACATGCCGCCGGCACTGCAGGCCTTAAGTTGTCTGTTTCCGTTACGTCACTATTATCTTGTTTACGCCGATGTGTCCCTCTTTGGCAGCACACTCCATCAATACTACCCTCATCTCTGCATGCTCATACTCTTCCTGCTGCCGGGACTTATCGGTTGTAAACTCATATCCGCAAAAGCATCTTCCATGCGGCAAGTCTCCAGGCCGGAGGCTGCCGCGCCGGAAGAGCAGAGCCGTTAAAAACGCATTGTCATGTCAAAACTGAGAAAAAGAATACAACACAAGTTGAAAGACATCTGGGATGTCTTCACCCTTGAGCTTTACCGCATCTTCACCGACGGCGGCGTGATCTTGATATTCTTCATCGCCACGCTGCTCTATCCACTCATATTCGGGGCCATCTACAAGCACGAGTGCGTGCGCAACCTGCCCGTCGCCGTGGTGGACGATGCGCGATGTGAGGAGTCGGAGCGTTTCATCCACAAGATGGACGCCACCCCTGAGATCAACGTCAACTACCGGTGCAGTTCGATGCCCGAGGCGGAGCGGCTCATGCGGGAGCGCCGCATCAACGGCATCGTCTATTTCCCGAGCGACTACGGCACACGCCTGGCCCAAGGGGAGCAGGCACGGGTAGGGCTGTTCTGCGACATGAGCAGTTTTCTCTACTACCGCAGCATTCTTACCGGAGCATCGTCAACGATGTTAGACGAGATGAAGAAAATCCAGCTGGACCGCTACTCCGGGCAGGGCATCACGGGCATCGACGCTGACGAGCAAGTAACCCCGATTGCATACGACGATGTCAAGCTTTTCGCGCCCGCGGGCGGCTTCACCAGCTTCCTGTTGCCGGCCTTGCTCGTGTTAGTCATCCACCAGACGCTCTTTTTGGGCATCGGCATCTTGTACGGCACCGCCCGCGAAAGCGGCAACGGAGCGGGGCTTCCGTTGCATCTCCGCGGCAAGAGCGTCAACCGCGTAACCATAGGGCGCGGCATGGCCTACTTTTTAATCTATGTGCCCCTCGTGGCCATCGACCTCGTGCTGCTGCCGCGGCTGTTCGGGTTGCCGCACATCGGCACGCTGCGCAACAACATCCTCTTCCTGTTGCCTTTCATGTTGGCCACCATCGGCTTCTGCATGACCGTCTGCTCTTTTGTCCGCAGCCGCGACACGGGCGTCATTACCTGCATGTTCTTCAGCGTCATTCTCCTGTTCTTGTCGGGGACCGTGTGGCCACAAGGCAGCATGCCTGCATTCTGGCGGCTCTTCTCCTACCTGTTCCCATCCACGCACGGCATCCAGGGCTTCATCCGCATCAACACGATGGGGGCGCAACTCAGCCAAGTGCGCTTCGAGTACCTTGCACTGTGGTTACAGGCCGGCATCTATTTTGTCACCACCTGCCTGCTTTTCCACCATGCGCTGTCGCACGAAAGCACTCCGGCCAGACAACCGCAGGCCTAGGCCGCTTAGCCGCACCGCATTTTATGTATTTTTGCCTCGTTTTTTGAGAATCTATGAAAAACCATTCCGTCAAAGGTGCAAACATTGGCGAGCAGCAGGCTCGGACTATAAGGCTCATTCAGCCATTCACCCTCAAGAACGCCCTATTGCTGTCGGTGCCGCTCGGGGGCATCCTCACCTGCATCATCCTCATCGGCAACCTCAATGTCACCACCTGGACCATCAGCCCCAAGTTCCACGTCATCCTGACGCTGCTCTGCAACTGCCTGCTCTTCTTTGTCTTGTTCTTGTACGTCTTCAGCATCATCAAGCGTCCGTTCTCGGCTGTCAAGCGGTACGTGCTCATCTCCATCGGCGCATTGGCCATTGCCGTCACTTTCCCGCTGCTGTCGTATCTCCTGCAATGGCTCATCTACCGCGACTTTCTCCTGTCGGAATGGTTCAGCCTCAATGCCATCAAAGACTCCGCCATCGCGCTGACCGCCATATTGGCCACCCTTTTCATCTACAACCTCAGCCGGCAGCATCAAATCCTAATCGAAAACGAGCACCTGCAGACCGAGAACCTGCTCATCCGTTACGAGACGCTGCTTGGGCAGATCGACCCGCACTTCCTCTTCAACTCCCTCAACACCTTGAGCGGGCTCATTGAACCGGGCAACGAGCGGGCACAGCAGTACCTGCAGCAGATGGCCGCCATCTACCGTTATATCATGCAGCAGAACAAGTTGGTACGGCTCTCTGACGAAATCGCCTTTTCAAAATCCTACATCGAGATGATGAAAATCCGTTATGGCGCGTGCCTCTCTTTCAACATCAATATTCCTGAACAACTGCTCTCCTACCATGTTGTGCCCATCAGCCTGCAACTGCTCGTCGAAAACGCGCTCAAGCACAACATCGTCAGCGACCGGCATCCGATGGCCGTCACGATTGACACTGTTGACACGGACGAGGGTTTCCAGTTGCGGGTTATCAATCCCAAGCAAACCAAGATCGGCGAAACGCAGTCGAGCGGCATCGGCCTCGCCAACCTGGAGAAGCGTTACCGCCTGCTCTTCCACGAGCGCATCACAGCAACGGAAACCGACCATAGTTTCACCGTCACCATACCGCTGATAGCCCCCGACGTGGCCAAAGAGACCATCGCCAAACTGCTGCAGACGGAGCAACAAGATGTCAACCCCACAAACAAACCGTTGCCATGAAGAACGTAGTCATCATTGAGGATGAAATCATTGCCGCGCAAAATCTGAGGGGCATGCTGGCAGATGCGGCACCCGATGCCGAAGTACACGCCGTGCTCCGCAGCATTGAGGAGAGCGTGGAATGGTTCCGGCAAAACAGCACCCCTGACCTCGTGTTTATGGACATCCACCTTGCCGACGGCTCCGCATTCCACATCTTCGACCAAGTGAGCATCAACTGCCCCATCATCTTTACCACCGCCTACGACCAGTATGCCTTGCAGGCCTTTCAGGTCAACAGCATCGACTATCTGCTCAAGCCCATTGACAAGGCACGGCTCAAACAGGCACTGGAGAAACTGAAACTGCTGCACCCTGACACAGCCGGAAACCCTGACACAGCCGGAAACGCTGACGACCGCAAACAGTTGGAAACACTGCTTGAAATGCTGCGGCAGGAGCACCGCACCTACAAATCGTGCTTTCTTGTGCCTGTAAAAGACAAACTCATCCCTTTGCCCGTTCAGGAAATTGCCTGTTTTTATGTAGAAGACAAAGTGACGCGGGTACTTGCCACCGACGGGCGCGTTTTCGTCTTTGACAAGCCGCTCGACCTCTTGATGGAGCAACTCTCGCCGCAACTGTTCTTCAGGTCCAACCGGCAATACATCGTGGCACGCCATGCCATTGCAGACATTGCCGTATGGTTTGGCGGAAAAATCCGGTTGACATTAGTAGTGCCAAAGGCTGAAAAAATCGTCATCAGCAAAGCGCGCGTGCCCGAGTTCAAGACGTGGTACACCGAGTAAAAGCCTGTATGACGACAAAGGAGTTATCACTTCGCAAAAAAGTAATCGCTCATCACCACGCGCAGCATAATGCCGTAACTGAAAGCGAACTTGTTTTCGCCGGCCTTGTTTTTGCCCTCATAGATGCCGTTGCGGGCAAAGGCGGCATAAAAGGTAGGGTCGAGCGACACGCTCTTGTTGACAACCAGTTTGAGACCCGCCGCCGCGGAGAAGCCATAGCCGGGACCGCCAAACAGGACATTGTCGTAAGCCTGAGCGCCGGGGTAATAGCCCTCGCCGTTATAGGGGTCGAGCAGCGTGTAACTTTGGCCCACACTATTTTCATCCTGATCAAGCAAGACGGCATCGAACGACTTGACCTTAGCATAGTTAAACTGGAAGCCCGCCTCCACAAAAGGTTTCACGATGCGGTGGGTGCGGCTGAAGAGGTACGACACGGAAAGGTCGAACATAGAGCGGTCTTCCTTGCCCACCAGCGCCACCACAGGTTGCCGTACCATATTGCCTGACACGGCATTAGAGCTGAGCAGAATCTGCGTGGTGGCTTTCAGTTGGCTAAACTGGTACGACAGCGAAATGCCCCAGCCGTTGCCAAACTTGTAGCGCGCCGCCAGTCCCACGAGCGTGCGTAAACTGTAGTGCATATTCCAGTCCATATCTTCGGGGTCGTTGTAGTACAGTTCGTCGCCGATGCTGATATAGCGGTAATTTTCAGCCACCATGCGTTGCCACTCCTCGCGCCAATACTGGTTCGTGAAGATATAGTCGAGATTACATTCGTTGAGGTTGCTGCCGTTGTAATAGTTGGCGTTGAATCTGCTGCCCGTAAACATGCCCGCGGCGATATGGAAATCGAAGCCGCGGTCGGGCCAGGTCGTGTCTGCCGGCGACACGGCGCGGCTGCTGCCCTGTGCGAGGGCAAGCAGCGGCGCGGCGAGTGTCAGCAGTATAATGGCAAGCCTTTTCATGGCTACAGGTGCACGCAAGAACCGTAAGCGTCGGCGGCCGCCTCCATGATGGCTTCCGACATCGTAGGATGCGGGAACACGGCATTGATGATGTCGTGGCCGGTAACGTGTTTGCCGCGGGCCACCACTGCGCCGCCGATCATCTCCGTCACATTGTCGCCGATGAGGTGGCAGCCGAGCCACTCGCCCGTCTGTTTGTCAAAGATCACCTTCACCAGGCCGTCGCGGCTGCCTGCGGCGGTAGCCTTGCCGGAGGCGGTAAACGGGAACTTGCCCACCAGTATTTCTCTACCCTGCTCCACGCAGGCTCTTTCGGTAAGGCCCACGGAGGCTATCTCGGGCGTGGTATAGGTGCAGCCCGGGATATTGCCATAGTCAACGGGCGTGGGGTTGAGGCCGGCGATGTGCTCGATGCAGACCTCAGCCTCGTGCGAGGCCACATGTGCCAAAGCAGGACCGTGTACAATGTCGCCGATAGCATAAACGCCCTCCACATTCGTGCGGTAGTAGTCATCGACCACCACCTTGCCGCGTTCCACTTGAACGCCGCACTCCTCGAGGCCGATGCCCTCGATATTGGTAGCCACGCCCACGGCCGAGAGCACAATGTCGCACTCCAGTTCCGTGATCTTCTCCTTGGCGTCTTTCACCGTCACCTTGCAGCGGTCGTTCACAATCTCCACCTTCTCCACAGAAGCCGACGTCATCGTCTTGATGCCGGCCTTGCGGAAGCAACGCGCGAGCGTAGCGGCGATGTCATCGTCCTCCACGGGCACCAGACGGGGCATATATTCCACAATCGTGACTTTCGTGCCCATCGAGGCATAGAAGAAAGCCAGCTCGCTGCCGATGGCGCCGGAGCCCATCACCACCATCGTCTCAGGAAGTGCGGGCAGTGTCAGGGCCTCGCGGTAGCCGATGACGTGCTTGCCGTCTTGGGGCACGTTAGGCAGACTGCGCGAGTGCGCGCCCGTGGCCAGCACGATATGTTTGGCCTCGTAAGTTTGCCGGGTGCCGTCGGCGGCGGTAACTTCCACCTTGCCGTCTCCCGCCAACTTGCCGAAGCCGGCGAGGACGTCCACATTGTTCTTCTTGAGCAGGAACTGCACGCCGCGGCTCATCGTGTCGGCCACACCGCGGCTGCGCTTCACCACAGCCTCAAAGTCGGGCTTCACCTCGCCGGCCACCTGCACGCCATAGTCGGCGGCATGCTGCATATAGCGATACACCTGCGCCGACTTGAGCAGCGCCTTGGTAGGGATGCAGCCCCAGTTGAGGCAGATTCCGCCCACCTCGGCACGTTCAACCACAGCGGCTTTCATATTCAGTTTTGCGGCGCGAATGGCGGCAACATAGCCTCCCGGACCGCTTCCAATCACGATAACATCATATTGACTCATAATTCAATCTTTTAATAATTTCTGTTAATGATAAATAGCCCTCCGACCCCCGGCCGAAAGGTTGGCAAAAGTACAAAAATGTTTCATCACTCTCCTTTTTTCAAATCCAAAATCACGGCTGCCGCACGAATGTAGAATGCAAAGCGTCACGCCTCACACATTCCTAATTCCTAATTCCTAATTCCTCATTAAGTCTTACGTCCTCATTTCCCATTCCAGCAGCCCTTTCCCCTCCGCGTCGAGTTCGATGGCCAGGCCGATGACGGTGCGGCCGTCGGCGAGGA
>CAVIJD010000049.1:0-11721 GCA_963643165.1 bacterium | reverse complement strand
AAGGTAGGCCAGGTCGATGTTGGCAAGTCGGTTTATGATTGGATGGAAGAGCATTGTTCGTTTCGTTATTATTGGGTTAAAGAGAAGACCGGCACGTGTCGCCACACCGTCGTTGTGCTTTGGCCACCTGCCGACCGTCCGTGCCTTCGAGCCTTTCGGTGGGTCGGTGTCCGCATGCCGTCAGCCGGTGGGCTTCACGTCATGGGGAATTGCCGGTCTTTCTTTCGTTATTAAATTACAAATTCAGGAACGGTTCAATATTGAACCTTTTTATATTACATGTGGCTGTGTGCTCCATCTTCGACAGAAGCATGCAGATAAACTCCTTCATGGATATAAATGCCTCGTCAAGTCCTATGATGCCCACTGCAATGCGCCAGTAGTGGTGGCCGTTGCGCTGAATGCAGGCATGCTCCAATCGCAGAGTAATGTCATGGAGGTGGCCCGTCATCATTCGGCAGAGCGGCTCGCATACGTCTTTCAGCAGTAGCCACGGAGCGCCGATGAAGAGCAGCGTCGGTATCTCGTCATTCAGTCCGCGTGTGGTCTCGGTGTATGCAATACGGTGTACCAACTTCGGACTTTTCGGGTTGACGTTGCCTCGCTTCAGTGTGTGGTATTTCATCATAGTAGGAAGGGCGGTTTAATCGTTCTCACTAATGGAGTCGAAGCACTTGTGATATTTCATCATCTGCCATGTGGCAAAGATACTGCTTGCACAATCGAACACCGGAGTATGCTTTTCGCCTTCGCCATCGTAGGCATCCACAAGCGAGTAGGCATTGTCTTCGTTATATTCGGTGCCGGCAACATCACAAATGAATTTGGCACCTTCCATAAAACATGTGCGATGATCACGGAAATTCTTGTAGCTTACAGGAATCTCGATGTCATACTTATGGCAAATGTTGCGCAGTATGGCAATATCAAAGTCACTGCCCTGGCTCCATAGGAACACATCGTCTGCACCAGTTGCTGTCTTCATGTCCTTTATCCATGCAAAGAACGACTTTATCACGTTCTGGATAGGCCAGCAAGGAGCATCCTCGGCATCCCATTCAACAATGGCACTTCTCGCCTCGTCGCTCTGTCTGCCCCACCATTGTGCGGTATTGGCATCAAACGTGAATCCGTCTATAAACATGCCACGAAGGTCTACGTGAGCAGTAAAAGTGTAGTCAGGGTCTATGCTTTCAGATTCTTCTTCAACAAAGAACGGAGTCTCTTTGCCGTCGCGTTTCCATGCCACAGCGCCCATCGACATAACAGCCGCAGTGGGGCAAAGGGCGCAGGTCTCGAAGTCGAAAGTAATATCTATTGTTTCCATCCGTTCTACATGTTATTTCAGGAACTGTTCAAGTGTAGCGGCAATGCCTACGCGCTCCCACTCTTTCCACTCGTCAGAAGTGAAGCGCTTGGTTACGGTGCCAGGACTCATACCTCTCTCGCCCATGAAGGCAACGAACTGCATGCACAATCCTGCATTGGCTTTACGCAAACAGTCATAAAACACACCAGGAGCATCGCTCTGTGCTAATGTGTAAAAGTAGCCTTTGTCGCCAGGAGTTCCATCCTTATCATCAGGATCAACATAATTGAGCAGCTTCTCGGCTACATCCGGACGATGTAAGAATTGATTTTTACATTCGTTTGCACCGTCGATTTCCCATTGTGAGAATCCTTTCTGGAAAAATCGAAGGTAGAACGTCGATATAGTAAAGCCATGCTTCTCCAGCACACTCAACATATACTTCTTTTCTTCCGCAGAAATGTCATTTATATCCCAACAAGCGAAAGGTTGAGTGATTTTTTGCAGATTTTCCTTTGTCATTTGATTTTTAATTCTTAATTTTGGTGCAAAGATAATTCTAAAAATTGATTAAAACAATATTAAGGTTGGTTTTTACCAATTCTTTAACTATATTTTACATTATTACATATCACTTAAACAGTTTGCGCTATGAAGTACCAGTACAATTTTGCATTTCTTGCACAGTGGATGGCTCTCAACAAGGATATAGCAAAGGGACATATCCAGGACGCTATCGGGTCGAAGTCAAACAACGGTTTCAAGTCGTGGGAACGCGGCGACGGACCGATGCCTGTAATTACCATGCTGCGCTTCTGCAACACATTCCACATTCCTCTCACGGCATTCTTCCGAGATGCTGAAGCTGACGAGCGCCTGGTGGGTGCGCCACAGTTGCCAAAGCCTACCGATGTGCTTGAACCGGTGGGTGGCTTTGAGACGAATGCCCACAACCGCACACGTGGAGAAAGAACCATTCTGAATCCGCTCGATGTAGACGATATTCCGTCGGTATTGCCGGAGGGCGAGATGTTGCACATTCCTGAATGTTATGGCGACATACAGCATGTAGCTCACGCAGACATGGCAGTGCAAAAGGCGGAGACTGTCGTGGGCAACATCAGCGACGCGAACATGAAGGCTATCATTGAGATTGAGTCGAAGCACCAGGAGCAAGTGAACCGACTGCTGAGTATCATTGCCGACCAGCAGAAACAGATTGCCGACCTTACCAACCAGGTGATGGCATTAAAGAAGAAGAAGGATGATGACGATGGCACATACGGCTACAACATAGTGTCGGAGCTGTCGCCTGCAAGGAAGTAGAACATACCATAAAGTAGGGCATACAAAATGAGCCGCCTATCCATCTCGGACGGGCGGCTCTGTCATCCTAAAAACAATTAGTACCTTAACTAAAAATTAAAAACCTAACTAAACAATTACATAAAACAAATGAAAAAAAACATCTTTATTCCTTATCTTCCTTTTCGGTGTCTACTGATCTCTGGTGCAGCTTGAACTTGCTCTTGGTAATGTCGCGACAGCCTGGAGCGCTGCACTCATACGGCACGTCAACATACCATTTGCCGTTGTTCAGGAACACTATTGGTGTCTCCTCGCCGAATGTAAACGGCAGGGGCTTGCCATCCTTTGCATGGGCCTTCTGCTTAAAACCGAGAATGGCAATGAGCTTTGTCTCACTCACTACCGGCAAAGAAAACATTTCCTTCTCAAGTTCGGTGTCTGCCTCCGGCACGAACATAATACGTCCGTCGGCAGATGTCAGTTTCTCCCATCCTTCCTTTGCGATGGTGTTTTCAAACTCTACTGCGACAATGCCTCCTGCCATGCCGACTGGCGACTCATAGTATGTCTCAATGTCGTGGTCTTCTGCCCACTTCAGGGCTGCGTTGTCTGCCTCGGCGCATTCGTTCATGAATGCCTGCAGTGCCTTGCCTGTCTCGCTGTCTTCGGCAACGGCATAGTAATAATGTGGTCTTTTCATATCTCTATAATATTTTGGTGATTATTTCCTAATGCAATAAATGACGGGTTCGCCACACTCGTCGTTGTGCATCTTAAAGCCCCTGTAATCAAGTTCGGCAAGGTATAGCGAAAGCGGATCGCCCAGCGGACATACCACAGCCTTGAAGTATGAGCGCAACTGATAATCTGTAAAGATGTCACAGTCCTCTCGCCATTTGTCTACCGGCTTATATTGGTCGCAGAATGCCTTTATCTTTGCCGGAATAACGAAGTCCATGAGGGTTACCTCCGCCTGGCCGTCATTCTCTACTATTTCATTCTTTCGTGCCATCAAATCTTCCCTTTCACTTTTAACCATGCCATATACAAAGCGAAATATACGCCGATGAGCACCATCAGGGTGACGATGGCTCCCAATACGTCGACAACGGTACATGTTCTTGTTACTGCCATTCCCGTCTGTTTATCCCGGTTCACGCTGTCACGTTCTGCACCATGCGCCATATTTGTCAACTCTCTGCTCTGCGAGATGCTATCAAGGGCTGAAAGCAATACAGCCAGAGATTCCTCGCGCTGGCGAAGGTCGTTCCTGGTGGCAATGGTCTTGCCGATGCCGTTCTTGCGAACGGTGGTGCGGTCGGTGGTCACTTGACGAACTCCTGCACTATCATAAACCTCTACAATGTGCTCCGTGATGGTTTCCGTTGTTGTGTCGGTCTGCTCGGCATGAGTCTGCTGTGTGCTCTCGCTAACGGCAACATGATATGTGCTATCAGTGGTCGCGGTCTGCACTCGCGTGGTGTCACGATGCTCCGTGACAATCTGATGGTATTCCTTTTCCGTCGTTGCAGTCTTATGCGAGGTGGCACAGGACACAAGGGCGAATACCATAAACAGATAAAAGATTCGTTTGGCTTTGTTCATTTTGTTTTCCTTTTGTTCGATGCAAAGGTACGACAAAGGGAAAACATGGTACGGACATACTAACAATGCCGCCCTACCCTATCCATTGGGCAAGACGGCATTCTCATTTTCAGAAAACCGGTGATTATTTATTCTTGACATAATAGCGAAGGGCCGGGACAATGCCAAAAACCTTACGCGTGATGTCCTTATATACCTGTATGTCGGCTGGTGTCATTGACTTCTCAAACGTCTGCACATGATCATTGCTATCGGCTTGCAACGTGAGGGTCTTGCCGTTATAGTCATAGAACGAAAAAACTTTCAGCCGGTCTGCCAGCGAAGCCGGACACATAGCAAGTGCCTGCCGCCACTCTGCCTCGCCAGACTTTTTCGTGGACTGATGAAAAAGGTCGGGAGACTGAGTGTCGGCTATGGCCTGCTGCATCTCGGCTATCGTATCGTAGATATTGAACCGGATAAACGTAGGGTTGCCAACCTTCTTCTTGCCTGTGTAGACTGGTTCATAGTTTACGCAAATATCAAGGAGACCTTCATGCTTCAAACGATTTATATCGTCGATACTCTTTTCCAACACGGCTTTGTTGAACTTGCTAAATTTCGGATAACTCTCCTTCACTTCTGCCGTCGGTCTGCCTCGGTTCATCTCGCTTCCAGATGTGATGTTCTTACGCATACCGAAGTAGTCCTTTATCTCTTCTACAGTGAGGTGTATCTCCCGGTTCTTCCATCGTTCCGACTTTTTGAATAGGTAGTAGTACATCATCGGCATACGCTCCACCTGGCCTATCTGTGCAATATTAGCCGGGTGGCGCACATATCCCTGGCTCATGTCAAACACATAGTCTACCACTGCGGGGTTTAATGTAAAAGCAATACCGTTGCCCTCGTTAGTAGAAGCATTGATCTTACTGAATATACTATAAGCAACGATAGACGGATGCCCCTGATCGTCTACTCCAGGCGCATTGATGGTAAGGTCCATCACTTCCTTCACTGCCGATCGTGCCATTTGGTAGTTGTTTACAGCCACACCCAACTCGGCATACGAAACGAAGAACACCGGAATACCATTGGTTTTCTCTGCTTCGCTAAAGAGCGGGCGCGGTACATCTTTCGACTTTCGGAGGTCACTGCCAAAATAATGTTGCACATAACTCTGCAGATGCTCGCTCACTTTTATCAGCACAGACTGTTGAAGCAATGACAGATTCTTCGACAGCTTAGTATAAGCGAACGGAGTGTTTATATACTGTTGTGGTAACTGTTCTTTACTCATGATTTTATAGTCTTTTCAGGTGCTTTAGTACTAAACTTTTTCCCCTCACATGCCTGTTTTTAGGGGTTTTGGTACTAAACTTTTTCCCCTCGCTATTCGGCAATAGTACTGAATATTAGTCTTCTATCCGATGTTTCTGGTCTCTATAAGATAATATAAGATAATAAACTATCTTATTATACATTATCTTATAAAATATAGGGGAAAAAGTTTAGTACCTAAATCCCATATCCGGCCATCAATCGGGGTAAAAGTTTAGTAGTTTCGGGGTAAAAGTATAGTAATCGTTTGCAGAAGGGGAAAAAGTTTAGTAGTCAGTTCCCCTCGGTAGGTAAAATGATTTAGTAAGATTTTACCTACGAGGGGAAAAAGTTTAGTAGTCAGTTCCCCTCGGTAGGTAAAATGATTTAGTAGATTTTTACCTACTCAATCTTCAAACTGATAGGCATCCACAAAGTCAATGACGGCCTTCAGTGCCAGGTCGCGCAACGGCGTGCCGGTCTCGTCCTTGATGTCGCGAAGCAGTCGGTAATACTTCTTCGGCATCTGGATGGTCACGCCCACCTCGGTCTTCTTGGCCTGCGGTTTGTCTTCGTCGGCTGATGGTATCGCTACCTTTGCCGTTGCATTTGGCTCCGGCTGTGGCTGAATGGCTGGCGGTACTATTTGTGCATGTGTTGTAGACGCAGTATGTTTCTCCTCGCGTATGCTCTCGGCAGTCTTCGCTACTGGCGAATCGCCAAAGTTGAAATTCTTCTTTGCCATAGTCGTTAGTCTTTACAGGTGCTGATTATCTCATGTGCGAAGGCTGCATAACATTCGGCAGCGTCACACTTGTCGTCATAAGTAAAAATATCCTGGAACATGGCCTGTGCCTCCTGAATCTTCGTGCGGCGTGGTATCTCCGTCTTGAACACATAGTCGCCATATTCCGCGTCGATATGCTTGGAGAAGCCGGCAGACACCTTTGTGCGACGGTCTACCATTACCTTGAGCAGTCCACGCAGTTCGAGGTCGGGGTTTATCTCAGCCTTCACGTCTTCAGCCCAGCGAATGACACTTGATGAACCGAAGGTAGGCAGTGCCTCGAGCTGCATCGGGATGATGATACCAGTTGCCACCGACATGGCGTTCTTCGTCACCATGTTCATGGCCGGCGGGCAGTCAATGATAATGTAGTCGAAGGCTTCGATGATGCTCTGCTCTCCACCTTGCTCTGGTGCCAGCGTCACCGGCATAGCAAACAGTTTGCAAAGCACACGCATCGGGTTCATCTCGCGCAGCAGGAATGGCTCCACATTCAGGAGGTCTTCGCTCGACGGGGCAATATAAAGGTTGCCGCCATACGTCTGCTCGCCCACCTGCACCTGATACACCGGCAGTGCGGTTTTCTGTGTCAGTGCCTCATACATCGTGCCGTGCTTGTCATGACGGTCGCGCCATCCGCAAAGCAGTGACACGTTGGCCACCTGTGCATCAAGGTCCACTATCAGCACGCGCCAGTCTTTATGTTCCCGGATAATGCCACATGCCAGGTTGTGCGCTGTGGTGCTCTTCCCTACTCCACCTTTGTCATTGACAATGGCGAGAATCTCTTTTAGTCTTTCCATGTAAAATAAGTATTAAAATGTTATGATGTATTTATCGGTCGCAAATTTAAGAATTATAATTCATTCTACCAAATTTATTCAAATGTTTATTCGTTTGTTTATTCGTTTTAACATTCAAACGAACATTCAAACATGTGTTCAATCGTTCAAACAAATATTCGTTCATTCGTTTATTTATGTGTTTGTTCATTTGTTTATGTATTCGTTCATTCATTCAAACGAACATTTATATATTCGTTCATTTGTTTATTTATTCGTTTGAATGTTTATCCGTTTGAATATTCGTGCATTTGTTTGTTTGTGCAAACGTGCAAACAAACAAACATTTGTACAAACGTGCAAATGTATGAACGTGCATTTGTGAGTTTGTGGGTTTGTGCAAATATGTATTTATGCAAAATCGGTGTTTACCCATAGTGCCTATAATGGAACAGCACTAATTACACTTGGGCAATGCCCTGGGTGTAATTAGTGCTGTTCGTGGTATGTTGAAATCAGAAGTTCAGTTCGTGGCCTTCATTGTTCCATGTGTCGTTCACAGCCACATTCACTCCTTGTGCATGTCCGTAGATGCTGCCGGTGACGGTTGTTACCTTGTTGCGTTCCAGGGGTACGTCCTTGATGGTCACGCTCGGGTAGTCGTCGCCATCCAGTCGGGTAGGGGTGATGGTGATGTCGGTAGAATAGCTTCCGTCAGGCACCATCAGGAAGTATGCAGTTGTGCGCCCCGTCTGCCCTGCATTTTTCGTAACGTCAGAAACTCGGTGTGTTTTTGCACAGCCTATAACGGAGAGATCGTCGAGACGGATAGACCGATACTCGTCCATTTCCACGTCCAGGGTATTGCAGTCGGCTGGGTAGGTGTCGGTAGTGTTCAGCATCAACTTTGCTACAATGCGGTCGAGGGTGACGTTTACATCCTGGGCTGTTCCGGCTGATACAGTCACGTCCGTTTCAGTGGCGAATGTGTCGCTGGTCTTTTCTGTTGTCAGCGTCTCGGGAATAGTGCCGGTGATGGCTGTCAGTACGTTGTCGGTGACAGTCCATGTGTCTGCGGACGTGAGTAGGGTAGGGGTGGCGCTCCGGGTGGCAATGATGCGCAGTGTGTGCGTGCCGTAGTCCATCGTGAGGTCTGGCTCGGCGAAGTCGGTGGCGGTGCTCGTCTGGTGGAGCACCTGCAACAGTGTGCCTGTCGCCTTGTCGTAGTCGAGGATGTAGATGTCGGTCAGTGCCGATCCGTTGGCTGTCAAATCAGCGCGTGTAACGGGGGCAGCCATCGGGGTAGTGGTGACTGTAGGCAAAGAGCATGACAGGCGCACATGGCCCTTATGTGCGAGTTCCTGGGCAGTCGGTTCTGCATCCTGACTGCATGATGTCAGCATGCCGGCAGTCATGGCCAGCAATGTGGCTGTAAATAGATAATGCTTCATAGTGCAAATAATTAGTTTGATAGGTTTGGATGAATCTTTTGAATGTCAAAAACGGTGATTTCTCAGGCTCCTATAACGAGAGATTCGTTAGCCCTTTGCTGCAAAAGCTCCTCCAAGCAATGGCATGAAGAAAATGGCTGCACCTGCAACGGCAAAGAGGGCTACGCATACGGCAGTGGCCGCAAGTCCGGCTACGGCATAGGTTGCAACCTTCTTGGCATTAATACTGCAATGTGTGGTGTCCTCGCCTGGCTCGTCCTCTGCTGGTGCTGGTGTCTCGTCTTCTGTCGGTGCTGGCTCTGTGGTGTCGTCAGTGAGGTCGAGGCGGTCTACTACACCATCAACGCACACGATGACATCTCCATGCAGGCTCACTGCGATAGTGTCGCCAGGGACCATGCCCATTGCCGTGAAGGTGCGCTCGGTGCCACAGCTGGCATCGGTGAATGAGTGCCCGTTCATCGTCACCTCGTCGAACTCTGCTATATAGGTTATCTTGCCGGTCTTGGTGCCGGTCGTCGTGTGGTAGCCTCGGAATGTTGTTGTGGCAGTGTAGACTGGATGGAACTTGTAGGCGGCATTGTGCTTTGCGTCGTGGGCAGTGCAGCCGATGGCATCATAGAGCGTGCAGTCGTCAAACTTGAAGACGAGTCCGTCGGTAGGGAAGGACAGGCTGTCGCGATGTGTCTCCGCATTGGCGATGATCTCGTCGATAGTGTCGAGCAGGTCGGTGTCTGGTGTGGCGAGCTCGATGGTCGCGATGTGTCCGCAGTCGTTGAAACCATGCAGTGCAAGATCCATCATGGCGAGCGAGTGACTGGCTTTGCTGTCGGCAATCACACGGAAAGGACGGAACTCAAGAAGAGAGCAGTCGAATGCGTTGGGGCGTTTAGTCGACATGATGCCGTTGCTCATCATTCTCGGTGATGTCTTGGAGCCTCTATAACGGGCGAAGTTGTCAACCGAGATGATCACCTCGCCACGAACTTCTACGCGGTCGGTCGCCATCCATGCGTCTACCGTAGCAGGCACGCCCTGCACTAACTTGATACGGTCAGTGCACTCGATGCCCATCAGATCCTTGCCGTGGCCGTATGTCGCCTCCGTGAGTGTGCCGTGGCAATATACCAGGGCGACGGTCTCGCCGTCGAACTTCCATTCTATGTCTACCTTTGCACCGTCGGCCCCTGCTGTCTTCGCCTGAGTGCGAAGGTAGGCGAGCATCGACTTGCTGTCATGCAGTTTCTTCATCGACAGGCAGGGCGTGCGACGTGCCGCTGTGCGCTTGCCGTTGCCGTTCTCGCCGTAGCAGCGTTGTGTGGGCGAGTCTGGCAGTACTTCGGCGGGGTGTGCTGTTTCGTAGTCCTGAATGGCGAAATAGAGAGCATCATATTCCTCGTCGCTGATAGCGGGGGCATTCAGGGCAAAATAAAGATGGTCGTGATATTTGGCCTCGTTTACTGCCTTGATGTAGTCGGTTGATGTTGTGATGGTAGTCATAATGGTGCAAAAGTATTAAAATGTATGTTGTGAGGTGTAGGCAGTTCGAGGAATCGGTGATAAATCGGACTGCCTATATATATAGACTTAATATGCAGGCTTTGCCGAGCTTGTTACAAATACATTGGTGCTGTCGTTGATCTCATAGGAGTCATATTCCATGTATTCGGTGATGGCGGCTATGGTGAATATGTAGCGCAACTCTTCGGGCAGTATCGGTGCAGGGGCGTTGTATTCGGTATTGTGGCACATGCGGAAGAAGTCCATGAAGGCTGCTTTGTCGTCGCTGTCTTGCATTGCCAGTTCCTCATCGTCTAAAAAGAACGCGCCTACCAAAGAATAATTCTCGCAAAAATCCTTACGATAGTTCAGCCAGATGGTCAGATTGAGTTCTTCTTCGCCTTCCCGGGTAGTGTATCGGTCGAGCCATACTACTATATCATTCTCGCGGTCTATAACAACAGTGCTCTGGTTTGTGCTGTTCATCATACTGTCATATATCTTCATTCCTTCCTCAAGACTGATGCCTCTTGTAGTGAGCAACATTATCACCTTGTCGCGGTTTTTCATATTCTTCTTCTCCATGATCTCAAAAGTATTAAAATGTTATTTGTTCTTGTTGTTAGTGTTATTTGTCTGCCGGTACGAAGTCTACCTTCATGCCGAATGCCTGGGCGAGCTTTACCAACGTATCGAAGTTAAAGGAGTATTTTCCTTTTTCGATGCGGTTGATGTTGGCCTCGGTCACTCCCGCCTGTCGTGACAGTTCCGCGCCCGTCCAACCGGCATCCTTGCGCAGTTGGAATATCCGGCGGCCCATTGCCTCGCGCTCGTCTTGGATGTTGGGTGCGCAGAGGTCATAGTTAAAGCGCATCATCCAGTCGGTTATGTCGCGCAGCGCGACGGGTATCTCGGCGAGGTCGGCGGCGGTCATTCCCTGGCCTCCGTTGGGCAGGTTGATCTCCTGTGTGTCGCGGAAAACATGCTCGGCGAATGTCACGCCGATGCCTGTCTCTGTGTCGGTCACCGTCCACATGCCCGGACGGTTGGGTGTCTCAGTGAGCGCAAAGCGCTTCGGTGCTTTTATCTTTTCCATTTTTCGTGATTTTTCGTTTGGTGTATAATAGGGAGTATTAGCCATGTGTGCCGATGATGTCGTGGTCGATCGTCCATCGGCCATTGTCGCGAAGGGCGCCGGCTGCAACGTATATGCCGTTTGCGTCGGTCACGTAGTAGGTAGAGACGTTGCCGGTCTGCTGGTGGTGTTCGCCGGCCACGATAGCCTTGATAGCGGCAATAGCCTGGCGCTTGTTGGTGTACTCGTAAGCCTGTGCGTTATACGTGCTGTGGTTGTTGGCAAAAAATGATGCGTAGTATGTCATAGTGTTCGCCCGTCATGCCGATAGCGCAGCGTTTATGGTTGTTTGTCTTTTGTGAATTTCCGGGGTGTCTATATTGTGTTAGTCCTCGTCTTCATCCTCGTCGAACCAATCCTCATAGCTCATGGCGTTGATAATGCTGTCGATGTCGCACTGTATGAAGTCATAGTGTTCCAGAAGGCCGCGGGCCTCGTCTTCGGTGGTACACTCGGTGCGGGGCAGCACCAGGTCGTCGTCGGCGTTGATCTTGATGATCACGCTGTCGTCGGTGAAGGTCAGACCGGGGTCACTGACGTTCAGC
>CAVIJD010000048.1:0-12801 GCA_963643165.1 bacterium | reverse complement strand
CTCCCGACGATGACGATGTGTTGGAAACGCTGACATAGCCGCGGTCTTCACACTGGGCCCATTTTTGTCCTGTTAAGTTCCGGTGACTTTTTTGCTTCCCTTTTTCGACACGTCCGCCCTATTTCGTTTTTCCTTATTTTTGCGTGTCCGTTTTCAGCAGAGGACTTTTACTGAACATGAAAAAGAACATCGCTTCCAAACTGCTCCTTAACTTTCTGATTGCTCTATTGTTCTGCTCGTGCCACCATGAACAGGAACACCACTTCGAGGGCGCGGCCTTCGGCACGCTCTACCATGTCTATTACTTCGGCCAGGACAAGGAGATCCCGACACTCCGCCGTCAAACAGACTCTGTCCTCGCTGACCTGAACGCTACCTTTTCAATCTTCGACTCCACTTCCCTGCTCTGCCGCCTCAACCACGGCGAACACCTTGCCCTTAACCCCGACCTCCTCACGGTGCTGCAGACGGCCCAAGACATCGCCCAAAAGACCGGCGGCGCGTTCGACTGCACCTGCCAGCCCCTGGTGGAACTGTGGGGGTTCGGCAAATCCCAAGAACGCAAAACGGTGCCGCAAGCAAGCATCGACTCGGTGATGACGTTTACGGGCTACCAACTCCTTGCCCTGCACGGCGACAGCCTCGTCAAGGGCGACCCGCGCACCCAAGTCAACTTTAACGCCATTGCCAAGGGCTATGCCGCCGACCGGGTCTCCAAGTTCTTGAAAACCAGAGGATACAAAGACCATATTGTGGAGATCGGCGGCGAGATTGTAGCCTGCGGCACTAAAAACGGCAAGGCCTGGAAGGTGGGCATCCAAACACCTACCGAAACGGCAGACGGCGCCGTGGAAAGCATGCAACATTTCAAACTGCAAGACAAGGCCGTGGCCACGTCGGGAAACTACCGCAATTACTTTGAGGAGAACGGCATCCGCTATACCCACATCCTCGACCCCACCACGGGACGGCCGGAACAGTCTAACCTGCTGAGCGTCACTGTGATTGCCCCCGACTGCATGACGGCTGACGCCTACGCCACCGCCTTTATGGTGCTCGGCATGCAGAAAGCGGAAGTAATCATACGGCAAACGCCAGAACTGGAAGCCTATTTTATCTATGACGAAAATGGAAAATTCAAGACAAAACACATCAAATCAAAACATTAACCCCCAATTATGCAAGAATTAGGCAAGCAGATCATAGAAGCCCTGCTGACGGGCAAGAACGAGCATTTCAACTATAAGCAGATTGCCGCCAAAGTCGGCATTTACGACAAAAAAGGCCGCGAGGAGGTCAAGGAACAGATCGACCGGCTGATAGAGTCGAAGCTGCTACTGAAAGTGGGGCGCGGCAAGTACCGCCTCAATTACAAGAAGATAAACCGCAAAGAGACGGGCCGCAACTTCATGACGGGCCGCATAGAGATGAAACGCAGCGGCATGGCTTTCGTGATACCGCAGAACGACAGCGACGAAACCACCGACGAGTCGCTTTCGCAAGACGTGTTCATCGCGGACGGCAACTTAGGCAACGCCCTCAACAACGACCTCGTGAAGGTGGCGCTCTTCCCTACCCGCAAAGGCAAACGCCCTGAGGGACAGGTGGTGGAGGTGCTCGAACGCAGCAAGAAGCAGTTAGTCGGCGTCATCTCCATCAAGAAAGGCATCGCCTATTTCATCCCCGACAATGTCTATTTCAGACGCGACATCATCATTCCCGCCCGTCTGCTGCGCAAGGCACACAGCGGCGAGAAAGTGGTGGTGCAGATCGTAGATTGGCCCAGCGGCACACGGAGTCCGTTGGGAGAGGTGAAACATGTGCTGGGCAAGCCGGGCAACAACAATGTGGAGATGCTCTCGATACTGGCGGAGAACGACTTCCCGCTCACTTTCCCCGACAATGTCGAGGAGGAGGCCGCCGCCATCCCCACAGACATCCCGCAGGCGGAGATTGCACGCCGCCGCGACTTCCGCGAGGCGGTAACCTTCACCATCGACCCCTCCGACGCCAAGGACTTTGACGACGCGCTCTCGTTCGAGAAGCTGGAGAACGGCATGTTCCGCATCGGCATACACATCGCCGACGTGTCGCATTATGTGCGCCCCGGCACCGCCCTTGACCGCGAGGCCTACCTGCGCGGCACCTCCGTGTATCTGGTGGATAGGACCATCCCGATGCTTCCGGAGGCGCTCTGCAACAACCTCTGCTCCCTCCGCCCCGACGAGGACAAACTCTGCTACAGCGCCGTTTTCGACATGGACGCCGACGCCAAGGTCCACAAAGAATGGTTCGGCCACACCGTCATCCACTCCAACCGACGCTTCAATTACGAAGAGGCCCAGCAAATCATCGAGACGGGCAAGGGCGACTTTGCCGAAGAGATCGGCACGCTCAACGGCCTCGCCCAACTGCTGCGCAAACGCCGCTTTGAGAACAACGCCGTCAACTTTGAAACCGAAGAGGTGAAGTTCAAACTCGACGAAAACGGACACCCCGTCGGCGTTTACCTCAAGGTTCAGAAGGAGGCCAACTGGCTGATTGAAGAGTTTATGCTGCTCGCCAACAAGAAGGTGGCCGAGAAGGTTGGACGCCGGCGCACGCTGAAGAAAGAACCCGACACTTTCGTCTATCGTATCCACGACAAGCCGCTCGACGAGAAACTGACCACTTTCCGCAACTTCGTCAAGAAACTGGGCTTCGACCTGAAGACCACGTCGGGGAAAGCCTTCAACAAGTCGCTGAACGCCATGCTCGCCGACCAGAAAGGGAAGGCCGACTATGACATGCTCAGCAAACTCTCCATCCGCATCATGGCGCGCGCCTGCTACTCCACCGACAACATCGGCCACTACGGGCTCGCGTTCCCCTATTACACCCATTTCACCTCCCCTATCCGCCGCTACCCCGACCTTATGGTACACCGCCTGCTCGACCGCTATCTGGCGCACAAGGAGTCTGTCAACAAAGACGAGTACGAGGAATACTGCAAACATTGCTCCCAAATGGAGCATCAGGCCACACAAGCCGAACGCGACTCCGTCAAGTACAAGCAGGCCGAGTACCTGGCAGACAAGATCGGACAAACATTCGACGCCACCGTGTCCGGCATCTCCAAATGGGGCGTTTATGCGGAACTTAAGGAGTCAAAATGCGAGGGCATGATCCCGATGAGAAGCTTTGACGACGACTTCTACTATATCGATGAAGAGAATTATACGCTGGTGGGACTGCACCACGGACACTCGCTCCGTTTCGGCGACAGCATCAAGGTGAAAGTCGTGGCCGTTGACCTCCTGAAAAAGCAGATGGACTTTGAACTTGTAAAACCATAATCACAACTATGAAAAACGACCAGAACGAACATCTTCTGAAAGACTTGGCCCTACAGTACATCAACAAGATGGGCAAGCAGCAGGTTTTTGCTGAACGCACCGTAATGGAGCGATGGCCCGACTATGTCGGCGCTTTTTTTGCCCCCAAGACCAAATGTCTCGGCGTCACAAACGGCATTTTGAGGGTAAAAGTCACCAATGCGGCGCTCCGGTTTGAGCTGAACGCGCAGAAATCGTTGATTATTGAAAAGATAAACGCCGACTACGCCTTCCCCGTCGTCAAAGACATCGTCTTCTTATAGGCCGTTCCAGACCCGCCACGAGGCTTCGGCTTGCAGGTGCAACATTTGCAGGCCGTTTTGTGTGCGTGCGCCACGGCGTTTGCCCTCCTGCAAAAAACAGGTGACGGGCGGGTTATAGACCAAGTCATAGAGGAAATTCTTGTCAGAAAGACCATCATACGGCAACGGGGGCTTTTGGTTCTCCATCCCGAAGGCCGTGCCCAGCGGCGTGCAGTTGACGACGAAGGGACACGCTTGCAAGGTTTCAGCGGATAACTGGCTGTAAGTCAGCACGTCGGGGTGTTGAGAACGCGACACAAGCCGGTGCGGCACAAGCAAACGCTTCAAGGCATACGACACGGCTGCTGCGGCGCCGCCCGTGCCAAGCACCAAAGCCGCCGGCGGGAGCGGCTGTCCTTGCAGCGAATTCGCGAACCCCTCCGCATCCGTATTGAAACCGACCAACTTACGGGCGGCGCCGTTCCTTTCCACCCGCACCGTATTGACGGCGCCGATGGCCGCCGCCTCGTCAGAGAGCGCGTCCAAACCGGGTATTATCGCCTGCTTGTACGGAATAGTCACATTAAAGCCCTCCAAATGGGGGTGCGCGTCAAGGAAAGAAGGCAACGCATCTATCTCCGGCAGTTCAAAAAGGCTATAGGAAGCGTCAAGTCCGCCGGCGGTGAATTTGTCGTCAAAATAACGTTTAGAAAAGCTGTGCGACAAAGATTTGCCCACCAGCCCGAACTGCCGTGTCATGCTTGGGCGGCAGTGTCAGTGACGGATTTCTCGGCGGCGGACTTCTTGGCGGCACGCGAAGACTTCACGCCCTTATAGACCAAGTATAGCACAAACGCAACACACAAGCCCCACAAAGCGATCTTCAATTCGCCGTTGTATTTGTCTATCAAGTCTTGCTGACCGTGTGCCAAGTAGCCGAGCAGCGCAAGGATGATGTTCCAAAGCGTCGCGCCCAAAGCCGTGAACAGCACAAACACGCCGAGGTTCATCCGGGCCAGGCCGGCGGGGATTGAAATCAGCTGTCTGATGCCCGGGATCAGACGCCCTATGAGCGTCGAACTCTTGCCATGTTTCACGAAATAGGCCTCTGCCTTTTTAATTTTCTCGCTGTCAAGCATCAACAGATGGCCCACCTTGCTGTCGGCGAACCAGTAAATGATGGGGCGTCCCAAGAACAAGGCCAGAAAATAGTTGACCAAAGCGCCCAGCAGCGCGCCGAGCGTGGCAAAGAGCACGACGAGCAGCACATTTACGATTTTGGAATTTGTCTTGTACAAGGTTGGATTGTCCTCATTGCAGGCCTGATACGCGGCGGGCGGCACAACGACTTCGGACGGGAACGGAATGAACGAGCTCTCGATTGTCATCAGCAGGGTAACCGTTCCATAGTTGAGATGCTGGTTATACCAACAAATCACCCGGTCGGTGATGGAAGAGTCTGCCTTTGTTTGCACTTCTGTTTCTGGGGTTGCAGCCGTATTGCCCAAAGCGCAAAAGCCGGCAATCAAAAACAAAAGGAACAGCGATAAGGTTTTTTTCATAATCAGGTTGATTGTTTAACTGAGGTTATTGTATTGGTCGGCTTCATATTGCTTCATGAGCCGTATCACTTCGGGGATTTTACACAAATCTTCATCCATGTCCAGAAAGTCGATGCCCAAACGGGTATTGTCGAACGAGAGCGCCAATTCGAGGTGGCTGAAAGCTTCCTGGCATTGCCCCTTCTTCAAGTATAGCAAAGCCTGAAAATAGTGGATGCTATGCAGCAGCGAGGCGTGGTCGGAATAAACATGGCACAGTTCGAGCCCCAAGTCTGGGCAATCCTCGTCGTAGCAGTACGAAACAATGAAACTGAAAAACGGATAAAGGTCATTGTCCGTTTCAAGCGACTGTTCTATTGCCTTGTAGCAGAGGTCACGGAGTTCATCACAATCGGTTTTTGGGCTCAGCAGGTTGATAAGTTCCCTTATGATGAGCGGGGCGCCGTCTTTGAAAGTGACAAGACATTTACGGAGAAATGCGCGGGCTTCATCATACTTGTCCATTATTTTCAGAATATAGACGATATTCTCAATAATGAGAATAGGGATGATTGGGCCCGTGTCTTGGTGCAAAGCCGTGAGAAAATATTTCAAGGCCGTAGTATATTCGTTCAGGTTAAGGTAGCAACGGCCCAAATCGTAATCAAAATGGAGGTCGGGGTTAGTCTTGTCGGCCAACTCATAGCAGTGGATAGCCTCGTGGTACTCCTTCATGCCGAAATAGGCATCGGCGATATCGGAAACAACCAGTGTATTGTTTTCATCGAGAGACTGTTGAAACTGAAACGCTTCCAAGGCCTTTTCATAGTCGTCGTGGCAGAAGTCGCCGTTCATCAGGTATGTTCTGCCAAGGCCTTCCCAAAAGCAGCTGGCAAGAGGCATTATTTCGGTCATATCTTTGAAATACCCCACAAAAGCATCGAAGTAAAGCGGGTTCAAGTCGCCGTAAATTTGTCCCCAAAGGTTCGGAATGATCTCTTTCAGTTCATCTTCCGTCAGGTTATCGACCTCAATAGCCTTGACGGTATGGGCCACAGCCTCGTCCTTATTGCCAGCCAGCACATACTCTTGCGCGAGCATGAAATGGGCTTCCGAGTTGGAGTCGTCCATGGCGAGTGACTTCTTGAGGAGGGGGATCGTTTTGTCCTCCTCGTGGCGGATGCGGGCAAGGCGAGCCTGTTCCATGTAAAGCTCGGGCACCCGTTCGCAGTGGGCGGCCACAAACTTGAGTTCCTTTTCAGCCTCCTCGAGGTTGTCAAAGTAAAGGAAGAGTCTGAAACGGCACAGGCGCAGGTAGGGGTCATCGGGAAAATTCTTCAGTCCATAGACGATGGCTTTAGAGGCATAATCGATATTGTCGGGGTCGAAGTTCATATAGTAGTCCACCACCGTCTGAACATCCTCGCTGTCCAGGAAAATGTATTTGTTTTCATCAACGGCCTGTTTGAACCGGTGGGCTATGTTTTTCGCTTCCTTAAAATCGTTGCTTTCAATAGGAGACATATTGTCAAATAAAGGCTGCAAAAATACAAAAAACAATGTCTTTGGCAATCATTCACCAAAGACATTGTCGATATTTCAATATGGTATAAAAACTCTGGGGTTATCAGAAATAGAGTTTCTTAATTTATAAGAGATTGCGGTATCAGTTGAGGCCGTTTGGGGTTAGCGGACCACGATATTGTCGATGACAATTCTTCTGTCCTTGGCGGCTTCGAGGCCATAGACGCCTTTCACGGCAGAGTTGTCGCCTTTGGCAGCGGTTTCGCCGCAAGCGTTCTTATAGATTGTGAGACCTGACTTCTGGCCGGTGATGTAAGGAGCGAGCGCGCCGCCCTCAGCGGTTTTCATATAGTTGAGGATGCTTTCGATGCGGCGGGCGGAAAGATGTTTGTTGTAATCCTTGCCGCTCAGGGGGCTGGCATAACCGCTGATGTTGAATGAAACCGACTTGCCCTTAGAAAGAGCGTCGGCAATGTAGCGGGTCACCTTCGTGAGTCTGTCCTTGCCGCCGGCCACTTCATCGTCAAAGAAGGAGGCGATGGCGGACTTGGCCTGTGTGTTGTTGCCGGACTTCTGCGAATAGACCTCTTTTTTGCCCTTATAGTTCTCATAGAGAGCCATATAGTCCTTATTGGTCGTTTCCTTCACCGTGCCCGGATCCGGCTGGTCGTTGTCGAAATAGAGGGCAATGGGAGAAACCTTGTCAATCTCGTCTTGAAGGGCCTTTGTTTCGGCCATTTCAGCCTTTTTCTGGTCGCGGGCGTCCTCTTCCTCGATATTGAAAGTCACGGGGAACTGCACGGTCATGTCTTGGTTCTCGCAGCTTTGGGTAGCGGGGCGCATCTTCGGGAAAGACTTCACGATGCGGACGGCCTCATCGTCGAACTCCTGATAGCCGGAGCTCTTCACCACCTGGATATCGGAAAGGGTGCTGTCGGCTTTCACAACAGCCTGCACCGTAGTGGTGCCGGACACACGTTGGCTCTTGAGGTTGGCCGGATACACTTTTTCCTTGTTGATATAGCGGCACATCTCCTTGTTTCCGCCCTTGAACGTAGGAAGTGTCAGGGCTGCCGTAGGGGTTGTGTGCTGACCGTTAGAGTCGGCTATCACCAGCGCAAAGCCCGACTTGCAGGCGTTGTTCTGTTTCCCCTTAACATAAAGATGGCTGCTTCCAGAACCGTTGCATTGTGCATAACTCGCTGTGACGCAGCATAAAAGGACGAAAATCCCAACTAAACTGACCGCTAAAGAATTTCTTTTCATAATATATTATTGGTTATAGTTTATTTCAGGCTGCAAATATACATTTTTTTTCATTGCCGACCTTTCATTATGAATTTGAGAAAAAACTACGGGGAAATGCCGGTCCGTATTCAGTGCGCGGCAGACCACATAGGCTTGTCGGGGACCCTTTCTCACACAAAAAAGGCTGTAAGGAGGTGATTCCTTGCAGCCTTTTTTTAGCGTTAGGGTTTGAGAAGACTATCTGCCGTGGCAGCCGCCGTGCATCTCATTGGCAGGGCCGTGGCCGTGGCCGTTCTCGCCTTTCTTGCAGCAATCTTTCTTCATCAGGCCTTGCATTTCCATTTCAAAGCCTTTTTCGAGACGGATGTACTGGGCGACCTGTTCTTTTGTGAGGTTCTTTGAAATCTCGTTGAAGAACGTCTGTTCTGCCTTGAGCAGAGCCTGTTGGTATTCCAGCTTGATGTTATGGCAAGCCACGATTTTCTCATCGGTAGGCTTCACCGTGTCCATCTTGCAGCATGCTCCGGAGAATCCAGCCTTCAGCATAGCCTGCTTCTTGTTCTCGGCTGCCTGTTTTTGAGCCTCGCCGTATTTGTTGTAGGACTTCCAGAAAGCGTCTTTCTGATTGTCGTTGAGTTTGAGGTTCTCTTTCAGGTAAGCTTCCTTGAGGAGATCCACCGTGGCGGGGGTCATCAGGCTGGGGTGGCATTTTTGGCCACATTCCTTGCTCTCCTTCTGGCATTTGTGAGCATCTTTAGAGCATTGTGCCTGCACAGAAGAGCCAGCAGCCAGAACAGCGCAGAGGCTGAACAATACAAATAATCTTTTCATTGTAATTTTTTAGTTTGGTGATTAATAATAAAAACGTTTTGCAGATACCTGTTATGCCTAAAGGTTTAATCAGGCACAGCAGAAAAAAACAACGTCATTACTCTTTCACGATCTTCTGCATTGAGGAAGCGCCGCTCTTGGCGACAACTTTCAGCATATAGACACCGCTGGAAAGGTCTGTCAGAGAGAGTGTTCTGATGTTGCCGTTCTCCATGCGGACAATCTGGCCCTCAAGGTTGAGAACTTGAACTTGGTCAATCTCTTCGGGGCTGTTGATGTTCAGCACGCCGGTAGTAGGATTGGGATAAATCTCGAGAGACTCCAAAGCCACATCCTCAATGCCGACGCCTTCAACCACGCGCACATTGTCGAGCCAAACGACGTTGCCGTATCCGCTGGTGAACACAAATCTCAAAAGTACGCTGTTGAGGGTGGAAACGTCGCCGCCCGTGGCCAGTTCCATCAGGTCAACCGTTTCTGTACGCCATTCGTCTTCATCCGGGATGTATTCTGACGTGGTGTAGCCTTCCACAGTAGCCAATTCTGCGCCGCTCTTGTTGTAAAGCGTGGAGAATGTGTTGCCAAGATTGGTGGAGCCTTGAACTTTCAGTCTCTCCTTGGCGCTTGCATTATACATTCTGTAAGCCACATCGAACTTCAAGACAGGGTGTTGGAAGCGGGTGAGGTCCATCAACGGCATATACAAATCCTCTTTTTCACCTGTTGACAAACCGTATCCGTAGAAATAGAGTGAGCCGTTATACAAAGAAATGTTTCCGTCTTCAGAATACCAGTCGTTGGGGAGGCCGCTAGCGAAATCCTCATCAATGTCTTCAGTTGTACCCATATTCTGAACCATGAAGCTTGTGGCGGAAGAACCCCACGTGGTGTCGGCGTCAGCCTGACCGTTCACGTTAACCAGCGTAATGCTGTAAGTGTGTTGACCATTGGCGGAAGTGCTCACCTGCGGCAATGTGACCTCAGTGGCAGCATATTTGGCGAGGTTGCCGGTCCAGGAGTACTGGGTGGTCTGTCCGTCAAACGTGATGTTGAAGTCAGCGGATGTGAGGGCATTGTCGCCCACGTTCTGCAGCGTCACGACGGGTGCTTCAGAAGCGCTGCCGTAATACATCGGATCAAAGCCGTCCACTTCAATCAGGAGGGCATTGTTGGCCAAAGTTCTGTCGTACTGGGGACACATCGATGTGATGGCAGCATAGAGGTTTGCCGTGGTCTTCTGCCCCACTTCAAACACTACGCGGTTCGGGCAAACCATATAAACTGTCGGGAAATAGCCAATCTCATAAGCTGAAACTGCGGCCGTCGTGTTGGGAGACATTCTGGCAGGCAGAATGGGGTACTCAACACCCTGAAGCCAGTTTCCGCAAGTTGAACTGCCACCGGCGTCTGCACCGGTGCCGCTCAAACTGGCATAGTTGCCGTAAGAACCCTCGATGCCGAAGACCATCACTTCGTTAGTGCCGTTAGGTCCGTATTGGGTGTAAAGGCCCTCGAAAGCACCTGAGCTGTGATAATTCCAGCAGGGATTGCACCAAGTTGCAAAGAAATCGAGAAACACGCACTTGTCGGCATCCGTGTATTGGTAAACCGTATAAGGGTTGGTAGAGATGATCTCGCCCGTTGTCTTGTTGATCTCATAGAGCGTGAAATCGGGGGCGATGGAACCGTCGTCCAATTGTGCTTTTGCGCAGAATGAAAGCGCGATGGCAACCAAAAGTAAAGATAACTTTTTCATAATAAATAGGTTTGGTTAATAAATTAATTGAGGCTTCAAAAATACATAAATAATCAAGTCCCTACACTTCTTCAGCACATTTTTTTCATTTTTTTTCAGGCCTTCATTTTGTCCTTGCCGAAGAATAGTTTGTCGAGCAGGGGTTGTTGTTCGTCGTTTTCGGGCATGGCCACCTCCAGTTTCTCATACGTTTGGCGCAAGGCTTCGGTATTGTCAGAGAGCACCATAAGTCGGTCGCCTTTCTTGAGCAGCGTCTTGCCCGTAGGCACAAAGAAATTCTCGTCGCGTTTCACCATAATCACGAGGGTCTTCTCGGGCATGGCCAGGTCCATCAGCGTATTGCCGTGGCGCAGCACCTCGTCGGTGATCTCGAACTCGGAGGTGGCGGACTTGATCTCCTCCTGGAACTCCACGTCGAAATTCTGCAGGCCGCCCGACTTCTGGGGTTTTTCGGAGACTCCGAGCCAGCGGGCCATCAGCGGGAGCGTAGTGCCCTGCACCACCAGCGACACCAGCGTGCAGAAGAACACGATGTTGAAGATGAGCCTTGCTTGTGGCACGCCCTCGGAGAGGGTCATAATGGCGAAGATAATCGGCACGGCGCCGCGGAGACCGACCCACGAGATGAAAGTCTTGTCGGCGAAAGACATCTTGCGGAACGGCAGCAGCGAGAGATACACGCTCAGCGGCCGGGTTATGAAAATCATGCACACGCTGATCAGCAGGGCGGGCACGGCGATGGCCCCCAGTTCCTTGGGGTTCACCAGCAGACCGAGGGTCAAGAACATCAGCAGTTGGCAAAGCCACGTGAGGCCGTCGAAGAAATTGCGCGTGGAGCGTTTGTGTACGAACTTGGCATTGCCAACCACCAGTCCGCCGATATAGACGGCCAGATAGCTGTTTCCTTTTATAAAATAGGTAGAGGCGAAGATGAAGACACAGGCGCTCAGCACCAGGATGGGGTGCAGCGAAGCGTTTCCGATTCGCAGTTTATTGATAATGAACACAACGCCCTTGCCCAGCAGGATGCCGGCGGCGGCGCCGACGATCAGTTGCACGAACACCATCAGCACAGCCATGCCGTAATTGGGGGCGGTGCCCTGCTTGATGATGCCGATGAGCGTGATAGTCAGCACGTAAGCCATAGGGTCATTGCTGCCGCTCTCGAGTTCGAGTGTCGGTTGGAGGTTGTGTTTGAGGTTGAGGCCGCGCGAGCGCAGGATCGAGAACACCGAGGCCGAGTCGGTTGACGACATCGTGGCGGCGAGCAGCAGCGAGGTGAGCAGTCCCACGCCGGCCGAGGCCATCGTCTTGCCCAATATGAACCAGATGAGCAGTCCGGTGGAGAGCGCCGTCAGCAGCACGCCAACCGTGGCCAGAATCACGCCTTGCGCCAGAATCGGCTTTATGTCGCTGATTTTCGTGTCCATGCCGCCGGAGAAGAGGATGATGCAGAGGGAGATGGTGCCCACCACATGCGCGATGCGGATGTTCTCGAAGTGGATGCCGAGGCCGTCGCTGCCGAACAGCATGCCGACCCCCAAGAAAAGCAAAAGGGCAGGCACGCCGAATCGGCTGCCTGCCTTGCTGATGATAATGCTGGCGAAAAAGAGTATGGAAATGACCAGCAGCAAAAGTTCTAATGAAACGCCCATAGTTGTTTTCTTAAATATGTTTTGTTAGGATGTGGTTGAGTTCTGCACTGAGTCGGCGGCATCCGGGAACATTTGGGCAGATGTCGCCGGCGGCGGCATCCAAGTCACATTTCCCGGGAAAACGATTGTCTTTGCCATCATTGGTCAGGTTCTTATTTGAAAATCACGGCCAGGAAAACGACGTCCCCGTCTGTCGCGTTCTCGATGCTGTGTCTGTTTCCGTGTCCTGTGAAGACGGCGTCGCCCGCCCGGAGCAGCCGCCGCTCGCCGCCGTCGGTGACCACGGCCTCGCCTTGCAGCAGGTAGTAGGCCTCCGCGTCGTCCGTGTGGGCATGTTCCTTGATCATGCTGCCAGGCTTAAGGGTAATCTTGGCGAACATCTTCGCCATGTCGAACATCTCCGGAGGCGTGAGGATGAGCTGTTTGTCCATCGTTCCGGCTATGTTCCCAGTGTTTTCGACATGAACGGTCTCCATGTCCGGCTGCATCTTTATCATAATGTCTTCACTTGTTTTTATCCTGACTGTGATTTCGAGCGGCAAAGATAGCAAAAAAACGGGAAAGGCGCAATGCCCTGTGCCGGCTTCAGGAAATTTTTGGGCAAAGAGTCTCATCACTATTCAACTGCGG
>CAVIJD010000047.1:0-12811 GCA_963643165.1 bacterium | reverse complement strand
CCGATGCCCGAACTGAGTGAGGACTTCTTTGCCCTACGCACGAGCCGGGGACAAAAAAAGAGGACAAGGCGACCGGAGTCTGCCCTATCCTCTCCTATCAGATGGAATAAACTGCTATTGCCAGATTTCGTCGTCTGACGGCATGTGGATTCTCGTTGACAGAGGAGCCACGCGTGTGATGTTAAGCAGGTGCTTGTAGGTGAAGTTCTCAGAAATGGAGTTGTGTCCCCAGCTGCCGCAGCCCAACGTGTTGGTCACGGGCAGGCCGTTCTGGATGGAACCGCCGGCGGTGGTAGCGCAGATGGCATTGACGATGACACGGGAAACTGACAGTTCTGAACCGGCCTTCAGGATATTGGCTTGGCTGTTGGAGTGGATGCCTGCCGTGTGGCCGTTGCCCTCAAACGAAAGGTTGGTCTGGGCAATTTCGATGGCCTGGTCGAAGTACTTGTACGGGAATGCACCCATCACCGGACACATCTTCTCCTTGCTGATGGGATCGTCGGCACCGAACTTGCCGTTTGACTCTACCACAATGACGCGGGTGCCCTCAGGAACGGTGATGCCAGCCTTGTCGGCAATCATCTTGGCAGACTGTCCGACGACATCGCGTGCCGTGTGGCCGTCCTCGAAGATGGCGTTGAGGATCTTCTCGCGGTCCTCTTTGGTTGCGATGTAAGCGCCGTGCTGACGGAATGCAGCCATTACAGCGTCGCGGTCCTCCTCGGGATAAATGAAACTCTGTTCGCCGGAGCAGATGATACCGTTGTCGAAAGAACGGCCAGTCACAATCTTGCCTGCGGCCAAGTCGTACTCAATGTTGCGGTCAAGGATGACCTGCACATTGCCGGCGCCCACACCGAATGAGGGCTTTCCGGAAGAATAGGCGGACTTCACCATAGACATGCCGCCGGTAGCCACCGTGACGTCGCAAAGCTCCATCAAGGCTTTCGTCTTCTCGATAGAAGGATTCTCAACAATCTGGACCATACCCTCGGGCACATCCATGCACTTGATGGCTTCAAGGATTGTCTTCACGGCCAGCGTAGAGCACTTCATGGCCTTAGGATGCGGCGAGATGATGATGGCGTTCTTGGTCTTGAGTGCGAAAGCGATTTTGGACATCGGCGTGACGATAGGGTTCGTCATCGGCGTGACACCGGCCACGACACCGATGGGCTTGGCGATCTCGATAAGACCGGTTGTGTCGTTGATGCTCAGGATCCCCATTGACTTTTTGTATCTGAGGTCAAGCCAAACACCCTTAGCTTTATTTCTGTTCTTCGAGACCTTGTCCTCATAGACACCCATTTTGGTTTCGTCTATAGCGGCACGGGCGAGCGATTCTGCATTGTTGTAAATTGAGTGTGTTAATAGTTTGACGGTAGTGTCAACATCTTCCTGATCGAAATGCGATGCATACAAAGCCTGCGCCGCTCTGGCTTTTTCAACCATTTTCTGGATTTCCTCGAAAACTTCCATATAAAATTAAAATAACAATGAATAAATGTTTTTTATTTCTTCCACTGACATCGGAACATAATTGTTCTTCAGCAGTCTCTGTTGTGTTTCAATGACACTGTGGGCGAAACTGTCGGTTTCCGGCTCTTTCATCCCGAACTCGTGGAGCGGGCGTTTGGAGACCAGGTTGTCGAGCAGTTCGGCAAGTTTGGTGTAAATCACCTCGTAAGATGTATCTTCGGGCAAGCCGAGTTCCTTGGCGAGCAGTGCGTTGAGTTCCTTGATGCAGCCGTCGGGGTTGCGTTTGTTGTAGAACCGGAACACTTCTGTGAAGAACTGGTAGTTTGCCTCGCCGTGGGGCACGTGGTAATTGGCCCCGAGCGGGTATGACATGGCGTGTACGGCACCTACGCCGGCATTGCCGAAGGCGATTCCGGCAAAGTTTGCGGCCACTAACATGTCGTCAAAACGCTGCATACGGTACTCCTGGCCGTTTTTGACGATGCCGCTGAACACATCGAGGATGATGTGGATGGCCTCGCGGGAGAAGAGACGCGTGTAAGCGCTTGCCTTAGGCGAAACATACGATTCTGTAGCGTGAATCAGGGCATCGATGGCGCTGAATGCGTAGAACTTGAACGGAAGCCCTTTCAGCAGTTCGGGAATGAGGACTGCGTCGTCGGCGATGATGGCGTCGTCGGCAAGTCCCATTTTGGTGTGCTTGGAACGGATCTCCGCAATCGAGATGTTGGTGACCTCACTGCCCGTGCCGCAAGTGGTGGGCACAATCAGCAAGGCCTTGTCCTTGACAATCGGAATCTTGCGCTCGAAAGCATCGGTGACGTTGTCCACGCCTTTCAAGGCGAAAACCTTGGAAATGTCGATGACCGTGCCGCCGCCGATGGCGATGACTCTCTTGCAGGCAAAGTCCTTCACGTCTTTGAGAATGGCGTTCATCATCTCGTCAGAGGGCTCGCCGTTGCCATATTTGTCTTGCATCACAAAACGGCACGGCAACCCGAGGTCCTTCATGAAGGGGTCGTACAGGAAAGACTGCGTGACCACCAAGTCGTTGGCATCGAGATTGTATTCCTTGGCGAAATCGGCAAACGTGTCGCATTTCCCGATTCTTGTCTTCAAATCAAACACTTTCATATTTTAAATCTTTTTTTCAGTTCTTCATTCAGTTCCTCGCGGAAGTCGGGGTGAGCGATTTCAACCAGACTTTGGGCGCGCTGCAGGAGCGTGCGGCCTTTTAGTTTTGCCACGCCGTACTCCGTGACCACATAGTCAACCTCGTTGCGGGAGGTGGTGACGGCCGCGCCTTGGTCAAGCATGGGCACGATGCGTGAGATCTTGCCGTGTCCTGCCGTTGCGGGCATGGCCATGATGGAGATGCCGCCTTTTGACAAGGAGGCGCCGCGCACATAGTCAACCTGGCCGCCCGTGCCGCTGTATTGCTTCAGCCCGATGGTCTCAGAGGCCACCTGACCGGCAAAGTCAACGGAAAGACAGGAGTTGATGGCCACCATGTTGTCATTCTTGCCGATGACCCACGGGTCGTTGACGTAATCAACAGGGAAGAGTTCGACCATGGGATTGTTGTTCACAAAGTCGTACAGTTTCTGCGTGCCCATCAGGAACGTGGCGATGAGTTTGCCCGGATGGAGGGTTTTCTTGGCACAGTTGACGACACCGGCTTCCACAAGGTCCACCACGCTGTCGGAGAACATCTCCGTATGGATGCCAAGGTCATTCTTGTCTTTCAGGAACATGGCCACGGCGTCAGGGATGGCGCCGATGCCAAGTTGCAGTGTCGCACCGTCCTTGATGAGGGAAGCGCAGTTGCGGCCGATGTTCTTCTCCACGTCTGTGATGTTCGGGCGGGGAATTTCAGGGGTCCTGTAAGAACAAGGCACCATATAGGTAATCTGGGAGGCATGGATCCTGTTTTCGAGGCCGCAGGTGCGCGGCAGCTGGTCGTTCATCTCGGCAATCACGACTTTAGCTTTCAGAGCCGCGGGGCGCGCATAGTCGCAGGAGACACCGAAGCTGCAGTAGCCCTCGCTGTCCGGTGGGGTCACCGTGACGACGGCGACGTCAACGGGGAAAGCCTCGCCGAGCAACTTCGGGACTTCGTGGAAGAAGCACGGGAAGAACTCGGCAGCCCCATCGATGATGGCCTGACGCGAGTTGGCGCCGGCAAAGTTGGTGATGTGTTTGAAATGGCCGTAGCACTCCGGCTTCATATAGTCGCCGTCGCCCAAAGCCAGCATGTGGTAAATCTTAACGTCGTTGTAATCGTCCCGGTGTTCGGCAAGGGTTTTGGCCACATGCAGCGGAATGCCCGCCGTTTCCGAGAAAACGACAAAGTCGCCGTCCTTGATCGCCTTGATGGCAGTCTCGGCCGAGGTGACTTTGTCTTTATAAGTTTCTTTCCAATCCATATAAATAATGTATTAGATGTATTTCAGGAAAGTGCGGTGGCGCATTACTTGTTCTGTGACTCGTCGATGTGGGCGATCACTTTGGCCAAGGCTTTCTTGCCTTCGATGTTTCCCTGTCTGGAAATCATGATGCGCTGAGCTTGAGGAGAGCCTGCGCCGTGCATAGACTCTGTTCTGTAACCGACGGCGGCGGTGCCGAGGGTCAGGTTCTCGATGAGACGGAGGATGCGCATACGGTTTTCCGTCGAGACATTGTTGACGCCCCTGAAGTATTTCTCCACGTACTTCTTGGTCTCTTCGCCGCGGAGGTCATACTGCGACGGCATCGTCACCATAAGGCCGCCGGCGATGTCCTCGGCGAGGCGGGCGATCTCGTAAGGCATACGGGTCACGTTCTGTTTGCAGACATTGGCGAGCAGCAGGTTGATTTGGTAATTGCCGGCGGGCATCTTCACGCCCTCTGCGGAACAAGCGATACCGCAAGCGTAAAGGGTCTCGTTCAGATGGGTCATCTCGATGAGTTTGTCTTTGATGTGGCTTGCTTTCTGCACGCCGTTGTATTCTGCGGCAAGCGCTGCGGCGCCGATGAGCACGTCGCCCACACCGACCTTGCAGCCGCCGTAAGACTGGCGGTGATAGCCTGCGAAACGCTCCACCATCATGCCGGCAAAGTCATATTCGCCGCAAAGGAACACTCTGTTCCAAGGCACAAACACGTTGTCGAACACGACAAGAGCCTCGTGTCCGCCGAACTGCGAGTTGCCGAGGTCGATGTCAACATCGGGTTCCATCTTGCGGGTGTCGCACGACTGACGGCCATAAATCATGAGCACGCCCTCTGCATCAGACGGGACGGCAAAAGAGACGGCGTATTTCTTGTCCTCTTCGCGCATGGCCACGGTGGGCATGATGAGATGCTCGTGAGAGTTGACCGCGCCGGTCTGGTGAGCCTTGGCGCCGCGGACGATGATGCCGTCTTCACGTTCTTCAACGATGTGGAGGTACATGTCGGGGTCGGCCTGCTGCGACGGAGAAAGCGAACGGTCACCCTTGGGGTCGGTCATGGCGCCGTCAACGGTGAGGTCGTTGTCCTGAACGTATTTCAGATATTCGACAAAACGGGCGTGATATTCCGTGCCGTATTTCTTGTCAATCTCGTATGTGGTGGAATAGATGGCATTGAAGGCGTCCATGCCGACACAACGCTGGAAACAAGCGGCCGTCTTCTGACCGACCAGGCGCTGCATTTTCACTTTCTTGATCAGGTCGTCGGTGCTGCCGTGAAGGTGGCAAAAACGGTTGACTGTCTTGCCCGTGAGGGATGACTTCGCTGTCATGAGGTCCTTGTACTCCTCTTTCTCGGCAAGCTCGTAGGTCATGGCCACGGAGTTCAGTGACGGACGGATCATCGGGTGGTCAACAGGATTGTCAATTCTCTTTCCCATCAGGTAAACCTTCAGGTTCAGTTTTCTCAAACTTTCGATGTACTCATTTTTGGTCATCATAGCAATTAGATTTTTTTAGTTTTTAGTTTAACAATAAAGCGATAAAGCGTTTATTGCCGACCGACATCCGCTCCGACAGCATTGGCACACCTGCGGGTCATCTGTCAACCTGCATTGGCCGCTCATTCGGCAGCAATGTCCTCGCCCGTTAAAGGAGGTGGCTGAATTATCGTTTCCGGCATTGGTCGCCAGACGTCGGATTTCTCGTTCCGAATCAGCCCGCAAATTGCACGAAATTGCCCTTATTATTTTCATTATCAACACTTTAACGGCTGCAATAAACAAAGAACCTTAACGCGGCAAAAATACATTTTTTCAATATCGACAAACACCAAAACGATATTTTCCAACAATTTTTAAGAAAAAAAGGGCAAAATTGATGGCAATATCATTGTTAACATATTGATTTTAAAGATGTTATAAAACGATAAAAATTTATCCAATTTCGAATAATGAGGAATTTGGCGGGGTCTTTTTATTGACATCGGACCGCATCAAAAGAAAGGGTGCTTTTCTTGTCTTGACAAGGCAAAAAAAGCGACCCTAAAAAAAGCGGCAATTTGACAGGAGATTTATTTCCCGTCTTTTTTGAACACAATCATCACTGTGTATATCAATATTTTAACATCCATCTGCAAAGACATGTTCTCGATATAGAGCAAGTCCCAGCGCAAGCGTTCAATCATCTCGTCCACATTCTCGGCATAGCCGAACTTCACCTGTCCCCAGGAGGTGATACCGGGTTTGATGCCCTGGAGGAGGTAATAATAGGGAGCGCGCTCTACGATTTTATCGATATAATATTGGCGTTCGGGGCGGGGACCTACCAGCGACATGTTGCCTACCAGCACGTTAAAGAACTGCGGAGTCTCGTCGAGGTGATGTTCGCGCAGGAACTTGCCGAACGGCGTAATCCGTTTGTCTTGGCGCGAAGAGAGCCTCGGGCCGGTCGATTCGGCGTCCGTGTACATAGTGCGGAACTTGATGATATGAAACGGTTTGCCATGGCAGCCGATACGCTCTTGTTTATAGAACACGGGGCCGGGCGAAGAGCGTTTGACGCCAATGGCCAGCACGAGGTACAGGGGCGACAGCAGCACCAGGGCGAACAGTGCCCCCACAATGTCAGCCGCCCGCTTGATGAACTTTTGCCAATACGGCAGATATTCGGGCGTTATCGAAAGCATGGGCTCGTACATGACCGAGGAGGTCTTCACTTTGCCGAAAAGCACGTCTTGTGTCTGGGGCGGGATGTTGAAGGTGAGGTTCCGGTTTTCCCTGGCCAGCGCAATCACTTGCTCTATGCAGTGCGACTGCGTGTTGGGCAAGGCTATGATGATGACCTCAACATGCTGTTTTTTCACGAGGGCGGCCATTTGTCCGATGGTGCCCAGGCAGGGCAGTTTGCCGTCAAGTCTGTCGTTTTCGGTCCCGGCCTCGTCCGACACATAACCTAGCAGGAAGTAGCCCGGCTTCGGGTGTTGGCGCACGATGCTCTCGTACGTTTGCCACGCCTTTTCGCCACTGCCCACCAGCACGGTGCTGTACCCTATCGCGCCGCGGTGGATTTTGCGGTTCACACAAGTGGTGATGAAGACGCGTGGGATGTAGGTGGCAAAAAACTGTACCATGAAGAGGCAAAGCAGGTATTTGACATAGTCGTACGGCTCGGAGACGATGTCGTCGAAAATAAAGGCGAAAAAGAAGATGAGCGACCCGAACAGCGTTATGGTAAAGGTGGTGAACAATTCGTTGAGGCGCGACTTGCCGTAGATTTTGTTGTAATAGCCCGTAAAAGCGTGCAAGAACACCCAATAGAGCGGACAGAGGAAGAGCCCGGCGATCGCTTTGGGGTCGCTGAAGAATATTGTTGCAAATTCGCCGCATATCAATTGTTCGCCTAAGTATTTGCGATAGCAGTATAGCGCTATCCACGCGACGGCGGCAGCGAGAATGTCAAAAAGGAGATATAAAACAGTAAGCCTGGTCTTGTTCATGCGGAAATCACACGCTAGGTTCGTATATGACTTTTATGTTGTCGATGAAAAAACGGGTGTCTTTTCCTTTGTCACCCACGCCCGTGAGCACGATACGGCCGATGGCGTTGACATAGGAATAGTTATGGTTGTTGCTGATGACATTGCCGAGATACATGTACACGGTTTTCCACTCGCCGTCGGTGGCATAGACGCCGCCCACTTGCTCCACCTTGTTCGAATAGGTGGCCGTGGAGAGTTTGAAGCCCACGTCGATGCTGGCTTCTGTCTTATAGGTCATTTCGAGATACACGTAATAATTGGTGGCGGGAATGGTGATGTCGGTAGATACCACATCGAAACTCAGTCCGTTGGCGTCATTCAGGGTGAGCATCCCGGCAGTCCTTCCGTCTTCCACAACAGGTGCGAAAGTGAGGCGGTTTGTGGCCGTGTCGTTGGGCGAAAAGGACGAGCTGTTGGAGAACGTCTCGAGGAACGGGATTTTGGCGTAGGAACTGTACTTGTAGGTGGGCGGGTTGTCGGAAACGTCGTAGGTCTGTCCCGGCTTAAGCAGCACTTTCTGTCTCAACACATTAAAGAAAGGATACCCCTGCACGGTGCGCGCCATGCCGGAGTGGTTGAATGCGGGAAGCAGGATCAGCGATGCGGAGTCGGTGCCGTTCATGTCCAACACGGGCACTTTGCAGGGCACTTTCCAACACCCGAGATTGTTCCCGTTCACATAGACGTTCACATGGGTGAAATTGTGCTGCTGAAAGGCGGTCAGCTGCTCGTCGTCGTAGTTCAGTTCGTGGTCCGCATTGAACGTGCTGACATCAACGCAGTTGTTGATGTCCTCGTAGTCGATTTGTATGTACGCGGCTGTGAGGTCCGGCTGTTGGCACGAAGAGACGGCAACCAGAAGGACGCCCATCAGAAATGCGATTGTTTTATGCCCCATCTTAAAAGAGTTTTGTTAAGGTTAACGCAAAAAGCGTTGTATTATTGCTGTCCGGAATAAAGGGCAGAAAGTATTGAGGTTTAATTAAAAAGAAGATGCAGGCAGCAGAACCGGCCGTGCGTGGCCGGGGTCCTTTCTGCCTGCATCGGGTCTGTATGTGGCAGGCCGTTAGTCGCCCAAGGTGGCAACCATGACAGCCTTGATCGTATGCATGCGGTTCTCGGCTTCGTCGAAGACGATGGAGTTCTCAGACTCGAACACCTCTTCGGTTACTTCAATGCCGTCGAGACCGAACTGCTTGTTCACGTCGCGGCCCACTTGTGTCTCCAGGTTGTGGTATGCGGGCAGGCAGTGCATGAATTTGCATTTGGGGTTGCCGGTCATTTCCATCATAGCCTTGTTCACCTGGTACGGTTTGAGCAGGTTGATGCGTTCAGCCCACACCTCGGCGGGTTCGCCCATGGAGACCCACACGTCCGTGTAGAGGAAGTCGCAGCCCTGCACGCCCTTCTTCACGTCGTCGGTCACGGTGACGGTGGCGCCGGTTTCCTTGGCGATTTCCATGCAGGTGTCAATCAGCTTCTGGTCCGGTTGCAGTGCCTTAGGGGCAACGATGCGGACATCCATGCCCATCTTGGCGCCGCCGACCATCAAAGAGTTGCCCATATTGTAACGGGCGTCTCCGAGGTAAGCGTAAGAGACCTTGTTGAGGGGTTTGTCAACATGCTCGCTCATCGTGAGGAAGTCGGCGAGGATCTGGGTCGGGTGGAACTCGTTGGTCAAGCCGTTCCAGACGGGCACGCCGGCAAATTTGGCCAGTTCTTCAACAGTGTCCTGTTTGAAGCCGCGGTATTCGATGCCGTCGAACATGCGTCCGAGCACGCGGGCGGTGTCAGCCATAGACTCCTTGATGCCGATCTGAGAGCCCGAGGGTCCGAGATAGGTCACATGGGCGCCTTGGTCGTAGGCGGCAACCTCGAAAGCGCAACGGGTACGGGTTGAGGTCTTCTCGAAAATCAGCGCGATGTTCTTGCCTTTGAGACGGGGCTGCTCTGTGCCGGCATATTTGGCGCGTTTGAGGTCGCGGGCCAAGTCCAACATATATTGGATTTCCTTCGGGGTGAAATCCAGCAATTTCAAAAAATTCCTGTTTCTTAAATTAAATGCCATAATTGTTTTATTTAAAAATGTTAATGAATGAATTTCGATTATTTCACGATGCGTGTGCCGCACTGGGGGTCGCCGAGTTTGCCGGCCTCGGTGATGATGCAGGTATTGCCGGTCTGTTCCACGAACATGATCGCGGCGCGGATCTTGGGTGCCATGGAGCCTTCCGTGAACTGTCCCTCCTGCAGGTACTGCTTGGCTTGTGCCACCGTTATGGTGTCGAGCGCTTTCTCGTCAGGTTTCCTGAAGTTGATGTACACTTTGGGCACATCGGTCAAGATATAGAACTCATCGGCCCGGATCTGGACGGCCGTGATGGCGGTTGCCAGGTCTTTGTCGATGACGGCCTCAACGCCTTTGAGGTAGCCGTCTTTCAAAGCCACGGGGATGCCGCCGCCTCCGACGGTGACGACCACGATGCCCTCTTCGGCGAGCCGGCGCACCAGCTTGATGTTCTGGATGCGCAGGGGCTTGGGTGAGGCCACCACTTTGCGCCAACCGTTCCCTTTGGGATCCTCGCGGTAGATGTCGCCCGTGGCGGCATGATACTGCTCTGCCTCTTCTTTGGTGCAGTAGGGGCCCACGGGCTTGGTAGGATTTTGGAACAGCGGGTCGTTGGCGTCCACCTCCACATGGGTGAGCAGCGTCACCGTGTCGCGGTCCCAGCCCTCCTCGGCGAAGATGTGGCGGAGCCCCTCCTCAATCAAAGCGCCTATGGAGCCCTGCGTCTCTGCCACACAGAAGTTGAGCGGCATCTGTTCCACGTCATACATAGACTTGCCCGCTTTGTGCTGCAGCATCACGTTGCCCACTTGCGGTCCGTTGCCGTGTCCGATAACCATCCTGTATCCCGACTTGAGCATCGGTATCAGGCAACGGCAAGTTTCGGTCACGTTTTCAATCTGTTCGGTATAAGAGCCTTTTTGATGGCTTTTTAACAAAGCATTGCCGCCAAAGGCAATAACGGCGAGTTTTTGCGTCATATAATTGAATTTTGTATCGGTTATTTTAAAGATAAAAAAGCCGGTATCTGAAAAAATATGTTCAGTTTCTTGTTACCAGATCTTGGCGCGTTTCTCAGGAGCGAGCCACATCGGTTCCCCCTCTTTGATGTCAAAGGCGTTGTAAAAAGCGTCGATATGGGGCAGGGTGCCGTTCACGCGCCAGCGTCCCAGCGAGTGAGGGTCCTCTTTTGTGCGGCGGAGGATTTCCTCGGGGCGGATGTTGGCGGCCCACACGTTGGCGTAAGCCAGGAAGAACCGCTGTTCCGGGGTGAAGCCGTCTGTTTTCTCCTTGATGCTGCCGCCTTGCATGGCTTTCTGCATGGCGGTGTACGAAACGTTCAGGCCGCCGTTGTCGGCAATGTTCTCGCCCAACGTAAAGGAGCCGTTGGCCTGCACGCCTGGGGTCACCTCTATGGCATTGAAATGGTCAACCAGCACTTGGGCGCGCTCCGTGAAGGCGGCCGCGTCGGCCTCTGTCCACCAGTCGGCCAGGTTGCCTTTGAGGTCGTAGTTTCTGCCCTGGTCGTCGAAGCCGTGGGTCATCTCATGGCCGATCACCACGCCGATAGCGCCGTAGTTGGCGGCATCGTCGGCATTCATGTCGAAGAACGGCGGTTGCAGGATGCCGGCGGGGAAGCAGATCTCGTTGGTGGTGGGGTCATAGTAAGCGTTGACCGTCTGCGGGGTCATCTGCCACTCCTCGGGATCAACGGACTTGTCGATTTTGGAGAGGGCGTAGGCCATCTCAAAACGACGGGCACGGACGATGTTGGCATAGTAACTGTCTTTTTGGATATCGAGGGCGGAGTAGTCTCTCCACTTGTCGGGGTAGCCGATCTTTATTCTGAAGGCGTTGAGCTTTTCGATGGCGGCCTTTTGCGTCTGGGCGGTCATCCAGGTAGAGCTTTTGATTCTCTCGCCGAGTGCCCATTGCAGGTTGCGCACAAGTTGGTTCATGCGGGTCTTGGCCTCCTCGGGGAAATACTGTTTCACATACATCTGCCCGAGGGCTTCACCGAGGCAGCCGTCAATGGTTTTCACCACCCTTTTCCAGCGCGCGCTGTTCTCCACTCTGCCCGACAGCGTCTTGCCGTAGAACTGGAAATCAGCATCCACAAAGCGGCTGCTCAGATAGGGGGCCGCGGCATTGACGACATTCCAGGCCAGATAGGCTCTAATGACGTCCATGTCTGCCACGGCAAGCAGGTTGCTCACCGCCTTGAAGAAGTCAGGTTGCCCCACATTGACTGTTTTGGGGTTCACGCCCAGCGTTTTAAGGTAGAGGGCGACATCAATGGACGGCACCGTCTTCTGAAATTCGGCGGGGGTGCATTTGTGGATGGTCTTGTAGGGGTCGCGCATCGTGGTCTTGTCCATCGAGGCAAGCGCCAGCTGCGTTTCCAGGGCGAGCACGCGCTCTGCCATCTCTGTCTCGCGGCCGGCGAATCCTGCCAAGGCGCTGTAGCCCGACATATCAAACATTTGGGCCATCAGTTTCACGTACTCGTCTCTGATGGGCTGCTGCTCGTCTTCAAGATAATAGTCGCGGTCGCCGATGCCGAGGCCGCTCTGCCAGAAATAGCCCATCGTCATCGAGCTGTTGTCAGGGTCTGCGGAGCCGAAGAAGCCGAAGAACGGAGAGCATCCCTCCAGCATCATGTCGGCGAGTTTGCGGGAAAGCCCGTCGCGCCGCAACGAAGCGATAGACTTGAGTTCAGCCTGAATGGGGGCGGCATCCTGCTTCTCGATGGCCGCGGTGTCCATGCCGACGAGGTAAAGGTCGCCCACTTTCTGTTCCACCGTGCCGGCGGCGTGCTTCTTGGCCGACAAAGCCGTCACAAGTTCTTTCAGCTGTTTCTGGTTATTCTCCGCCAACTGGTCAAAGCTGCCGTAGCGGGCATACTCTGCGGGAAGCGGGTTGTTCTTCATCCAACCGCCGCAGGCATATTGGTAAAAGTCGGCAGAAGGCTTAACAGAAGGGTCTAAATTCGTCATTTCAATTCCGGATTTTGATTTTTTAGATTTAGGTTTGCCCGGCAGCGTCGAGGAGGCAGTCAGCAAAAAAAAGCAGGACAGAGGCAACATTGCCAAAATGCAAATTCTTTTCATATCTTACAAAAATATTGATAGTCAATAAAATAAAACAAAAAACGCCCCTCATCGAGGGGGAGCGCAAATATACATTATTTTCTCAACATCGGCAAAAACGCCACGGCTAACGCACGAATTAAGAATTTAGAATGTAGAATGCAGAGCGTTCCTCATTCCTCATTCCTCATTCCTCATTCCT
>CAVIJD010000046.1:0-12936 GCA_963643165.1 bacterium | reverse complement strand
ACTTCAATCCAAAATGTTTCGTGGTGTTTCTCCAACAAACGCTGGTGGAGAACGGGAAGTTGCCATAATGCGACATCTGCAGGATGCCACTCTCTGGCAACATCACGCAACAAATTAGTCAACTCGTTCGCTACACTCATGACTTCAGTATTTACATCCTTGATCAAGTCTTTGAGTGGAGTGATAATATCTGAATTGTAAGCTTTTTCTATATCAACCTGCGTTAGGTTCACCACATACAATTTCTCTTTGTAGTAAAGCATCAGCAGAATATCGTTAGGTACGCAATACTTCTTTAAGTTGTTAGTCCAAATGCGAGGATCACCCTTTTTGGTTTCTGGACGATATAAGGATGTTGAAGTCGGATACATAGAGGTTTCATCCAATATGGTTGTCGTCTGGATGACTTTGTTCTCTTGTCCTTGTGACTGCAGTGAGTAGTCGTGCATCCCGACAGTCTTGAAATACTGGCGCATAGGGTCAGTGGCATCGAGAATACTCTTCTTGTAACCCGTTTCGGTTATTTGAACAAGTGTGTACTCGATGTTCTTTTGAGTGAGGAACTTTAGATTATTTTCCTCAAACTTGTTGAAAGACCTCATGTGTATCATAGGCTTCCTATTTTATGTGTTTAAGTATAGTGTTTGCGATAGCTCTTGCCATCAGTGGGGGAACGGCGTTGCCTACCAACGTGTATTGCGGTATCTCTTTTTGGCGGTTGTTGCCTCCTGTTTGACGTTTCCCTTGGAACACAAAGGAATCATCGAAACTCTGCAGACGAGCCATCTCACGCACAGTCATAGGACGGCACGCAGCATAGTGTATGAAATCATCGGGCATCGTGCAGACAGTGGGACTTTGCCCCAATGGGTCAAGCACTGTGTAATTTCGCTTATTGGAGTCCAGACCTTTCTCTTTCAGCTCAGTCTTTGCTTCGTCGTAATCACCATGTTTGGCAATAATGCGAAGTCGCTCCCGGACGGTTTCATTTTGCAGACTCGTCTGATGGTTGAATAGTTCCATCTTCTTATGCATTGAAGCTTTCCCTAATTCATCCATATTTGCCACATAGAAAGGTTCTTCATCGAAAGTAAAGCGATGACCTAATCTTCCCATTTTAGACCATTCCGTATACAGCATTCCTCGTTCGTCCGGTTCTCCTTGCAGGGCCCGCTGCTTTTTCTCACATTCGTACTCGGATATTGTTTTCGGCTTTTTGTATGTTGTCGCAGTTTCGCCATTGCTAAGCGTGTCCATATCCCAAATGGCTTCGTACACTTTTACTCGGTCGCATTCCGCTACGGTTGCCGGGATTTCGGTGATAAGGTCTTGGTCGTTGCGACAACCTATGAACAACACACGTTCACGGTTTTGAGGCACACCATAATTGGCGGACATTACAACTATTGGCTTCTCAATGTTGTAAAGCCTGACCTTCTTCATCATGTTGTCAAACTCTTCTATCGTTTTCTTGTCTGGTGAGAGAGTTTCGCGAATGAAGTCGATGCATTCATCAAAGGTGGAAACATAAAGTTCCAAAGATTTCTTCATTACATCGGCATCTTCCTTGCAATTTCCCAAAGTCGCAACATCATCGATCGCTTTCTCCATAGAGTCGAATATGTCCTCCGTCGACACGGCTTCAACAACTGCATTGTATTTGTCAACAAAGCGGTCATTGTCGATATGCGCTGTTGTCTTCAGTTGAATGACCTTCTTGCGTATTTCTTCACGCAACTGCTTTTCTTTCAACAATATCAGACCATGTCTGATCGTGTTTACTGCGTCATTGCTCTTGCTCACATTGTAGGCAAGATGTTTAGTAGTAAGTTCACGCAGTTGGGTATCTAAATTGTCAAAGAAAGCTTGTTCTATTGCATTCTCATTGTCATCATAGGCTTCCAATTGCAGTTTCATTGACAATACAGCATACAAAGCCGGGGCTATACGCTTCTGCAACTTAGCCTCAATATAATCAAGAAGTTGCTGCAAGGCCATCGGGTCTACAATTGAACGTATTTCTCTAAGTATACGTTCTTTGATGCGCCCTTCATCCTTTGTAAGGATACCTTTGACGTTTTCCATAACAAAATATTTCGGACGCAGAGCCTTTATTACTTTGAGATAGTGGAAAAACAGGTCGTCGCGCTTGTCGAGTTTCTTTCTGCGTCCAGCCAGACTGAACGACTGGCAACTTGGTCCACCTGTCACCACTTCAATCTCTTGCCCTTTAAGCTTATTCAAAAGGTTGGGCAGGAAAGAATCTTCCATGATGTCTTGACAAATAAACTCCGTGTCAAGTCCAAGCACATTATTATAACGTGCCCGGTGGGTCAATTCACAGTTCTCGTTGATATCACTTGCCAAACGGAAATCGAAATACTTGTCATCGGTATATGCCTGCATAAAGCCCTCGCTGATGCCGCCGGCGCCAGCGAACAGGTCAACAAAAGTTACGTGTTTGCGCGATTCTATAAATTCTTTTTTCTCCACGATTTATTGTGCATCCGTTTTAATGTATGGTATGCAGGTTTAACGCTGCAAAAATACTGTTATTTTCCTTTTCTTTCACCGCCTTGCGACAGCCGGGCATTCTCGGTGGAGGGCAACTGCATTCCTTGCCCGCTAAGGCGTGTGCTTTACTTCAGAATCCTTTTCTCATTGTCCAGCACAAACGACTTCCAACTGCTGAATTTGCGGCTGCTCCCGGTCTTGAGCGCGGGACTGCACTGCAAATGGTGGCAGACTGCCGCGGCAAGCGCGTCGGTCGCGTCCAGAAATTCCGGAAGGTCGTCGAGCGGGTACATGTGCCCGAGCATGGCCGCGACCTGCTCCTTGGCGGCATTGCCGTTGCCCGTAATCGACTGCTTTATCTTGCGCGGCTCATACTCAAAAACCTCCATCCCGGCATGCAGGCATAAGGCCATCACGATGCCCTGCGCCCGTCCCAATTTCAACATCGACTGCACATTTTTTCCGTAGAATGGGGCTTCCACCGCCAATATGTCGGGCTGGTACTGCTCAATGAGGGCAGAAATCCGCTCGAAAATATGCTTCAACTTGGCATAATGGTCGGGCAGGCCTTTCATCTGAACCACACCGATGGCCTCCACCTCCGACTTGTTCAGTTTAGTATTGAGCACGGCATACCCCATCACGGCCGTGCCGGGGTCAATGCCCAAGATCTTGTGTTCTATTTTCACCTCCTCGTTTTCCATCGTCATTTCTCAAAGTGGAACAGATTAAGTCCGAAGTCGATAACGGCACGGTGGCGCACCAGGAAGTCGCTGCCCAGGATCATCTGCACAGGTTTGCGGCGCAGGCGGCGGTAAGCCTCGTTGATATAGGTGAAGTCAACCAGCGCCACATTCTCATAGTTGGGAAGCGAGAATCTGCCGATACGGAAATCGGGGACATTGGCGGTAAACACGGCAAAGTCGTCGCCCCCGATGCCGGCGGTGATGCCGTCGTGCTTTTGGGGTTGCACGGCCGGCATGGACTGTTCCAGGAAAGCCTTGTCGAGGCAGCTGCGCGAGGCGCCGGTGTCGAGCACGATGCGTATGGGCTGCCCGCACGCCTTGCCCCGTATGAGGGCGTGGTAGTTGCCCTTTTCAAGTTGCATCAACATGATTTTCGCCGTATATACCATCTCCGCAGACCGTTGTTCAGATTACAGCCAATGTTTCTTGACGAAAAAGAGAACCAGTATCAAGACGATGACCGCACAGAAGCCGGAGACGATGAGAAACGCATAGGGCGAGTCGGCGAGCGGCAGGTGTACGTTCATGCCGTACAGACCGCTGATGAAGGTCAACGGCAGCACGATGGTGGATATGATGGTGAGCATCCGCATAATCTCATTCGTCTTGTTCGTCTGCAACGAATCGAACGTGTTGGAAAGGCCCTCCACCAATTCGCCGTAGTCGTCAATCATATCCCACATTTTCTGGTAGAAGTCGAGGATGTTGCCCCAGTACTCCTCCATATCGTCGGCAAAACCTTTGATTTCGCCGGACTCGAACTTGTTGAAAAGCCTCAACTGCGGGCGGAACATGGTGTTTATCTGGATGATGTTTTTGCGGAAGCGGGAAATCTGTTCGATGATCTTCTCCGACTTGCTGCTGAACAATTCGCGGCTGATATAGTCGATTTCGGTGCCCATGCGTTCCACCAGCAGGAACGTCTCCTTCATCATCCGGTAAAGGATGTGGTAGAGCGTCGCGTCGCTGGTGCCGCTGATGTCGTCCTCGTCTTCGGGTTCAGGGTTGATTTTGCAGTAGTTGAAAAGTTCTTGCACCACATAGTGGGAGTTTCCCACGGTAATCAGGTAGTCTTGACCCCAGAAGATCTTCGTCTCTTCGGTTTTCACCAGGCGGGTGCGCTTGTCCTGCATCGGGAAATGGAGCACCAGGAAATAATAGTCGTCGTATTCGTCGATCTTAGGACGCTGCACAAAGCTGGAACAGTCTTCAATATCCAGGGGATGGAAATGGAAGTTGTCTCGCAGGAAATCCAGGTCCTCGACCGTTGGATTGGTGACATGATGCCACTTAAAGGTGCCGAAATCAATCGTGTCAACCATACTTATAACCTCCTTTCTACTACCGGATTAACAATTAAAAGACTACATTGCGCTATAGATTAACGAAGCGGTTGCAAAAATACAAAAAAGACGGAAAACCGCAAGTTCAGAATCCTTGCTCTTTCAGCGCCTCGGCCAGCACCGTCGAGAAAAACTCGTTGTCTTTCTTGACATAGCGTTTTTTGGTGAAAATCTGGGCGAGGTTAGGCAAGTCATTTTCCACAAGCAGTCTTTTCGTCTCTTCGGAGTTCTCGATCTCGCGGTAGGCCTCGTCGATGCTTTCGCGGTCATAGTCGCGGTAAACCTCGCGGTGCACCATCGTCTGCACGGGCAGTTTGCGGGTAAGTGCGGGCTTCTGTTTGGGATAGCCCATAGTGACGCACGCCACGGGGATGACGTGTTTGGGAAGTTTCAGTATCCGTATGAAATCCTTGACATTATAGGTAATCGTGCCGAGCCAGCAGAGGCCGAGTCCGCAGGCCTCGGCGGCCACGCAGGCATTCTGTGCGGCGATGAGCGCGTCGGTAACCGCCCATTGGTAGGCTTGCAGGTTGCCGTAAGCGTCCGTTTCCGCCCCGCGGCACTCGCAATAGCGGTCAAAACGGTGAAAGTCGGCGCAGAAAGTCAGCATCAGCGGCGCCTTGGTGGCCATCGGCTGGTTGAAGTGATAGGGGGCAAGTTGCTGTTTCATAGCCTCGTCCTCTGTCACGATGATACTGAAAAGCTGCATGTTGCCCATTGTGGAACCGCTGCAGGCGGCTTTGAGTATGCGGTCGAGTGTCTCTTTCTCAACCTTGCGGTCTTCATATTCGCGGACACTCACATGGCTGTACAGCGTCTCTAAGGTTTCATTCATGTTCTGCATTGCGGTAACTGGTGTTTAGTACTATATAATATATGTATGCGTCGGAGCCGCACTTGGGCCTCAGCGCGACGGCGGCAAAAATACAAAAAAAGCACTTGATATTTTTGCTATCTTTGCTGCCGATTTAAAACAGGATAAAAAGCCACAACACAAAATCGAAATCAACAAATCAATTCAATACATTTCTTAAAAACAATCTTTTATGAAAGACCTTAAAGAACAGCTGGAAAAACTCGGAATTTCCAATCCTGTAGAGATTTACCACAATTTGTCATACGACGAATTGTACCTGCACGAAACCAACCCTGAGTTGACGGGATACGAGAAGGCATACCTGACAAAGTCGGGCGCGCTCTCTGTCGATACGGGCATCTTCACCGGACGTTCGCCGAAAGACAAATACATTGTAAAAGACGAGAACACCAAAGACAACGTATGGTGGGCAGAGCCCGGCAAGAAAGGTTCTGACAACAAGCCCATTGACGGGAAGACCTGGGAGCACCTCAAGGCCATCACCCAAAAACAGCTCACGGGCAAGAAAGTGTATGTCATGGACGGCTATTGCGGCGCCAACGAGAACTCGCGCATGAAGGTCCGCTTCGTGTCAGAGGTGGCATGGCAGGCCCATTTCGTGAAAAACATGTTCATCCGTCCCACCGAGGAAGAGTTGAAAGACTTTGAGCCCGACTTTGTTGTGCTGAATGCGGGCAAGACCACCAATCCCGACTGGAAAGAGATGGGACTGCACAGCGAAGTGTATGTGGCCTTCAACCTCACCGAGAAGATGGCGCTCATCGGCGGCACCTGGTACGGCGGTGAGATGAAGAAGGGCATCTTCTCCGTCATGAACTATTTCTTGCCGCTGAAAGGCATGGCAGCCATGCACTGCTCCGCCAACCAAGGCAAAGACGGCGACACGGCCATCTTCTTCGGGCTCTCCGGCACAGGCAAGACAACCTTGTCAACGGACCCGAACCGCGCCCTCATCGGCGACGACGAGCACGGCTGGGACGACGACGGCATCTTCAACTTCGAGGGCGGCTGCTATGCCAAGTGCATCAACCTGAGCGAGGCCAAAGAACCCGACATCTTCCATGCCATCAAACGCGACGCCCTGTTGGAGAACCTCGTCGTGGACGCCGAGGGCAACATCGACTTCGACTCTGCCGCCAAGACCGAGAACACACGCGTCTCCTACCCCATCTACCACATCAACAACATCGTGAAGCCCGTGTCGCGCGGCACGCACCCCAGCAAGATCATCTTCCTGTCGGCCGACGCCTTCGGCGTGCTTCCGCCCGTGGCCGTCCTGAACCGCGAGCAGACCATGTACTATTACCTGAGCGGCTACACCGCCAAACTGGCCGGCACCGAACGCGGCATCGTCACGCCGCAGCCCACCTTCTCGTCGTGCTTCGGCGCAGCCTTCCTGCTGCTGCACCCCACAAAATACGCTGAAGAACTGGCCCGCAAACTCGACCAGCACCACGCCACCGCCTACCTGGTGAACACGGGCTGGACCGGCGGCGGCTACGGCGTCGGAGAACGCATCTCCCTGAAAGCCACACGCGCCATCATCACGGCCATCCTCAACGGCGAACTGCTGAACTGCGAAACCGAGATCGTCAAACCTTTCAACCTCAGCATCCCCAAACATGTCACCGGGGTTGACGACAGCATCCTCAACCCCGAGAACAGCTGGAGCGACAAGAAAGCCTACGCGGAAAACGCCAAGACCCTCGCCGCCTCCTTCATCTCGAACTTCGAGAACTTCAGCGACACCAAACAGGGCAAAGAACTCATCCCTTACGGTCCGCAACTCTAACAACCTGTCATAACAGCCGGGCTTCCCTCACGACTATGGGAAACCCGGCTTTTTTTCGTCATCTTTCAATCTGAATGAAAAGAGTATTTCTGCAGAAAAACAAGGAAAAGTCGCTGCTGCGCTTCCACCCGTGGGTCTTCTCCGGCGCAATAGGCAGAACCGAACACGGCATCCACAACGGCGACATCGTGGAAGTGTGCGACGCGGACGGCAACTTTATGGCCTTAGGACACTACCACAACAGCTCCATCGCCATACGCGTCTTCAGCTTTGAGCCCTGCGTGCCCGACTACAACTTCTGGAAGCAGAAAGTGGCACGGGCGCTGCAACTCCGCACCGCGCTCGGACTTGCCGGCAGCAAGGAAACCACCATGTTCCGGCTCGTGAACGGCGAGGGCGACGGGCTGCCCGGCCTGATCATCGACCTCTACGGGGCAAACGCCGTGCTGCAGTTCCACTCCACCGGTATATGCCGGCTCAAAGAGACCTTCACGCAAATCATACGGGAACTCTTCCCCGACATACAGTCCATATTCAGCAAAAGCAGCCTCACCCTTGCCGACAGCGGCAGCGGCGAGGGGCGCGACGAACTTCTGTACGGCACCATAGAGCCCACAGTGGCCCTCGAGAACGGCATCCCGTTCCACATCGACATCGCCGGCGGACAGAAAACCGGCTTTTTCCTGGACCAGCGCGACAGCCGCGCCTTAGTCGGGAAGTATGCGCACAACCGCACCATACTCAACATGTTCTGCTACTCGGGCGGCTTCTCCGCTTACGCGCTGCGTGGCGGGGCACGCCACGTTGACTCCGTTGACATCTCGCGGAAAGCCATCGACCTCACCGACCGGAACATCGCCCTCTTGGGCAAAGACGCCGAAAGCCGCCACGCCTCCTACTGCGAGGACGTCTTCTCATTCCTGGACAGAATGCCGCAGGGCAAATACGACCTCATCGTGCTCGACCCGCCCGCATTCGCCAAACACCAGCGCGTCAAAGAGCAGGGACTGAAAGGATACCGCAACATCAACCGCAAAGCCTTCGAGAAAATACGCCCCGGCGGACTGCTGTTCACCTTCTCGTGCTCGCAGGCCGTCAGCATGGACGACTTCAAAACCGTCGTTTTCTCCGCCGCCGCCATGGAGCGCAAAAACGTTCGTGTGCTCCACCACCTGCAGCACGCCCCCGACCACCCCTACAGCATCTTCCACCCGGAGGGCAACTATCTGAAAGGACTGCTGCTGGCGGTGGAATGAACCGCCTTGAAAAAAAATACAGGTAACTGAAAATTTTATATTTTTGCCGCCGCCGCTGAAATGGCAGCGGCCATTAAAACACAAACTCAAGAGAGACAAATTTTTATTCAAAATAGAATTATGAAAAGAGATCAGCAGATTTTTGATTTAATCCAGCAGGAGCGTCAACGCCAGACCAACGGCATTGAACTCATTGCCTCCGAGAACTTCGTGAGCGACCAGGTGATGGAAGCCATGGGCTCCGTCATGACCAACAAATACGCCGAGGGTCTTCCCACCAAACGCTATTATGGCGGTTGCCAGATCGTGGACCAGAGCGAACAGATTGCCATTGACCGCGTGAAACAGCTCTTCGGCTGCGAATGGGCAAACGTGCAGCCGCACTCCGGCGCACAAGCCAACATGGCCGTATTGCTGGCATGCCTCAAACCCGGCGACACCTTCATGGGTCTTGACCTGAACCACGGCGGACACCTCTCACACGGCTCCCCGGTCAACTCTTCCGGCATCCTCTACCGCCCCGTGGCCTATCAGGTTGACGAGGAGACGGGCTGCATCAACTATGACACCATGGAAGAAGTGGCACTCCGCGAGCGTCCGAAACTGATCATCGGCGGCGCCTCTGCCTACAGCCGCGACTGGGACTGGGCCCGCATGCGCAAAATCGCCGACGAGGTGGGCGCCATCCTCATGGCCGACATCTCCCACCCCGCAGGACTCATCGCCAAAGGACTGCTCAACAATGCCGTGGCACACTGCCACATTGTCACCACCACCACGCACAAGACCCTCCGCGGACCGCGCGGCGGCCTTATCATGCTGGGCAAGGACTTTGAGAACCCGTGGGGCAAAACCACCCCTAAGGGCGTCGTGAAGATGATGTCGCAACTGCTTGACTCCGCCGTGTTCCCGGGCGTGCAGGGCGGACCGCTTGAGCACGTGATCGCCGCCAAGGCCGTGGCTTTCGGCGAAGCACTCACCGACGAATACGCACAATATGTCAAACAGGTCAAACTGAACGCCGCTGCCATGGCTGACGCTTTCATCAAGAGAGGCTACAAAATCATCTCCAACGGCACCGACAACCACCTGATGCTGATCGACCTCCGCACCAAGTTCCCCGACATGACCGGAAAAGTCGCCGAAAACACACTCGTCAGAGCCGACATCACCATCAACAAGAACATGGTTCCGTTTGACACCCGCTCCGCCTTCCAGACCTCGGGCCTGAGAGTTGGAACGCCCGCCATCACCACACGCGGACTCAAAGAGAACGACATGGACGGCATCGTTGAAATGATCGACAACATCCTCTGCGACGTCGAGAACGAAGAACTCATCGCCAAGACCCGCAAACAGGTCAACGACATGATGCACGACCGCCCGCTGTTCGCCTGGTAATAGTCTTTACCCATTATCGTTTGTCGCAAACGACAAACTGAATAATCTTTTCTTATAACGAGAGACAGCCCCAGCACAAGTTGGGGCTGTCTTTTTTCTGTCTTACAACAAGAAAACACATCCATGCGACCAAACGGAGATTTTTTTCGCGGGCACGGGAAAGGGTGCAAAAAAAATGTATCTTTGCCGCCGTTATCAAAAATAGAGACACAAGCATGAACAGTCCGACCCTTGAACAGAAAGTGATTTCCATCATCGACCAGATTCGTCCGTACCTGCAGCAGGATGGCGGTGACATCGAATTCATAGAGCTTACGCCTGAAAATGTGGTCAAAGTCAAGCTTCAGGGCGCTTGTGGCTCATGCCCCCACGCTAAAATGACCCTCAAGAACGGCGTGGAACAGACCATCAAGAACTATCTTCCCGAAATCGACCATGTGGAAGACATCATTTTAGGATTCTAAATCGGCAAAGAGCATGGGACTGAAGTGCGGCATAACAGGACTGACCAATTCCGGCAAGACCACCATATTCAACTGCATCTCGAACACGAAGGCAGCCGTTACGGAGTTCGCCTACAGTACGAACAAGTCGAATATCGGGGTCTGCTCCGTGCCTGACAACCGGTTGACGCACATCAACACATTCATCCATGCCGACAAGCTGGTGTATGCCACCCTTGACCTTGTGGACATCCCGGGACTGGCCAAAGGCGCCAGCCACGGCGAAGGCATCGGCAACGCATTCCTGGCCGACATCCGCCTCTGCGACGCGCTCGTCCATGTGCTCCGCTGCTTCGACAACCCTGCCCTGCCCCACGTGGAAGGCTCCATCGACCCTGTGCGCGACATCGAAATCGTGGATTTTGAACTGCAGTGCAAAGACCTCGAGCAGATAGACCGGAAAATACAAAAGGTGGAAAAAGCCGCCAAAATCGGAGAGAAAACCGCCAAGCACGACTATGAAGTGCTGAAAAAATACAAAGAGCATCTCGAAAGTTTCCAGAATGTGCGCACCCTTGAGGTGACAGAAGACGAACAGGCCGTGGTGGCAGACATGATGCTGCTTACCGCCAAGCCCGTACTCTACGTCTGCAATGTGAACGACAACGATGCAGCGACGGGCAATGCTTATTCTGAAAGCGTCAAGCAATATGTGGCCGAGAACGGCGGCGAGATGCTCGTGATTGCGGCGAAGATTGAGTCGGAAATTGCTGAACTCGACAATGAAGATGACCGCAAGGCTTTTCTGGAAGACGTGGGGCTCACAGAACCGGGCGTCAACAAAGTCATCCGCGCGGCCTACAAGATGCTGGACCTGATTTCATTCTTCACGGTGGGCGGAAAAGAGAACCGGGCATGGACCATCCGGCGCGGCATGTGCGCCCCGCAGGCGGCCGGTGTCATACACAGCGACCTTGAACGCGGTTTCATCCGCGCAGAAGTGATAAAATACGACGACCTCGTAAACCTTGGCTCCGAACTCAAATGCAAAGAGGCCGGCAAACTGTTTGTAGAGGGCAAGAACTATGTGGTTCAGGATGGCGACATCCTGCATATCAGGTTCAACGTATAGAAAAAATGCGGTAGTAGCTCAGTTGGCAGAGCGGCGGCTTCCCAAGCCGCAGGTCGCGGGTTCGACCCCCGTCTACCGCTCCAACCGGAAATTAGACTTGAGACTTCTTTCGTCCCTCACACGTTGCCAGGGCTGACCTGAAACTTTTGGTGTGAATTGTGCGTAACGCCCTACATTCTACATTCTTCCATTGCGCCCTTGAGTCGTAAGTCGAAGCCCCCAAAACTAGGTTAAATTCAACCGTATGTTTTTGCAGCCCTTTTACTAATATCCGTATAAACATCACTAAATCAATAGTTTATAAATATTCGTAGGGGGGGGGTGATGTGTAATTTTTTTGCTATTTTTGCACAGTTTTTAATTTGAAAATTCGCCTACCCGCTCAGGCAACTCTTACCAAGCAACTAAACGTACGCCCGCTCTTTTCATAAGCATGCCACCTCTCACAAAAGAAAGGCGATGGTAAAGTACATATCCAAAACGACAATACGATTTAGAACAACAAATACAAAAAAATTATGATAAAAAAATTATTCATTCTGCTTTTGGCTGTCTGTCAACTGGCCACAATGTCGGTCTTGGCGCAGGGCTTGCCGTCCTATTCGTTTCAGGCAACCGTTTCAACTTACACACCAATTACGGGTACGAACATCGACGAATGTGTGGGTTACGCCAACACCGGTCCCGTGGCGTTGCCGTTTGCTTTCACATTTGGCGAAACAACCTATCCACAAGGAACTGACATTTACGTTTGTACCAATGGGTTTATCTCGTTTGGGAGTTCAGTAGATTTTTGTGATCAAATTTCAAAATATAGCGTTATAGCCGCATTAGCCCATGATTTGCGATCAACGATGACAGGTCCGGCGGTCTATGAGGTTTCCGGCGTAGCGCCAAACAGGGTTTTGACGATTCAATGGTCAGCATTTAAATGTTATTTCAACAACAACATTTATGATTTTCAGATAAAGTTGCACGAAACCAGCAATGTCATCGACATTTGTTACGGGGCAATGCAGATTGAACGTGAAGATGACCTTGTTGTAGGACTGTATGACCAAGACAATGCAGAAAGACTCATTCTTACAGGCAGCGGCAACTGGGCGGATTTTACCGCCACTTCGACGGCATCTTCCGATAAGGTTCAAATCACGAATTCATCCTATCCCGCTTCGGGGCTTGTCTATACCTTTACACCGCCAATCGTAAGTTGTCCACGTGTAAGTAATCTGCATGTAACCAATATGACCAATAATTCTTTGGAACTCAGTTGGACAGAGAGGGGCACGGCCACTGCATGGAACATCGAGTACGGACCGAAAGGCTTTACGCAAGGCTCGGGCACTATAGTGGCTGCAACAACCAATCCGTTCAACATTACGGGTCTGACCGCCTCTACGGAATACGACTTCTATGTGCAGGCAAACTGTGG
>CAVIJD010000045.1:0-13247 GCA_963643165.1 bacterium | reverse complement strand
TTCGGGCATCGGAGATGCCCAATCATTGGCGGCTCAACGAGCCGCCAATGACCATAACCGACGGTGAAGCCGTCGGAGCAAACTGCGCCCCGAGTCAAACAGAGCCTCGAAGAGGCTCAACATTGTAGAAAGAAAGAAAAAACAACAAGCGTAACGCCTCTACATTCTACATTCGTGCGATAGCCATGTTCCAAGCGGTGGCTCTCGGCAAACTGCTCCTGAAGGGTGGCCATAAGGGGACTTCTTTTTTTAACATTTTCACCCCGCCCCTCTGAACCTTGTGAAGTCCGTTAGCCAAGATCCAAAGATAACGGTGCGGCAAATATAGTGGTTTTCTGTTAATTTTTCATCCGTTTCTTGTAAAACCCCGTTTCCGGCGTCTCGCGGAACATCTCGAAGTCAACCGCTTGCAGCAGCCTCTCCAGCAGATTGTCTAATATGGTGATGAACAGGAATATGGAGACTAGTAGCATGACAAACGCTGCCGCTTTCTGGTATTTCCTCTTGTCTATATTTCGTATGAATGCGCCGTGCGGTCCGATTCCCGGCCATCATGGCGACGGTCAACTATCGGTTGCCGTACATTTTGCGGTAATATTCAACGTATGCGCCTGAAGTGACGTGCTCGAACCACTCTTCGTTGCCGAGATACCAATCGACAGTCTTCTCGAAGCCTTCGTCAAACTTGACGTTCGGTCTCCACCCCAGCTCACGCTGGATCTTAGATGAGTCGATGGCATACCGCAAGTCGTGTCCCGCACGGTCGGTGACGTAGGTGATCAGGCTTTCTGACGTGCCGGCAGGTCTTCCGAGTTTGCGGTCCATGATTTCAATCAGTTTGCGGATGAGGTCGATGTTGCGCCACTCGTTGTTGCCGCCGATGTTGTAGGTGGAACCGGGCGCTGCTTTGTGGAATATCAGGTCGATGGCCTCTGCATGGTCTTCCACATAGAGCCAGTCGCGCACGTTGATGCCTTTGCCATAGACGGGCAGCGGTTTGTTGTGCTTTATGTTGTTGATGAACAGGGGGATCAGTTTTTCCGGAAACTGGTTGGGTCCGTAGTTGTTCGAGCAGTTGGAGATGACGGTAGGCATCCCGTAGGTGTCGTGGTAGGCGCGCACGAAATGGTCGGCGCTGGCCTTGGCGGCAGAGTAGGGACTGTGCGGGTTGTAAGGGGTGGTTTCCGTGAAGAGCCCGGTGTCTCCTAACGCGCCATAGACCTCATCGGTTGAGATCTGGTAGAACTTCTTGCCCTCCCAGTTGCCGTTCCAGACGGTGCGGGCCGCATTCAGGAGGTTGACGGTGCCGACTACGTTCGTGAGGACGAATTGCGTGGGGTTGGTGATGGACCGGTCCACATGCGACTCGGCCGCAAGGTGGATGACCCCGTCAAACTGACGGCTGCGGAAAAGCTCGAGCAGGAAGTCCCCGTCTTCGATGTCGCCCTTGATGAAATGATAGTTCGGGCAGCCCTCGATGTCGGTAAGGTTCTCCAGGTTCCCGGCGTAGGTCAGCTTGTCAAGATTGTAGATCTCATAGCCGGGATATTTGTTCACGAAACGTCGTACGACATGGGAGCCGATGAATCCGGCGCCGCCGGTAATCAATATTGTTTTTGATGACATAGTGTTCTTCTTTTTTTTCTTGGTTATCCTTTGCTTCATTATTGACGGATAGTGAATCTGTCATCGGAAGAAGCGTGCATTTAATTTTTGTTGTAAGAGGTATAAGATGTTAAAATGTTCTTTGCCAATGCTTTCAAGTCTGTCATCTGTTCTTCTTTCAACGAAGACTTCAGGGTTACGACAGGCTCCAGCACGGGGCAGTTTGTCAAGGCGCCCAAGATGGTGCGCATGGCTTGTGCGGACTTTGGTGCCCAGGTGCCGTTTTCGATGAGGGCAAAGGTGCGCTTCTGCAGTTGGTGTGCCTGCAAGTCGAGCAGCAAGGTCTCCATAGGCGGAAACAGTCCGTTGTTGTAGGTCGGGGCGGCGAGCACGAGGTGTCTGCAGCGGAACGCCTCGGCTACCAGATAGGAGACGTGTGTGGCGGACACGTCATACATCCGGATGTCGGCGATGCCGTCTTCGGCCAGCATGTTGGCCAGTGCGGTGGCGGCGGTTGCCGTGTGTCCGTAAGGCGAGCCGTAAAAGATTGCCACACTTTCCGATTCGGGCGTGTAGGTACACCAACGCTGATGTTTTTCGATGTAGTAGCCGATGTTTTCACGCCATATAGGACCGTGCAGCGGACAGACCATCCGGATGTCGAGGGCGGCGGCTTTTTGGAGCACTTTCTCAACATTGGGGCCATATTTGCCCACTATGTTGGTGTAGTAACGGCGCGCGTCGTCCAGCCAGTCGCGGTCAAAGTTGACCTCGTCGGCAAAGAGGTTCCCGCTGAGGGCCCCGAATGTGCCGAAAGCGTCTGCCGAGAAGAGTATCTTCTCGGTTGTCTCGTAGGAGACCAGCACTTCGGGCCAGTGTACCATCGGTGCGGCCACAAAGGTGAAGGTGTGCTTTCCGGTTGTCAGGGTGTCGCCCTCCTTTACGATGAGCGGGGCGCTGTGTAACTGGATATCGAAAAACTGTCCGATAAATTTGGCGGCCTGCGCACTGCAGACAATGCGCGTCTCGGGATGGCGTTGGAGCACGGCGGCCGTCATGGCCAGGTGGTCGGGCTCCACATGGTGGATGACCAGGTAGTCGAGGGCGCGGCCGTTCAAGGTGCTTTCCAGGTTCTCAAGGAACGGCTCGCCTACGGCATTGTCAACGGTGTCCAAAAGAACGGTCTGCGTGTCCAAAAGCAGGTATGCGTTGTAGGAGACGCCGCGCGGAATGGGCATGACGTTCTCAAAAAGGGCGAGCCTGCGGTCGGAGGCGCCTATGTAATAAAGGTTCTCTGTGATTTGTCTTGCGGTGGTCATGATAATCTGTATTCTGTTGTTAAAATGTTGATTTGGCTTTTATTTGGTTTGAATGTTGTCTTTCCCGGTCTTGTCTCCGGCAAGGTCGCTGTTTTCTTTTTTCAGCACAAAGACCTCGAAGGCGGAATAGAGGAAATAGATGATGATGAAAGAGATGGCGAACCGGAGGGCGTCAGGCCTGTTCAGGATCATGTAGAGTGTGAGGAAGAGCAGGCACGAGAACAACTTGACCACCCGCGACAGCAGGTAGTTGGACACGAACCGCTGGCTGGTCTTGCCGTGGTCGTCGCGAAGCACGATGTAGATGGTGAACAAGGTGATGGCGAAGAAAAAGAGAATGATGAACGGCAATGCGGGACTGGCATACTGGGGGCACAGCCATTGGAACAGCACGGAAAGTCCGGCGATGACCGCGGAGAACACTATGATGCGGAAAGAGAATTTCTTAATGGGTATTTTTTTGCTCATCTGTCGTTTTATTTGTCGATGGGGGCATTGTTTTTTTTATCAGCAAGTACATCGAAAGAGTCACGCCGGCCAGCGAGAGCACCACCGTAAGCAGGGGCGACGTACCCGCCAGTTTGTCGAGTTTGATGCCTCCGAAGACGCCCGCGGCTATGAGCGCGGCCATCTCGAAGCCTAAATTGGAATAATAGGCATACCGGTGCAGGGCGTTGTCTTGTTCCGGTGACTTCCTGTCAGCCATGGGTTAGTGTTATTTCCCGGGTTGTGCGGCGCTTGGGGCAGGGGCACTTTTCTGGCTTTGCATGCGGCAGGTGCCGGAGAACTCTGCGCCGGGCTCGATGGCGATCTTGCCGGCGATGATGTTGCCCGTGAGGTTGGCGGTGGCTTTCAAGGAGATGAGGTTGGCCACATTCAGCGTTTCAGCTTTCACGGCACCCTCAATGTCTATGTTGGCACAGGTGACGTTGCCCTCTACTTTGCCGCTGCGCCCGATGATGACTTTGGACTTGGACACGATGTTGCCTTTTACGGTGCCGTCAATGCGGATGTCTCCGTTGGTGGCAATGTTGCCTTCGAGCATGGTGCCGTCGGCGATAATATTAACGGATCCGGTTTCTCTGGGTTCTATTTCTTTCATAATTGTCTTTATTATATATGTTGTATAATGATGTTAGTTTCTTTTTTCGAGATAGTTTTTCTTGAAAAAGTCGTTGTACATGCTCCGCTCTTCGGTCTTGTTGTAGAAAGTGGTGTAGTTGGTGGCGGAGATGGCGAATGGCTCGATGTTGCCGTTTGCGATGTCGGCGGCGAAGTTCTCGTTCTTGACCAGGATGTCGTAGTAGTCCATGGCCGTTTCGCTGTTGGCGAATTTGGCCACGGTCACCATCTGCTGGGTGTTGTTGATGTAGAAGCTGGTGATGTTGAAACGCTGGAGGCTGAAGAACGATTTGTTGAAAGTGTTCAGGTTCTGTTTGACGGTCTGTACGGACAGATTGGAGGTCTTCACCAGCAGTATCATGTAGTGCGGCTTGTCTTTCTCGACGATGAAGGAGTGTGTGGCGGTATTCTGCGGGGCGGCGGCCGGGGTGTCTGCCTTGCCGGCGCCGTTTCCGGGTTTCTCGGCTGCGCTTGCGGCTGCGCTTGCGGCTGCGGCGGCAGGTGCCGGTGCAAGTGCCGAGAGGTAGATCCGGGCCAACGTGGCCACCTCTTCGTTCGGGAAGTCTGTCACGATGCGGTTCAGACGGCGCACAAGGGTGTCTTCGTTGTGGACCTGTCCGGCAGCTACGGCGCACAGATAACTGTACTTGGCCTTGAGGGTGGTGTCGCTGCAGAGCGGGATGGCCTGTTCTGACTTGCGCACCACCTCTGCCCAACGCTTTTTGTTGAAGTCGTCATAGACCTCAGCGTAACGGTTCTCAAGCTCCATTTCGCGGGCCTTCAGCTTTTCGTAGTATTTCGGGTCGTTGATGAGCTTGGCATAGTCGGTGTCGGGGTACTTGGTCAGTATCAGTTGTTTGTAGGTGTCCGCTTTCGGGTTCTTCAGTTCCGTGTAGAGCACATAGAGTAGATAGGCGCAAGGCTGTGTGTATTCGCCGTCGGGGAATCTCTTATACAGCGACTCGAAAGACTCGCAGGCTTTGGGGAGGTTCTCGAGCAAGTCGCGGTAGATGTAACCGACTTCAAAAAGATATTTGGAAATCAGTGCGTTGGATGAGTCTATGGCTTGCGGGGTCATGGGCAGGTCTTGCAGGTAATAGGCCTCCTTTTTGGGGTCGGTTTCCCGCTTGGGGATAGGGTTGCCGTCTTCGTCGTATTCGAGGGAGTCGGCGGCGGCATTGGGGTCGTTGAGTTGCGCGAGGTCGTCAAAGGTGAGCTGTTCTTTGTTGCTGACGAACCAGTTGTCCTCAAGTTTCCGGTTGCCCCAACGGCGGTAGAAGTCCTGCTGTCCGGCCGTCACCAGCGACTGGTTGTAGAAGTACCATTTGCCGTTGGACGTGGTGGTGTTGATGTTGGTATAAGACGAGGCGTTCTGCAGGGCGAGCATGCGTTCGGCCTCCTCTTCGGCGGCCTTGCGTTCGGCTTCCGTGTAGTCGGCAATCATCTTCTGCACCCAGGCGCGGCGTTGTGCTTCGGGCATCTTCGCGATGCGCTGCAGGCTGTCCTGAAGGTCAATCTCGTCAAGCTTCAGCACAAGGTCTTTCAATACGCCGGCTTTCTTTTTCACCCCTTCGTAGTCGGGATAGTTCTTGGGGATGCTCAGCGTGGCGGTGTCGTAGTAGTCTTGCGCCTTGCGGTATTCGTTCTCCTCAAAGTAGAGGTCGGCCAGCGTGATGCTCGAAAAGGTGCGCTGATAGGCGTTGTTGGTGTAGGCGGCCACCGACTTGGCCAGGTATTCCTTGCGAAGGTCGTCATCCTCGTCTATGCGCGCTATTTCGGAGCAGGCGTAGTAGATCTGGTCCTTGAAGTCTTCGTTTTTGCTCTCCTCGAGCATCTTGTCGAAACGTTTCATGATGGCGTCGCGCGACGCTTCGGTGCCGTCGTAGTTCCGGGCGATGTGCATTTGCGCACAGAACACCATCTCGTAGGTTGACGAGCTCTTGATGACCTTGTTGAAGCACGTCTGCGCTTCGGCCTGCTGCCCGAGTTCTTCGTACAACTCGCCTAAGATGAGGTTGAGGCGGGCTTTGAACTCCCGGTCGGGGTGCGCGGCGATGGCATTGTTGAGATAGTCAATGGCTTCTTGTGTGTCGCCGTCCGGCGCGGTGAGGTGGTACTCGGCCTTGGCCGCGTTGAAGAGGAGGTTGAAGCGCTTGTTCTTTTTGTTGGTGGAGAGATAGTGCAGGTTCTCGAGCTGCTCGTCGGCGCTGGCGTAGTAGCCCTGCCGCAAGGAGGTGCGGGCCTGCAGGATGGCGGCCTCATTGTAGGTGTTGGCCTTGGGATAGTTGTGCAGGATGTACGACGACACGCGCTGCGCCTGCACATAGTCTTGCTTGTGAAAGTAGGATTGCCCCATCAGAAGGTAGGCGTCGTCGATGGTCTTGACGTATTCTTTCCCGCGGATCAGCATCGAGTGCTTGTATATGGCCTTGGACGCTTTTTCGATGGTGCGGTCCAGATGCGGGAGCGCGGAGGCAAGGTCCGACTTGGCAGGGTAGTTATAGACGGGGAGCGTGGCGGTATAGTTGTCCTTCGACAGCTTTGAGAGTTCCTCTTCAGCCTGCTTCATCGACTGCTTGCCGTTCCACAAGACATTATACCGGCAGGTGACGTTGTGGTAGGCGCGGTTCGGGAAGGTGTTCTTCGACGTGGAACACCCCGTGACCCCTACAGTCAGCACGGCAAGGAGGAAACAGAGGCAGAGCGGGACGGTTTTGCTTTTCGGTTTCAAAATGCTATTCTTATTTCATAAATGATGTCTGCACTTAACGAATTTTCAGCCCGTTTATTTTTGACGTTCCGAAAAATATTCGTCCAACAGGCGCTGTACATACTTTCCGAAGACGTCGAACTCGATGTTGACGACGGTGCCGGGCTTGATGTTGTGGAAGTTGGTGGCCTTGAAAGTGTAAGGGATGATGGCCACCGAGAAGCGTCCCTTTTCAGAGTCCACGACGGTGAGGCTGACGCCGTTGACGGAGATGGAACCTTTGGGGACGGTGAAGTTGTTCTTTTCGGGGTCGTAGGTGAAATAGAAACGCCAGCTGCCGTTCTCATCCACAACTTTCTCGCAAGTCGCGGTCTGGTCAACGTGGCCTTGCACGATGTGCCCGTCAAACCGGCCGTCCATGCGCATGCTGCGCTCCAAGTTCACTTCGTAGCCTACCTGCCATTGTCCCAAGTTGGTTTTCAGCATCGTCTCTTCCATGGCGGTGACGACATATTGGCGCTTGTCCTTGTCAACTTTCACTACGGTGAGGCAGCAGCCGTCGTGGGCCATGCTTTGGTCGATGGTGAGTTGCTCGGCAAAGTCAACCTCGATGGTGAAGTCGTAGTTGGTCCTGTCTTTTTTTATCTCAATGATTTTTCCTGTCTTTTCAATGATTCCGGTGAACATATTCTGGATTATTTTATGATTTTTTTTGACGATTGATTGACGTTTCAGGACGGCTATTGCCGGTCGTATTTCACCACTTCGGTGGAGAAGAAGTCAAGCTGCACGCCAGCTTGGGCGAACATCTCCTCGGACTCTGCGCCGGCGTGGTACTTGTTGGCGCACACCACCCGGGTGATGCCGCAGTTGATGATCAGCATGGCACATACGCGGCAGGGGGTCATGCGGCAGTAAAGCGTGGCGCCGTCGAGGGAGATGCCCAGTTTGGCGGCCTGGCAGATGGCGTTCTGCTCGGCATGCACGGTGCGCACGCAGTGCTGGGTCACACTGCCGTCTTCGTGGACGGTGCGCTTGAGTTGGTGCCCCACTTCGTCGCAGTGGGGCAGGCCTTTGGGTGAACCTACGTACCCGGTTACCAGTATCTGCCTGTCACGTACCACTACGCAGCCGCTGCGCCCGCGGTCGCAAGTGGCCCGCTTGCTGACGGTGTCGGCTATCTCCATGAAATATTCATCCCAAGAAGGACGCTTGTGTTTCTCTTCCATCTTGCTTTTTTTTGAGTGGCAAAAGTAGTCTTTTTTTTTCTATTTTTGCATTCCCTATTTTAAGACATTATTATAGCAGCGTTTTGCAGAAACCTTTGGCAGAAATATTACGTCCTCACTCCCTCGACACCTATGTCGGGCAGGAACACTTGATGGGCAAAGGCGCCGTGTTGCGCAACGCGATTGAGAACGGCAGCGTGCAGTCGATGATTTTCTGGGGACCTCCCGGGGTGGGCAAAACGACGCTCGCCCTGCTGATTGCTGAACTGACGTCCGCCGACTTCTATATGCTCAGTGCCATCAGCAGCGGCGTGAAGGATATCCGCGAGGTGATAGAGAAGGCCCGCAAGTCAGAACGGCAGTCGCTGCTTTTCATCGACGAGATCCACCGTTTCTCCAAGGCCCAGCAGGACTCTTTGCTGGGAGCCGTGGAGCAGGGGGTGGTCACCCTCATCGGCGCCACCACGGAGAACCCCTCCTTTGAGGTGATCTCGCCGCTGCTCTCGCGCTGTCAGGTGTATGTGCTCAAGAGCCTCTCGCGCCAGCAACTCGAGCAGATCCTGGCTACGGCCGTGGCTTACCTTGAGGAACACTTGCATTGCAAAATAAAACTCGAGGACACCGAAGCCTTGCTGCGCATCTCCGGCGGCGACGCCCGCAAACTGCTGAATGCCGTTGAACTGGTTACGGCGATGACCCCGCCGCAAGACGGTGTCGTCACGGTCACGCGCGAAAGGGTGGTGCATGTCATCCAACAGAATATCGCCGTCTATGACAAGAAAGGGGAGGCGCACTACGACATTATCTCCGCTTTCATCAAGTCGATACGGGGCAGCGACCCCAACGCGGCTGTCTATTGGATGGCTCGGATGTTGATTGCCGGCGAGGACCCGCTCTTTATCGCGCGGCGTATGGTCATCTTGGCCTCCGAGGACATCGGGAACGCGAACCCCAACGCGCTGCTTCTGGCTAACAACTGCTTTCAGGCCGTCCACGAAACCGGCATGCCCGAGGCCCGCATCCCATTGGCACAGACGGCCATATACCTTGCTTCGTCGCCCAAGAGCAATGCCGCCATTATGGCTATCGACGCCGCCTACGCTATGGTGAAGCAGACCGGCGACTTGCCCGTGCCGCTCCATATCCGCAATGCCCCTACCAACCTGATGAAGGAACTGGGCTACAACAAAGGCTACCGCTATGCCCACGACTATGAGAACCATTTTGTGGAACAGGAATTTATGCCCGACGGACTTCATGGCGCCAAGGTGTATGAGCCTCAAGACAACCCCCGCGAGAACGAACTGCGGCGCTACTTGCGCAACTGCTGGAAAGACAAATACAAGTACGTTTTGCTGCTGTTGCTGGCAATGACTTTTTTTTTTAGTCCCGTAAAAGCGCAGAACCATCATTTTTCACAGTTCAACACCGCTCCCGTGAGTCTAAACCCTGCCTTGACGGGCGCGTTTGAGGGCATCTGCCGTGCCGTTTTGAACCAGCGCACGCAGTGGCTCTCGGTGACGGCTCCGTACCTGACCTTTGCCGGCAGCATTGACGGGGCCTTGTACAAAAGCTCGCGTCGACAAGAACTGCTGGCCCTGGGCGGCTCGTTTCTTTCGTTCAAGGCCGGCGATGTGGGCTATACCTCTTTGAGTGCCAAGGTCGCCGTGTCGTATGTCAAAAGCCTCGGCAGGAGAAGCCGCCACAAGGTCGGCATCGGCGGTTATGCCGGCTTTTTCAACAATTTCCTCGACTTCTCGGCGGCCCGCTGGGACAGCCAGTACCAGCAGTACCATTTTAGCGCCGCTAACCCCTCGGGCGAGTCTTTCGAGACGGAAAAACAATACTATCTCGACTTGGGCGCCGGCCTGTTCTGGAGCTTCACCCCTGACAAGAACAACACGTTCAGGTTGGGGGCCGCGGCGGAACATGTGAACTGCCCGCGCGAGGCTTTCGGCACTACCGCGCAAACCCTGCCCGTGCGCTATACCGCCCACTTCCTCTCCCGCATCGGGCTGACCCGTGAACTGGCACTCGAGCCGATGGCGTATGCCTCGTGGCAACGTTCGTTCCAAGAGTACACTTTCGGCGCCAATGTCGAATATTTCAGGCGTAAAAACAACTACACGACCCTTTTTTCAGTGGGCGGCGGACTCCTTTACCGCTGGAACGACGCTTTGATTGCCAATGTCTTCTTCAATTGCTACAACTTGCGTCTCGGGGTCAGCTACGATGTCAATGTCTCCGCTTTCCGCAAGGCCACTCACCTCAGGGGCGGGCTTGAACTCTCGTTGGTCTATGTCTTGAAGAAAAACGCCGGCCTCCGCCTCAATAAAGAACTGTGTCCCTACGAACTGATGTGACGCTATGCGTAAGTCTCTTGTTTCCTTGTTAGCACTGCTCTTCACGGTGTCGGCAGCATTCCCGCAGACGGTCCGCATGACCGACTCGCAGCGGCGTGAGCAGGCTGACTATATCAAGCACGACACCTTGCCCGTCAGCGTTGAGCCTCTGTCCCGTGCCGTCAACACGCGCTTTTCTGAATATGGCGGCCAACTGCTTGCCGACTCCACCTTTCTCTTCACCTCGATGCGCACCGACCGCGCTGCCGACAATGAGTTCTTTTTCGAAACCAACTGGTATTGCTCTATCTATGCGTCGAGGCTGCTGGCTGACGGCAGTTACGCCCCGGCTGTCTCTTTGGGCAGCCGCGTGAACGACCGCAGGGTGTTCAACGGCAGCTTCTGCTTTGAGGAGCACAGCAACAAACTGATATTCTCGCGGTGCGCCCGTTCCGGCAACGGCGAACTGCATTGCTCGCTGTGGGAAACCATGTGCGAACAGAAACACGGGCGAGAACATTGGAACAAGCCCGAACGGCTGCCCCAAGCCGTGAACTTGCCCGGCTACTCATCAATGCACCCGTGGCTGGTCTATGCCTCGCCACAAGAACAGGTGCTCTATTTCGTCTCCGACCGCCCGGGCGGACAAGGCGGCTTGGACATCTGGTATGTGATTTGCAACAAAGGACGTTACGGGGAGCCTGTCAATCTCGGCACCGCCGTCAATACGGAGGGCAACGAGGTGACCCCTTTCTACGACACGACCCAAGAGACGCTCTATTTCAGCTCTGACGAGCATTTAGGCATCGGAGGCTATGACATCTTCTGGTGCCCCGGGGCGTTGAGCCAGTGGGGGGAGGTGTCAAATATGGGTGTCCCGTTCAATTCGGAATACAACGACTACTATTTTGCCCTCAACCAAGATGGGAACAGCGGCTGTTTTTCATCGAACCGCCCGTTGGCCAAAGAATTCTTGGAAGACACCTGCTGCAACGACCTGTTCTCGTTCCGTTGGATGCTGCCTGCCGATACGGCTCAGGCGGACACGACAGACAAGCCCGAGGAGGACATCCGCGAACAACTCTCCCGTTTTGAGCCCATTTCGCTCTATTTCCAGAACGACCGTCCCGACCCGCGTTCGCTGTCAGACACTACGGACACGGACTTTATGCAACTTCATCTTCAATATATGGCCGACACCGGCCTGTATGTCAGCAGGGCAGGGGAGGGACTGCGCGGCGACACGCTTGCCAGCGTGCGGCAGTCGATGCTGACGTTTCTCCGCGATTCCGTTGACGGCTCTTGCCGGAGACTGTCGGAGTTGTTGGCATGTCTGAAGAAAGCGCTGCTGAACGGGGATACGGTCACGCTTTCCGTCAGCGGCTTTGCCTCGCCTTTGCACAGCAGCGACTATAATCTGCATCTCTCTTCGCGGCGCATCGTGAGTTTTCTCAATTGGCTGAGAAAAGAAGACGACGGCTTTTTTGAACCCTATATCGCCGGCAAGAAGGCAGGGCTCATCTTGCGCACGGATGCATGCGGGGCGGTGAGAAGCCGATTCTCTTCGGATGCGGCACGTGAAACCGTTTATGGTTTGCAGGCTGCCAAAGACCGTAAAATCATCATATCGGTTCGCCCGTCTAAGATGTAACATCTAAAAACTCAAAACAACTACGTTTTGACCTACAATGCCTGTTTCTTAGCCTTTGCGGCAGCTCTTTGGGCTTTGGTCTTGAAACAGTGGATGTAGGCCAGTTCCAGACCGATGTAGTTGTGGCGGTAACTGATGGTGCCGCTCTCGTATGGTGAGTCTAAATAGGTGTATTTTCCGGTCATACGGTCTTTGAACGAGTAGTTGAAAACGGATCAGGTCATTGTAGGGCAGCCGGTAATATACACCGAGGTTTAGAAAGAGGTCGGCTTCAATCTTGCGTGTCATTTCCTTGGGGCGAGAAACCTCCCCGTTAAGAATAGGAATCTCATTCTCATTTTCTTTTTGAATGCTAACCGTGAAAATGTTTGAAACGGAAGAGTTAGGGAAGAAGTCTTTTTTGCTGATAGCATATCCGATAGACTCAAAAACGTTTACGAAATTCACCCCTACGGCAGAGCAAAACATCCAGTTACTGTTGTATAATGGAAAATGAAACTCCATACGTAGAGGAATCTGAAATTGATGGATGACATTATATACACAGAAAGTCGTAACATCGTCTTCCATCCCTTCGTAATATTGGCTTAACGGGATGTTTATATGATGAAAACCGCCGCGCAGAGTCGTCCCATAGTCAACACCGAGTGAAACACCAAAATAACGGGCAAAGTGGTAAGAAACTCCAAGACCGGCTTTTCATACCACGGCTACCGCACGAATTTAGAATGCAGAATGTAGAGCGTTACGCGTGTTGTTCTCTCTCTCTTTTCTACGATGTTGGCCCTCTTCGAGGACCTGTTTGACTTGGGGCGCGGCTTGCTCCGACGGCTTCACCGTCGGTTATGGTCAAAGGCGGCTCAACGAGCCGCCTTTGATTGGGCATCTCCGATGCCCGAACACTGCGAGGTATTCTTTTCCACGAGTTGACCTGCGAACTAAGATGGAGGATGTGGCTACCTGCGCAACGCCCTCGGAGAGGGCGAAAGCGGGCTGCCGCAGGCAGACTGCTCCATAACCGGCGGTGCAGCGACCGCAAGGGAGCGGAACCGTCGGCTGCAAGGGAGCGGAACCGTTGGCCCTCGAAGAGGGCCAACATCAACATGCTGGTCGGAGATCGCCGACTTCGCCAAGTACAAGCGGGAGTTCTTCGAGAAGTACATCGACCTTTCCAATGGCCTGCCGACAGACGACACGCTGCGGCGCTTCTTCCGGGACCTGAACCCGAAGTCGTTCCGGGCCCGCTTTGCGGAATGGGCATCCTCAATC
>CAVIJD010000044.1:0-13596 GCA_963643165.1 bacterium | reverse complement strand
GCAGTCTGCTCCATAACCGGCGGTGCAGCGACCGCAAGGGAGCGGAACCGTCGGCTGCGACGCACCCACGCCACCCTCGGCCCTCGAAGAGGGCCAACATCATCGTCCAGGTCGGAGATCGCCGACTTCGCCAAGTACAAGCGGGAGTTCTTCGAGAAGTACATCGACCTTTCCAATGGCCTGCCGACAGACGACACGCTGCGGCGCTTCTTCCGGGACCTGAACCCGAAGTCGTTCCGGGCCCGCTTTGCGGAATGGGCATCCTCGATCGTGCATGACAGCGTGCGTGGCAAGGCCGTCAAAGCGAAACGCCCCAGCCGCAATCAGTTGGCTCGTTCGTGCGGTAGCCCTGTGTTGTCACCCACGGCGGCTGACCAAAAACAACAGGCAAAGCCTATGAGTCTCTTGGTTGAGGTGCTTAACGGGTGTGTTTCCGCCGATTGGGGCGAGTTTTCGTTAAAATTGTAACAAGTCGGCTTGTTATAATGTATAATAGCGAGATTTTTTATACTTTTGCAACCTAATTTAAAGGAACAGAAATGGGGCTTTTTTCAATATTCACAAAGGAAATCGCAATAGATTTAGGCACGGCTAACACGGTGATACTTCAACACAACCAAGTGGTTGTCGATGAGCCGTCCATCATCGCTATCGATGAGAAGAGCAATGAGGTGAAAGCTGTGGGGAGACAGGCATTGATGATGCACGGAAAGACTCCGGCGGGCATTAAGACTGTCCGCCCGTTGCGAGACGGTGTCATCGCCAATTTCCAGGCCACGGAGGTGATGCTGCGCGAATTTATCAAGAAGACGAACAACAAGGGCTATTTCTTTGCCCCCGCACTGAAGATGGTTATCTGTATCCCGTCAGGAATCACAGAGGTGGAGGAACGCGCCGTGCGAGAGTCGGCTGAACAGGCCGGCGCAAAGGATGTAAGGCTGATCCAAGAGCCGATGGCTGCCGCCATCGGTGTGGGCATCGATGTATTGGCCCCCAACGGAAATATGATTATCGACATCGGCGGCGGCACGGCTGAAATCGCCGTGATTTCTCTCGGCGGCATCCAGACTTTCAAGTCGGTGAAGGTGGCCGGAGATAAACTGAACAGCGATATTCAGGAGTATATGCGCAAGAAACACAATATCGCCATTGGAGAGTCAACCGCCGAAAAAATCAAGATCAATGTGGGCGCGGCTGTCGAAGACCTTGAAAATCCCCCCGCAGACTATGAATTCAAAGGTCGTAACCTGCTGACAGGTCTCCCTACCGCCGTCAAGGTGAATTACCGGGAGGTGGCACAGGCCATCGACGCTTCAATCTGCTCGATAGAGTCGGCTATCATCCAAACCCTCGAGACTACATTGCCGGAATTGTCTGCCGACATTTATGAGACTGGCATCTATCTGGCAGGCGGCGGCTCGCTGCTGCGCGGCCTGGATATGCGTATCGCCAAGAAAACTATGCTGAAAGTCCATGTGGCCGAAGACCCGCTTAAGGCTGTGGCCCGCGGAACCGCCATCTCTTTGAAGAACTTCGACAAGTTCCCGTTCTTGATTAATAAGTAATTGTAACAGTATATGAAAATACGGACTGTTTTTCTGTGGGCTATCTTTTGCTTGAGCCTGTTTCTCAAACCTGCGACCGCCCAGGAGGAACTGGTGGGGGCTAATTGCACTTCTATTTTGGTCGGCATCAAGGCCTCTGCTGACGGCTCGGTGATGACTTCCCATACTTGCGACGGCAAGTACCGCACTTGGGTGACGATAGAGCCCGCCGCCGACCATCCCGAAGGAACTATGCACAAGGTTTACAAGGGAACTATGCATACCAGCACCCCTAAAGGAATGGAGAATGTGACGCTGGCCGGCGAAATCCCCGAAGTGGCACATACCTATGCCTATATGAATACGGCATATCCCTGCATGAACGAGAAACAACTCGCTATCGGCGAAAGCACGTTTTCCGGTCCCGACACGCTGGTCAACGGCAACGGGCTGTTCCTTATAGAGGAACTGCAACGTGTAGCCCTACAACGCTGCGACAATGCCCGCGACGCCATAAAACTTATCGGAAGCCTGATTGAAAAATATGGCTATGCCGACGGCGGCGAGTGCTTGACAATTGCCGACAAGAAGGAGGCATGGCAAATGGAAATTTTGGGCGAAGGACCCGACAAGGTCGGCGGCATGTGGGCGGCACGGCGCGTGCCCGATGATGAGGTCGCCCTCAGCTGCAATGTGCCACGCATCGGCAAACTCGACCGTAAGGACAAGGAGAATTTTATGTGCTCCGACAATATCGAGAAAGTGGCGCGCAAGTATGGCCTCTGGGACGGCAAGGGTGACTTTGTGTGGTATAAGGTCTTCCAGTCCAGCTATTCCGGCGGCAAGAATTTCAAGGAGCGCGAGTGGTATATCTTCAATGAACTCGCTCCGTCGTTGCACCTCTCCCTCGATGCCGAGGAACTGCCTTTCTCGGTGAAACCTGAAAAGAAAGTGCGCGTGCAGGATGTTATGGAACTGTTCCGCGCCAACTATGAGGGCTCGCCCGAATTGGACCAGACCCAGAATCTGCTTTATACGAAGAAAAGAAAACTTGAATCCGGAGAAGTGACAATAGATACTATAGTTTGCCCTAATGCCAATCCGTGGATGGACGGCAACGAGCGGGCTATGTACAACATGCTGAAGCCGGGCACGGTGACATTCTACCGCGGCGTGGCCATGTCGTGGTGCTCGTATAGCACGATTATCCAATGCCGCGACTGGCTGCCCGACGAGGTGGGCGGCCTTTGCTGGTTCTCGCTTGAGAACCCGGGACAAAGCCCGCGCATCCCCGTCTTTGCCGGCGCCACGAAGATGCCCTCCGGCTTTTCACGCTGCGGACACCATGGCTATGACGAGAACGCCGCCCTCTGGCATTACCGTAAAGCCAATAAGTTGGCTCAAGTGAAATGGGGCTTTACCAAAGACTACCTGCTGAAGAATGTGAAACGCTACGAAGACAAGGCTCTCAAGGAAATCCCGACCATCGAAAAGGAGGTGTCAATCCTGCTGAAAGAGGGGAAAACAAAAGAGGTTCAGCAACTGCTGAACCAATACACGTCCGACTTTGCCGGAGCAACCCGTCAAACGTGGACGGAAATGGAACACAAGTTCTGGGAAACGTTCTGGACGGGCTTCTGAAAAAACTATCTTTTCTCTACGGAGAATCCGAACTTGCCGATGATCTTGCCCAATTCGTAATAGTGCCCGTGCGAATAGGCCACCAGATGGGCACGCTGCAACTCGAGTGCGTCGGTCTGTGGGTTGATGAGGCTCTCGTTTACATGCACGGCCACGATCTCCGCTATGAACATATCGTGCGACCCCAACGGCAATGTCTGTTTTACCACACATTCAAGGTTCACTGGCGACTCTTTGATTAAGGGCGCACTGATTTTAATGCCCCGTATTGGCGTGAGCCCGGTTTCAAAAAACTTGTTGTATTTTTTTCCGGACTTGACACCGCACCAATCTGCTATGGGCGTGAGCCGCTCGTTGGTGAGGTTGATGGCAAATTCCCCGTTCCGCTTGATGATGTCGTACGAATGTCGTTCTGGCCTGACAGAGATATAACACATCGGTGGATCGGAACATACCGTTCCGGTCCACGCAATGGTTATAATATTGTACTCGTCTAAGGTCTGCCCGCATGAAACCATGACGGGAGGCGCAGGGTTAAGCATATTCCCGGCACGCATCAGTCGCTTGCCCAAGTTTCGTGTCGGCCTCATGGACTTATTTTGCAACAGAGAAGGCGTTCTTGTTCGGAATGATAAACAGCGGCATCGGCGAGGTGCTCAAAATCTGTCGCATGTTGCGAGAAGCCGTGAAGTCGGTTTCTTGCTCCTCTCTCATAACCACAATAAGGTTGGCATCTACATCCTTGGCACATTTGAGAACCGTGCTGCAAACGTTGTTGTCGGTCACGTTGTAGGCCTCCACCACGTTTCTGACATTGGCGTCGTCGCACATGTCAACGGCGTGGTGCAGCTGAACGTTGATGATGTGCCGCGTCTCGGCATTGTTGGGATAGTTGATGCCAAACAGGTGAATTTGGGCGGCAAAGAACTTGGCCAACTGAATGGCGTAACTCATCTTCTGCAAGGTCTCAAAGCTCAAGTCAATGGGCACAAAGATCTTGTGAAGGTCGCGGTTGATCTGGATGTTCTCACGCATAATCAGCACAGGCACCTCAGCGTTGTTGATGACGCGGTAGGCGTTGTTGCCGATGTATCCCTCTTCGAACCCGGAAGCGCCGTGGGCACCCATTACGATGATAGACCTGGTCAGGTTGTTGGCATATTTGGTGAGTTCGATGTGTACTTTCCCCTCAAGGATGACGCTGTTGACGTGGCTCTCGGGCGACTCCTGTTTGCACAGGGATACCAACTCCTCCATTTTTTCTTGGATGTGCTGCATGTAGGTCATATCTTCGTTCAATTCGTTGGCGCTTTTCGCAGCCCCCGGGGTCTTGATCCAAACCAGGTGCAGCGTGGCCTTTGAACGGATGGCGATGGCGACGGCATGACGCAAGGCGGTCATGGAACTGTTTGAGAAGTCGATGCCGACTACAATATTTTGCATAATTTCGGTATTTTTAATGTTGTTAAAAAATCGTTATTTGGACTCTGAAGAATAGTTCGGGGCTTCGCTCGTGATGGTGATGTCGTGCGGGTGGCTTTCGAGAACACCGGCGTTGGTGATGCGGCAGAAGCGGGCCTTGTGGAGGTCTTCGATGTTTTGTGCGCCGCAGTACCCCATGCCGGAGCGCAGACCGCCGGCCATCTGGTAGATCACTTCGTAGAGGTCGCCCTTGTAAGGGACGCGTCCTACGATGCCCTCGGGCACCAGTTTCTTCACGTCGTCAACATCACTCTGCATGTAGCGGTCCTTAGACCCGTGCTGCATAGCCTCAAGAGAGCCCATGCCCCTGTAAGTCTTGAACTTACGGCCATTGAACAGGATGGTAGTGCCGGGCGATTCTTCCACGCCGGCCAGCAGTCCGCCCAACATCACGGAGTTTCCGCCGGCGGCCAAGGCCTTCACAATGTCGCCGGAATAGCGGATCCCACCGTCGGCGATGATGGGGATGTCGTAATTCTCCAATGCTTTATAAACGTCGTAGATGGCGCTGAGTTGGGGCACGCCTACGCCTGCCACCACCCTTGTAGTGCAGATAGAGCCCGGCCCAATGCCCACCTTTACGGCATCGGCGCCGCCGTCGGCCAGCATGACCGCCGCCTCGCCCGTGGCAATGTTGCCGACCACCACGTCAACGCCGCTGAAATGCTGTTTGATGTCCTTGAGCACTGTCACGACGTTTTTGGAATGTCCGTGTGCGCAGTCCAGCACCAGCGCATCCACGCCGGCATCCACTACGGCCTCGGCACGTTGCACGGCATCGTTGGTGATGCCGATGCCGGCCGCCACGCGCAAACGCCCTTGGGCGTCTTTGCAGGCAAAAGGCTTGTCTTTGGCTTTCGTGATGTCTTTGTAGGTGATGAGACCTAACAAGGTGCCGTCTTCTGAAATCACGGGCAACTTCTCTATCTTGTATTGCTGCAGAATGTCGGCGGCCTGATTGAGGTCGGTGCTCCGCGAGGTCGTGACCAGTTTGTCTTTCGTCATCACCTGCCCGATAGGCTTGTTGAAGTCCTTCTCAAAACGGAGGTCGCGGTTGGTTACGATGCCGATTAACTTGTTCTTCTCATCTACGACGGGGATGCCGCCAATCTTGTATTCTGCCATCATACGCTTGGCATCGCCTACGCTCTTGTCGGCCGTAATCACCACCGGAGCGTTGATCATCCCGTTTTCAGCCCTCTTGACGGAAGCCACCTGCTTGGCCTGCTCGGCAATGGTCATGTTCTTGTGAATGACTCCGATGCCGCCCTCACGCGCAATGGAAATGGCCATCTTTGCCTCGGTCACTGTGTCCATGGCGGCCGAAACAAAGGGTAGGTTGAGCATAATGTTCCGTGAAAAACGCGTCTGCAAGCAAACTTGCTTAGGCAAGACTTCCGAATAGGAAGGTATCAATAATACATCATCAAATGTGAGCCCATCTAATGAAATCCGATCTGTAATAAAAGACATAAACTATTATTTTTTTATTACGTGCAAAAATACAAAAATTGAGAATATGCTGAAAAAGAAAAATGTATTTTTGCGAAATCTTTGTGTTGAAACGTAACTTATTGACAATTATATATATACAATTATGAAGAGAATTATTCATACGGAAAAGGCCCCGGCCGCTATTGGACCGTACAGCCAGGCTGTAGAAGCAAACGGAATGTTGTTCGTGTCGGGACAAATCCCGGTGGACCCTGAAACGGGAATCATCCCCGAAGGCATTAAAGCACAGACCGAACAGGTGATGAAGAACCTTGCCGCCATTTTGCTCGAGGCCGGCTATTCTTTTGACGATGTGGTCAAAACGACTTGCCTGCTGAGCGACATTGCAAACTTTGGCGCCATGAACGAGGTTTATGCACAATATTTTATTGTCAACCCTCCGGCTCGCGCCGCCTTTGCTGTCCGCGACCTGCCTAAGGGCGTAATGGTGGAGATTGAAGCCATTGCCGTAAAATCCAAATAATACCTTGTGAATTACCTCACAGTCAATGGCGTCTCCAAGTCGGTAGGCGAAAAGGTACTCTTCCGGAACATTACGTTCGGACTGGAAAAAGGACAGAAAAGCGCGCTCGTCGCCCGCAACGGAACGGGAAAAAGCACGCTGCTTGATATCATCGCTGGCAGGAATGTCCCCGACGAGGGTGAGGTTGTTGTCCGTAAGGATATTGTGGTGTCTTATCTGCCCCAGACGGACAGTTTCGATGCGGAAGATACGGTGCTGAATGCCATCTTCGACGAGGATGTGCCTACCGTGCGCGCTGTGAAAATGTACGAGCAGTGTGTCCGGATGCACGAAAACGGGCACGCTGGGCAATTGCTTGACGGTCAGTTGGATGCGGCGGTGCTCGAAATGGACCGCCTCAATGCGTGGGACTATGAGGCAAGAGCCAAGGAGATCCTGTCCCGGTTTGGCCTCAATGATGTGTTCAAGCGGGTGAGGGAACTCTCCGGAGGCCAGCGCAAGAAGGTGGCACTCGCCAAAGCGCTGATTGCCAATACCGACTTGCTGATTCTTGACGAGCCCACCAACCACTTGGACGTGGAGATGATCGAATGGCTCGAGGATTACCTGTCCGCCGCGAATGTCACAATCTTGATGGTGACTCACGACAGGGCTTTCCTCGACAAGGTGTGCAGCGACATTTTCGAACTCAGCAACGGAAACCTCTATCACTACAAGGGAAAGTACAGCTATTTTGTGGAGAAGAAAGCGGAACGCCTCGCCAATGAAGCGGCTGAACACGAACGGCTGTGCAACCTCTACCGCCGCGAGTTGGCTTGGGTGCATACCTCGCCGCAGGCCCGAACTTCTAAGGCCCGCGCCCGCATCAATGACTTTGAGAAACTGCAGGAACGGGTGAACCGCAAAGTGGAAGCCGCCCCGGAACAGTTTAAGGTGCAGTCAGAACGCATCGGTCACAAGATATTGGAAATCAGTCATCTCGATTTTTCTTATCCCGGCCAGACTATCATCAAAGATTTCTCTTATATTTTCAAGAAAGGTGAAAAATGCGGCATTGTCGGCAAAAACGGCACGGGCAAGAGTACATTTTTGAAGATGATTATGGGCGAGGTGAAGCCCGACGGCGGCAAGATTACCCCCGGGTTGACCATACAGTTCGGCTATTTCTCACAAAACGGCCTGACGTACAAAGGCAACAAGATTGTGCTCGACTTGGTGAAAGAACATGCCGAGGTGATCAGAATGGAAAACGGCAGGTATGTGAGTGCCTCACAGTTTCTCAACCATTTCGGCTTCCCGTTCAGCCAGCAATATGCCTATTATGAGGATTTGAGCGGCGGCGAAAAACGGAAACTGCACCTGCTTATTACGCTGCTCAAGAACCCGAATTTCTTGATATTGGACGAGCCTACCAATGATTTCGACATCGACACGCTGAACCTGCTGGAGGACTTCCTGACCAATTTCGGCGGTTGTATGATTGTCGTCTCCCACGACCGCTGGCTGATGAATAAACTGGTGGACCATATTTTCGTGTTTGAGGGCGACGGGGTGGTGAAAGACTATTACGGAAACTATACCGAATACCGCCAAGAGAAAGAGAAAGAGGAGCGGATACGCAAGCGTGTCGAGAAGGAGAACAGGCCCGCCGTTGTGAAGCCTGTTCGGGAGCAGCCGAAGAACAAATTGACTTTCAAGGAGAAACGTGAGTTAGAAACGATAGAGAAGGAGATGGCGGACCTTGAAGCGGAAAAGTCGGAGTTGGAACAGAAAATGAACAATGGCGAGGGCTCTGCCGAAGAGTTTGCCCAATGGGGGAAACGGTATAATGAGATCAATGTGATATTGGAAGCCAAAACGGACCGTTGGCTCGAATTGTCGGAAAAAGAATCATAACACACTATGGCTGACCATTTTTTTTATGCCGCTGACCTGTCTTCTGCCGTCGTGGCACTGGATGTGGAAGAGTCAACGCACTGCATCCGCACCTTGCGGCACCGCATTGGCGACAATATCGTGCTTACCGACGGGAAAGGTTCCGCAGCAAAGGCCGTCATAGTAACGGCAGACCCGAAAGCCTGTGTCGTCCAAATCGTGGGCAGCGTCTCCAGTCCGGCGTCAGGAGTGCCGCATTTGCATCTTGCCATTGCCCCCACCAAGAACGTGGACCGTATGGAATGGCTTGTCGAGAAAGCCGTTGAAATCGGAGTGTATGCCGTCACCTTTGTATGCTGCGACCGTTCCGAGCGCACGCGGCTGAATATGGACCGGCTGCACCGCATCGCCGTGGCGGCGCTCAAGCAGAGCCAGACGTTATGGCTGCCGCTTGTGGAGATGACCACTTTCGACGAGTTTATGGAAAAGTACAAGGGGCAAGAGGCCGACAAATACATCGCCTGGTGCGACAATGACAACACCCGACAGTTTTCCGAAGAGCAATTTGAACACGAAGAAACAATCGTGCTGGTAGGGCCGGAGGGCGACTTCAGTCCGCGCGAGGTGGAGATGGCACGCCGTCTCGGATATGCAGAAGTGAAACTCGGCAACCGCCGCCTGCGCACCGAAACGGCAGGGCTCTATGTGTGTATGACATTGGCAATTCACCCATTTCGAGCCAAATAATTTTTTGAATATTTTGGATTGAAAAAAAATGTACTTTTGCCACCTTGAAATTGGTTTCATTGGAAAATTGTAAAATATAGAATAATAAGAATTAAAGTACTAAAAATTAAATGCTTATGAAAAACTTTTTGCTCGTAGTATCGTTTTTTGCGGCAATGTTCGTGGGAACTGCTTCTAACGTGGTGCCTGCAGACAAGGCCCAAAAGGTGTCCAGAAATTTCATTGCTGAACGCTTGGGTACAAGTCAGGGAATGCGCCTGATTCTCGAATATACCGCATACGATCAAGATGGGAACGCTCTTTTTTATCGTTTCAAGGTTGGCGATAAAGGCTTCATCATAGTTTCTGCAGTTGATGAAGTTGCTCCTGTGTTGGCTTATTCTTTGGAAAGCAATTACCAAGCAGGAACTCCCGCCGACATGATGTGCGAAAAATACAAAGCAGAATTGTCACAAATCGTTAAAGACGCTGCCTCCAAGTCGGCACAGGCCACGCCTGCTCATCCGGATTGGGCACGCTATTCCGATTTCTTTTTCAGAGTGGACAGCAAAGACGTAGTCACAGGTGTTCAGCCGCTGGTCACAACCACTTGGAACCAGTCGCCGTACTACAACTCTGAATGTCCTTACAACCCGCTGGCCGAGTTTTCGTCTGAGCACCGCGCTCCGGTAGGCTGCGTCGCGCTCACGATGGCCAACATTATGTTCTACTACCGCTATCCCGCAAGCGGATACGGAGCCGTCTCTTATTTCCCGATTGAATATAATGACGACTATACGGAAGTGGTTTACACGTATCCCCGCCAGACGGCCAACTTCAGCCGCGCCACGTACGACTATGATGCCATGCCGAACAGCATCGAAAGCTATAACTTTGAACTGGCAAACCTGCTGTACCATTGCGGCGTTTCTGTCCGTATGGGCTACGGTCACGACGGCTCAGGCTCTCAGTCTGAAAATGCCTTGACTGCTCTTCAGAACCATTTCTCCTACGCTGCTGCCGGACAGTTCCAGAACATCACTGATGTGGTGACTGACACAAACAATGCCGAGCTGCTCGCACAATGGGAAGCCAAATTGCTGAACGAGCTGGACAATCGTCGTCCTATCTTCTACTCCGGCCAAAGCAGATCTGCCGGCGGTCACGCTTGGATTGTGGACGGTTACACAAACATTAACGATGTCAACTACTTCCACGTCAACTGGGGATGGGGTGGAGCTGACAACGGTTTCTACCGCCTCAAGAACATGCGTTCCTCAAGTTACGGCAACTTCAACTACAACTGGAGCGAGTCGATGATGGTGAACCTCTATCCTAACACGGGCGACTCCACCTCACTGTTGAAACCCACCAGCGGTCACACCCGCATCACGGCCAGCAACGGTACCATATCTGATGGCGCAGGCAATGTGAAATATGCTCCTAATACCGAGCGCAGCTGGGTGCTCGCTTGCCCGAACGCAATGGGATACCAACTCCAGTTCTACAAAATCAAAACGAAAGAGGGTGACAACATCACTATTTACAACGGCGGCACCGAAGCATCCGGTATCCGAGCACAGTATTCCGGCGACTATTTGATGCCTGCTTGTTCTGATTATACGTCTTTCGGCAGCGTACACGCTGATTTCCAAGGTCAAACCCTCCCGGGCGTGTTCAATATCACCGCCGACAGCGTGCTGATTAAATTCACGTCCAATTCCGACGACAATACGGACTATGGTTTCGTGATGGAGTATAAGGTGAGAGCCTACAATAATGTTGAGGCTTGCTCTTCCTACAAAGAGTACAAAAACGTTTATAACACTACCCTGACTGACAAAAAAGACAACGCCACGGGCGACGGCCTCTATAAACCCTCAAACGTTTGCCAGTACCGTCTCAGTGGTCTTCAGTACAACACCGGCTACAATTTCTTCTTCCACAAGTTTGATCTGAAGGCCGGCGATTATATCGAGTTCTACGATGTTAACAACAGCAACGACCTTATTGTCCGCTATACCGCAGAGAACAGACCTTACGACCACTTTATGATTTCCTCAAACGATGTGCTCGTTAAGTTTGTCACCGACAATTGGAAAGAGGGCAGTGGTTTTGAACTTGAATTTGATGGCGTTTTGGGCATTGACCAATACAGCAATATTCAAAATGTGAAGCTTTACCCGAACCCCGCTTCTGAGAACCTCAATGTCTCTTTCACGGCCGGCTCACAAAAAATAACGGCTACAGTTGTGGATATGACCGGCAAGGTGGTGCTCACTGACCAGTTCAATCACGAAGATGGCGAGGGCGTTTATACCATCCCGGTAAACAATCTCTCTAATGGAATCTATTTCCTGAACCTCCAGAGCAAAACAGGAAAAGTTACTTACAAGTTCATTGTGAAGTAATATAACAACAAAAGATAGATAAAAGGCCGGGTCATCAACCCGGCCTTTTTTTGTTTGGTCAACCAACAATCCCCATTCTGCATACACAGGGCTACCGCACGAACGGGCCAACTGATTGAGGCGTGGGCGCATCGCAGCCGACGGTTCCGCCCCCTTGCGGTCGCTGCACCGTCGGTTATGGAGCAGACAGCCTGCGGCAGCCCGCTGTCGCTCTCTCCGAGGGCGTTGCGCAAGTCGCCCGATGAAGAAATGAGACGACTACATCGGTTTGAAAAAATCTTCCGGGTTATTCTGAAAATCTTCCGCGGTCATACTTTTCTTTGCCACAATCTGTTTGTTTTCTATTTTCATCACTGCTATGCCTGCAATGTCAAAAAGCCATTTTGTCAAGTTTATTGGCAGAATCTATTAAAACATTATCAACTTCCGAAAAAATTTCATAGGGAAGTTTGTCTAATGTTGACTTTGATATCAGTACGGCATTGTATTTTCCTTTAATGAGCGTTGGGCTTAACGACAACAAAGAGCATGTCGATTTTGTGCAGTTTGTGCATCCATTAGGCAGGACAAACATGTATTCTCCGTTTTCTATTTCGAATAGAGGAAAAGTTTTTTCCATATAGGAATTGAAAAACCGGCTGCGTTTCTGTAAATCCGACTCTTGAACAATTGTTGTCGTCTTTGCTGTGCATGATGCCAGCAGAATCATCACAATAAACGTCACAGACACTTTTTCAATATATGTCGCATATCACAAAAACATTATTGTTTTTTCCCGACGATACATTTAGAAAGAACAGGTCTTGAGAACCTACTTTTTCGAGAATTATAATTGATTTGATAATCGCTTTCGCTGGGAATAAAACAGCGGCAATATAAAATCCCTGAATCTACCTCTATTGGCACATAATAGTGGTTAAAGAAGGTAGCCATAATATTTTTTTCATATCTCATATTACTTGATAACGTATCCTTCACAAGGCCTTGGTCGTCAATTCTAATCAGGAAACTGTCTCCAGGAAACTGAATGATAATGCTTGAGTCGTTCTCTATAATGCAGTTCTTAATATAATTTTTGTGCTTAAATTGTGTAGTGGGAAAGATCGCCCCCTTACAGTAATTCAAAACTGCGTACCCGCTATCAGTCGTATAATAGTATGTATTTACAAGATTCTCTTCAAAAGGGGAGTAATAGGAATAGAACATTCCGACATCATGAGATATGGACAAAGTATCAACGTAATGCAACGTCAACTGCTTTCGAGCACAAGAGGTCGACTGTGAAAGCAGTGAAACATGGATAAAAAACTATACAAAGACATGCATATGTCTTCGTATAGTTGAGAAAGAGACTATTCTTCTGCATAAGGCACAGCAATGTTAGAATTGTCCTCTACACTTGTAAATAAAAACACACGGTTGTTGGAATGGTAGGCTTGCTTTCTGTTTTCTGGCATGCACAAAGCAACGCCGTTGACAACAACGCTAATACAAATAATTTCTTCATTTTAATCTGTTTTAAATTTTAATCTATAAAGATGAAGACCCTTTGCGCGTGATCAAGGTGTTGCAAAAGCGTGCTTTTGGCAAAATGGGTCATTAACAAGGTCCCATACGATTATAAACACGAAACAATCGCATGGGGGCATTGTGTGAGATTATTCTTCCCAAGCCATTGAATGTTGATTATAATCGCATCTATATAACATAATACTACTATCATCCGCATATATTTATGTGTGTAAATATACGAAAATATGGATATCATGGTCATCACAAACTTGCCTCCAAAAACAGTTTGTCCTCTTTTCTGTCCCGATTCTAATGCAAAAGTCAGCGAATTACAAAAGTTATTCGCTGACTTTTATCGTTTTGTGTGACTGTGAGCGGAAAACGAGACTCGAACTCGCGACCCCAACCTTGGCAAGGTTGTGCTCTA
>CAVIJD010000043.1:0-14106 GCA_963643165.1 bacterium | reverse complement strand
CCCAATACCACAGAGGGTCTCCTGTCACGGAGACCCTTTTTTTTTGCTCCCCTCTCTAACCCCTAAGACAACTTTTTAACCTATCTTTGCATTCCTAATTTTAAAACACATTATAATGAATTCTAAACCTATAGTCGCCCCTTCCCTCCTTTCCGCTAATTTTGCCTCCCTCGACAAGGACGTCGATATGCTTAACCGCTCCCAAGCCGACTGGGTCCACCTCGATATTATGGACGGTATGTTCGTCCCTAATATCTCTTTCGGCATCCCTGTGGTCAAAGCAGTGCGTCGCTTGTCTCAAAAACCCCTTGACACCCACTTGATGATTGAACAACCCGACCGCTATGTCCATGCTTTTAAGGACGCCGGCGCCGATATGCTTACAGTTCATTATGAAGCCTGTACCCATCTTCATCGTACTATCTCCTACATCAAGGAAGCTGATATGCTTGCCGGTGTCGCCCTTAACCCTCATACCCCCGTCAGCTTCCTGGAGGATGTCATTAATGACCTCGACATGGTCCTGATTATGTCTGTGAATCCCGGCTTCGGAGGACAGAAATTTATTGAGCAGGCTCTTCCTAAAATCTCCCGCCTCCGCGACTTGATTCTCCGCTCTGGCTCTAATGCCTTGATTGAGGTCGATGGCGGCGTGTGCCAGGACAATGTTGCCAAGATTGTCGCTGCTGGTGCCGACGCCGTTGTTGCAGGCAGTGCCGTTTTTGGAGCACCTGACCCTCTGGCGGCTATCTCTATGCTTAAGAATGCTGAATAATCCCACTTCGTAATCCCTTTTTTGCCACCCCTTTATCCATACTTCAATATGAAACCAGATCGCAAAGGAACGTCTTATAGTATGTTCGTCATCGGAGCCCTTTTTTTTGTCTTCGGCTTTATTACATGGTTGAATAATATTCTCATTCCCTATATGAGGATGGCGTGCGAGTTGCATACGCAAGTGCAAGGCTACCTCGTCACTTTCGCGTTTTACATCGCCTATTTCTTTATGGCGATACCGTCTTCTTTTATCCTGAAGAAAACGGGCTACGGCAATGGCATGGCCCTTGGCCTTGTTCTCATCGCCGTGGGCTGTATGACGTTTATACCTGGCGCTATGTTGCGGAGTTATCCCGTGTTCCTTACAGGCCTCTTTTTGCAAGGCAGCGGCCTCTCGCTGCTCCAAACTGCCGCCAACCCCTACGTTACGATCATCGGACCCGTGGAGACGGCGGCTCGCCGAATGAGCATTATGGGTATTTGCAATAAGGTGGCCGGCATGACGGGCATTCTGCTGCTCTATAACGCTCTCTTCAGCGGCAAGGAGAAACTTATCCAAGATATATCCAACGCTTCAGACCCGATGCTGAAAGAGCAACTGCTGCAAGAACTTTCTAATGGTGTGGTTCTTCCGTATATTATCATTACAGCCGTTTTGGTGGCGTTGGTGCTGTTTGTCAAGGCGGCTCGCCTTCCCGAGATTGCAGACAATGACAACTCGGACGAACATAAAGGCTTGGCCGGCATCTTCCAGTATCCCTATCTGCTGTTGGGAGCTTTTGCCATTTTCTTCTATGTCGGCGCAGAGGTTATCGCAATAGATACGCTCATTGGTTATGGCGACTATTATGGCATCCCGACTTCCGTGTCGCACTATTTTGGCGTCTATGCGCTGCTGGCGCTGTTGGCCGGTTATGTGGTCGGCATCTTTACGGTGCCCCGCTTCCTCTCTCAACGGCAGGCTCTTATCGTGCAACTCTTTCTGGCTATTGCCTTAGTGGTTGTCGCTCTGTCTATGCACGGATTGGCTTCTGTTACGGCTATCATCTGCCTCAGTTTCGCCCATGCTATCATGTGGCCCGCAATATGGCCGCTGGCTATTCATGATTTGGGCAAATATACAGAATTCGGCTCCGCACTGCTGGTCCGAGGCATTGTCGGCGGCGCCCTGTTGCCGCTTCTGTATGGACAAATTGCGGATATGACGTCACCGCACGCCGCTTATGCGCTGCTGTTCGTGTCGTACGCTTATATCCTGTTCTTCGCTATCGCGGGCTATAAAATCAAACGCAAAGGTCAGCCTCAGAAATGATGCAGTCTGCGGCGGCCTCCCCAATATGCCGCAGCAAGGTGAAGTTGATGCCTCTCTGCCGGTTTTTCTTGTCTTGTTTCATGTAGGGCTTTAACTGCGACAGCAGTTCCGCCGTCAGCGGCGGTATCTCGTAATGGCGTGCCACCAACTGTTCTATTCTCGCATATTCTGCTTTTGAGAGAAGTCCTTGCAAAACAGATACCCTGCTCTCATAGACCGTCCCTATTGCAACGGCGATGCCGTGCGGCAGTTGTTTTCCCTCAGCGTGCCAAAGGCTTTCCAGCGCGTGCCCGAACGTATGCCCGAAGTTGAGTATGTGCCGCAGATTCCGGTCTTGCGGGTCAATGGCTACAACCTTCCGTTTGATGGCGGCGCAAGTCTCAATCCATTCAGACTGAATGGCCGTGGCAGATAACTTTTCCAACTTCTCAAATTCGTTGAAAAGTGCGGCGGAACTCGTGAGGGCATATTTGACCATTTCGCCGAAGCCGCTTTGCAATTCTACCTGCGGCAGTGTCTTCAGCAAGTGCGTGTCGGCAGGCACTACATAGTCGGGTTGCCTGATTGTGCCTATGCAGTTTTTGACCCCCTCCATGTTGACGGCGTTTTTGCCTCCAATGGCAGCGTCAGTCATGGCAAGAAGGGTGGTGGGGTAGTTGACACAGTGGATGCCTCGTTTGTAGGTGGCGGCCACAAATCCGCCTAAGTCACAGACCATCCCACCGCCGAAATTGACCAAAACCAAATCCGGCCCGTATGACTTACGCAACAGTTGCTGCCAGATAGCTATCACTTGTTCAATGCTTTTGGAGGCTTCGCCGGCAGGCACCACAATCTTGTCTGTCACGAAGTGCTCAGACAAAATGTTCAGGTAGTGTGGGTAGAGCGTGTTGACATTGCTGTCCGTCAGCACGACAACCTGTTGGGCTCCGTGCTGTTTCAGCGTCTGTATCAAGTTTTCAAGCGGTGCCATGGGCTACCCCTCCATCTCAACGGCTACAAAGTCGGTCTGCACGCTCAACGGCGGGTTCAGTTTGCAAATTTTAACGCGAACATTTGTGATGGCGGAAAATGCTCTTTTTATGGCTTCAATGATGCGTGCGGCCAATGTTTCAAGCAGGTGCGCCGGCTCGTCCATCACTTGTTGCACGGTCTGGTAAACGGACACATAGTCCACCGTGTCTTCGATGTTGTCCGTGGCGGCAGCGCGGGTCAAGTCGCACTCCAGGGTCAAATCCACCACGAAGCGTGTGCCTGCGATGCGCTCTTCTTCAAAACAGCCGTGATGACTGTAGAATTTCATTCCAGAAAGGATAATCGAAGACATGGCGTTGGCTTTTATTCGGCTGATTCCGCGCGGTTTCCGGCACGTTTGCGTTCTGTTTCGTCGAGAATGATTTTGCGAAGTCTCAACGACAACGGCGTTATCTCAAGATATTCGTCTTTGGCGATGAACTCCATATATTGCTCCAGCGAATATTTGACGGCTGGCGGGAGTACCATTTTCTCGTCAGAACCGGCGGCACGCATGTTGGACAGTTTCTTGGATTTGCAGACATTGATGACGAGGTCTCCCTGACGGATATGCTCGCCGATGACCTGCCCGGCATATACCTGCTCGCCCGGTTCAATGAAGAAACGTCCGCGGTCTTGCAGTTTGTTCATGGAATAGGCAAACGCTTGCCCTGTCTCCATGGCGATCAGAGAGCCGGCATGACGGCCGGGAATTTCGCCTTTCCACGGTTCAAAAGCGAGGAAACGGTGCGAGATGATGGCCTCGCCCTCTGTGGCGGTCAGCAACTGGTTGCTCAAGCCGATGATGCCTCGCGACGGGATATTGAACGTGAGGTGTACACGGTCGTTCAACGTTTCCATCGACAGCATTTCGCCCTTTTTGCGCGACACGTAGTCGATGACTCGGCTCGACATCTCTTCGGGCACCAGGACGGTGAGTTCCTCGATGGGCTCGCATTTCTTGCCGTCTATTTCTTTGATGATGACCTGCGGCTGGCCGACTTGCAGTTCGTAACCCTCGCGTCTCATCGTCTCAATGAGTATGGAGAGGTGCAGGATGCCACGCCCGAATACGTTCAGACGGTCAGGCGAGTCGGTCTCTTCGATGCGCAAGGCCAGATTCTTTTCCAATTCGGCAAAAAGACGGTCGCGGAGATGGCGTGAGGTTACGTATTTGCCCTCTTTTCCGAAGAACGGAGAGTTGTTGATGGTGAACAGCATGCTCATGGTGGGCTCATCTACTTTGATGGGCGTGAGCTGCTCCGGATTTTCATAGTCGGCTACGGTGTCTCCGATTTCGAAGTCGTCGAGCCCCAATACGGCACATATTTCGCCGGCTTCCACGGGAGTCTTGATTTTTTCTTTGCCAAGCCCTTCAAAAACGTAGAGTTCCTTGACTTTCGATTTCTGCACGGAGCCGTCACGCTTCACCAGCGAAACGTTCTGTCCCCAGGCGATGCTGCCTCTTTTTATGCGCCCCACGGCGATACGCCCCACATACGAAGAGTAGTCCAGCGACGAAATCATCATCTGGAGTGTGCCGGGGTCTGCCTTGGGTGCCGGAATGTATTTTATGATGGTGTCTAACAGGTACGATATGTCGCTCGTCGGGGTTTTCCAGTCCGGGCCCATCCATCCGTTCTTGGCAGAGCCATAGACGGTCGGAAAGTCGAGCTGATCGTCGTTTGCGCCCAGATTGAACATCAGTTCAAAAACGGCCTCCTGCGCCAAGTCAGGCTGGCAGTTGGGCTTATCTACCTTGTTGATGACGACGATGGGCTTGAGTCCCAACTCGATAGCCTTTTGTGTCACAAAACGCGTTTGGGGCATAGGGCCCTCAAAAGCATCCACAACCAGCAACACGCCGTCGGCCATGTTCAGCACACGCTCCACCTCGCCGCCGAAGTCGCTGTGCCCCGGCGTGTCAATGACGTTTATCTTCACGCCTTTGTAACGGACGGAAACGTTTTTTGAAAGAATAGTGATGCCCCTTTCCCGCTCAAGGTCGTTGTTGTCAAGCACCAGGTCTTGCACTTGCTGGTTCTCTCTGAACAGATGTGCCTGGTATAAAATTCGGTCAACTAATGTGGTTTTGCCATGGTCAACGTGTGCGATGATGGCTATGTTTCTGATTTCTTGCATCTTGTAAAATAAAAATTCTGGCAAAAATACAAAAAAATTGTTTTTCCTTACATCATTATTCTGGGGTAGAATCACGATGCCTGCGAACCTGATTATTGAAACACAAAATAATCGTACTTTTGCCCGCATTTCAGACGAAAGGCATTTTTATTATGTGCTCAAAAAAAAGAGAAACTTCGTGGGCATTTCTTGCGATGGTTGCCAAACGCATCCTGAAAGACGAGAAGAACCAGTTTTCCCGTCCCGTGATACGTCTGTCTGTAGCCGGTGTCGCGCTCGGCGTGGTTGTGATGCTGCTGGCCATAGGGATCACCTCAGGGTACAAACACGAAATCGAGGACAAGGTGTCGGCGATGGGCAACCATGTGCGCGTCTCCAACTATGACCAGAACTATTCATACGACCAGGTGCCTATAAACGGCCAAGACCCCTGCTTGCTTGCGCTGAAAAACAACCCCGACATTGCCAATATGCAAAGTTTTGTCAACAAAGTGGGCATTGTGAAGAGTGGCGACCAGGTGGAGGGCATAGTGCTGAAAGGGGTGGATGCCAGTTTCGACTGGGCTTTTTTCGGTAAAAGCATGGTGGCGGGCGACACACTTTGCCTGTCTGACACAGTGCCCGACAACCGAGTGGTGATTTCCAAGAGGTTGGCCGACAAACTGCGCGTAAAGACGGGCGACAAGCTGCAGTTGTATTTTGTGCAAGACCCGCCGCGCCAGCGCCGTTTTGCCGTTGCCGGCATTTATGAGACAGGACTGCCTGAGTATGACAGCCGCTTCGCGCTCGTTGACATGCGGCAGGCGCAGAAACTGAACGGGTGGGACAGCAATCAGGTGAGCGGCGTGGAGGTGAGAATCTCCGACTACGACCGCCTCGACGAAATGGGCGACTACATACATCGCCACATCGGTTATGGAATGAAAGCTGAAACGGTACGCCAACTTTACCCTGAAATATTCGAGTGGATTGCGCTCTTTGACACCAATGTGGCGGTGCTGCTCATTATTACGATGTGTGTCTGTATGGTTACGATGATGTCGGTGTTTTTCATTGTGGCATTGGAGCAGACACAGACGATAGGCGTTTTGAAGTCTTTGGGGATGAAGACGCGGTGTGTTGTACGCCTGTTTATGTTGGTGGCAGCACGCATATTGACAGGAGGACTGTTGGCGGGAGATGTTATTGCATTGGTTTTCGGAGCGTTGCAGCAGAAATTCCATCTTGTGAAACTGGACCCCGCCACCTATTATGTCAGTTATGTGCCCGTGCAGTTTGATGTGTGGGCGGTGGCGCTATTGAATGTGGGCGTGTTGCTTTGCTGTATGGCCGTGCTTGTAGTGCCGGCTTGGGTAGTGGCCCGGAAAACGACACCCGTTAAGGCCGTTCGTTTCGAGTAGGGTTTTAAAAGTCTATAAGATTGCTATTGAAGAGGTTATGGATAAGTTTCTTATGCCTAATTGTTTTTATTCCGAAACGGATGGCTTTACCACGGCTACCGCACGAATTTAGAATGTAGAGGCGTTACGCGTGTTGTTCTTTCACTCTTTCCACGATGTTGAGCCTCTTCGAGGCTCTGTTTAACTCGGGGCGCGGCTTGCTCGGACGGCTTCACCGTCGGCTGCGACGCACCCACGCCACCCTCGGCCCTCGAAGAGGGCCAACATCATCGTCCAGGTCGGAGATCGCCGACTTCGCCAAGTACAAGCGGGAGTTCTTCGAGAAGTACATCGACCTTTCCAATGGCCTGCCGACAGACGACACGCTGCGGCGCTTCTTCCAGAACCTGAACCCGAAGTCGTTCCGGGCTCGCTTTGCGGAATGGGCATCCTCAATCGTGCATGACAGCGCACACGTCAAGGTCGTCAAAGCGAAACGCCACGGCTGTAATCCGTTGGCTCGTTCGTGCGGCAGCCGTGGCGGGGAAATGTTTTGTACTGAATTTGTCATCAAAAAAACGTACATTTGCCCGGTTGTTTGCTAAAAGCAAACAACTTTCGTTGTTATACACTAAATTGTTGATTTATAATGCAATAATATGTATATATTATATCTATGAAAAAAATTGTTTCTGGCTTTTCTTTTTGGCTTTTCTCACCTTTTCTTGCACAACTAAAAACAACGATTTGAAAAATCAACATTTCGCATCTGATTGGTCGTCATACAATTGGATTTCTCATGAAAGACAATTAAACAATTGTATGAGGTATCAGATGGACGGACATCTTGAAACAACAATAGGGACTCTGATTTTTGTACAAGGACTTCCTTTTACGGCGCTTACAGATGTTGTAATCTGCAACGAAGAAATAATCTGTGGATATTGGAGTCATGTCAAATAACAAAATAACTTTCTTTCCGTGAGCACTTTTCTTTTGCGGTTTTTAATTTGTTTTTTAGTAATCTGGTGCATTTTATGGATTGTCTCTTGCATTTTAGTTGTCAGAAAAATGATAAAGGATCATTTTTCCGCCAGCCGGGTCATTTTTTGGGTTTGGCTCGCACTGCTGACCTGGGGCTTCGTTTTCCCTTTTATCCTTGCAGAACCATCAAAATAATGCTGCCATGACTATCTACAACACTATTTTCTCTGTCTATTTTGTCTTGGTCGGTCTGTTTTGGATTTACCTTTTCATCTTGCGCGCTCAAAAGAAACTTACCACCGCCTTGTTGATTGCCTGGATGACGAGCGGCGCCAATCCCATCGGAATGCTGCTGTTTTTCTGCTTCCGCCATAGATTCGTAAAGCCATCCGTTTCGGAATAAAATCAATTAGACATAAAATTTATCCATAACCTCTTCAATAGCAATCTTATAGATTGCAGGAATCTTTTCAGGGCAACTTTTTTTGCCCTAAAACCCTACTCGAAACGAACGGCCTTAATGGGTGTCGTTTCCCGGGCTCGCTTTGCGGAATGGGCATCCTCAATCGTGCATGACAGCGCGCACGTCAAGGTCGTCAAAGCGAAACGCCACGGCTGCAATCCGTTGGCTCGTTCGTGCGGCAGCCAGGATGGAAATGTGGTACGAGTGCCAGGTTTTTAACACTATCAGTCTTTCTTTCTTGAATTTTTGCTCGTTGCAGGTTCTTGCAATAGATAATATAATTTAAAAATAAGCGATTTTGCCCCGTCCGCGCAAAGAAAATTTGCGCGGACGGAGGGAAATGTGTATTTTGCAGCCAAGATTGTTCGTCCACGCAAATATTCTTTTCATGGAGATACGTAAGTTAACTATTTCGGGGTTCTGCAATATCAAGCAGTTTGAAATCAATCTTACCGAGTTCAATGCGATAGTTGCCCCCAACAACTATGGTAAGAGCAATGTGTTGGAAGGCATCAGATTTGCTTTCCGGTTCATCACATCATCCGTTTCTGACCGAGATGCGATGATGAGTGATTCTGCGTTTATACCCATCAACGTCGTCACCTCCGGCATCCCTTTCAAGTTTGGAATTGAACTTAAAAAAGGCGAAGGCGATTCCGAGGTTAAGTATTCTTATTCCTTTTCCTTTGAGTGGACAAAGAACAATGGCGAGGAAGGAACCTGCATTGTAGAAGAAAATCTGACCGAGCTATCCAAAGATTATCGTCGTCCGCATACTCTGATAAAGAGAACTAAAGATGATGGAGGTCTTTATGTTTCATCGCCAACTGGCAGATGCCGTAACAGCGCAAATGCCGACGCAAAGGAACTCGTCATAGACACCTTGGCTGGTATGGATGGATTGTTTTTCCAAGATGTCGTGACTGAAATCAAGCATCTTGATTTGAACTTGGTTGACACATCGGCATTCGACAAGCAAAAGTTATGCAGATTTATCTATAATCTAAAGGAACAGGAACCTATGCGCTATTCAATGTTTGAAGATGCTATAACCCATATTGTTCCCAACATTGAGACTATCACACCAACCTGTTCTCAACTGGGATTGACCGCCGGTGATGTACCCTACAGAATAGAGGATGCGATTTATGATATGCGAATCAATGAGAAGTCGAACAACCAGGACATCAGTATTTCCAGACTATCCAATGGTAGCCGTCGCATCATTACTATCATTGCCGAGATTATAAAGGCAGAAATGACTGGTGCTGCCATCATCTGCATAGAAGAACCGGAAAACTCTGTACATCCCAAGTTATTGGAAAATATGATTCTGCTCGTGCAGTCGTTTGCAGAGGGCATCACGGTCATTACGACCAGCCATTCTCCATACCTTGTCCGTTACTTGAAGTCACACCAACTGACATTCGGTTTGCCAAATTCCGAAGGAGTCGCATCCTTCCACAAACTGAAACAGACAAAGGTGAGGACTGTGGTCAAGCGAGCGTCGGCCATGGAACTGACATTGGGAGAGTATATGTTCGAACTGATGCTTGACCTGCATCCCGATTCAGAGGATATCAAGGAACTTTTTGAATAAGACTGCCACCATGAAGAAACGGGAAACAAAAGACTTGAAACCGCATGTGGTAATCTTTGTGGAGGGCGACACCGATGTAGTCCTGTTCGGACGTTTGGTCACCTACTATCGCAAGGTGTCAACCACACCAGTACATTCCTGCGAGATACAGAACCTTAAAGGAGTAAGTTGCTATGCCAGCAGTAAGTTTGTGGGCAAATTGCAGGGCGAAATTATAACGAAGGCTGAAAAGAAAGGCGAGAAAGTGTATGCAGTGTGCTGTAGCTATGATACGGATGTCTTTGAGGGTGAAGAGTCACCGATAGTCGACGGGAAGAAAATTAAGAAGTCAATACTCCGTCTCGGCATTGAGCAGTTCTGTACTGTAGAAGTGAAGAGTGCCATTGAAGATTGGTTGCTTGATGACCTTGAAGGTCTCTGCTCGTCCTTGAAATTGAAAGAAGTGCCACGAAACATCAAAGGCAACAATGGCTACGCAAAACTCCTCGCACTCTTCAAACGCTGTGGCAAGGTCTACACCAAAGGCCTGTCAATAGAAGATTTCGTTGATGCCATCAGCATCGAAAAGATACGCAATGCACGGAAATCAGCCTTAGCCGACGTGGAGGAAGTACTCAACGTAAGCATAACCGATAAATGATTATGCGAACTCTAACGCTACAATTGCCATAGGCTGTGTTGAGTACTCGTACATAGTACTATTTATTGGAAAACTCACAATTTCTAATTCCTAATTAAGTCTTACGGCCAGCCTTTATCGCCTATTTCTCTTCTATGTCAAATAATCCTCGGCAGCCATGGTGGCTCATGGGCTCATGGGCTACCGCACAAACGATAAAGAGCAAGAAATTGTTATTTTTGCCGCGTGAATCACTTTGCGCTTTTTGGATATAGTCTTTTACAAAAATCCAAAGGATTGACACGCATTTTTTAACAACAAGAGATTGAACTGAGAGACAAAAAAATGAAGAGAATATCTACAACCATATTGATTTTGTTGTGCTACACCTTTTCGTTTGCACAACTGCATGTGGCTTGGAACGGCAATGTCGGTGTCGGGACGACCTCACCGGAATGCAAATTTCAAATCACCCGATCCTCAAACAGTTTCACATTCAAGCCCAACAACTCCGGGAATCTTGAAATAGGAGGTTATGACGGAACAACAAATTCCAACATCCTATTCTGGCACTCTCAAGGCGGGTACAACACCTTGACGGCCAAAAGTTTTTCAAGAACTTCTGACAGCACGCTGAAATCGAATATCAGTCTACTCAAAAAACCCTTGTCCGTCCTTGACGGCATCAGCGGCTATTCTTATTCTTACAAAGAAGATCAAGCCAAACAAGAAAAAAAAGAATATGGTGTCATAGCGCAAGAGGTGGAGCGTGTGCTGCCCGAACTTGTGACGGAAGTCAAAGGCATCAAAGTGGTTGACTATGACGGCCTCATACCATTCCTAATCGAGGCCGTGAAAGAGCAGCAAATCCAGATAGAATCCCTCTCTCGGGAAATCGAGGCACTCAAGAACGCCGCGGTTGGAGCCGAACAAAACGTCACCCTTGAAAGCAACGATGAACTTAAAGTTTTCCAAAACGCTCCTAATCCATTCAACACAGTTACTACAGTGAAATGCATTGTCCCTTCGGGAACCGTCCATGCGCAACTTTGCATCTACGACACTCGCGGCTGCCTTGTGAAATGTTACGACGTGAACGGACGCGGCATAGTGGATGTCCAGCTACAAGCAGGAGCTCTACAGGCAGGCACATACGTTTATGTGCTAAAAGGCGACGGCAAAACGAGCGAAGCAAAACAGATGATACTTACAAAATAACTTGCCGTGAGAAAAACTGCGTTGAAAATCTGGCCTTTGCTTTTGACATGCCTCTTCGTTTGCCAAGTTCAGGCAAAAATCGTCCCCGATTCCGTCATCAGAGTTGTTGCTGCAAACGCCTACAAATACTACACCGGCACAACAGACATCAAAGACACCATTCGGGATTTATTTCCGTTAATGCACAACGACACAACAGTGATGTACCTCTGCAACTTCAGCCACGGTTTCGTACTCGTCTCTGCCGATGATGTGGCATATCCCGTGCTTGCATTCTGCGACGAAGAGCCTGCCGACACTGCAAACCCTGCGCCAGCCGTCATGTATCTTATGAAATGTTACGGCGCAGAAATTTGCAATGCTCTACAGCATAAGTCTTCCACATCTGATAATATCCTTGCTGAGTGGCAAAAATTTAAAAACTATGACACAAAATCTTACTGTGCCCCTTGTCATTACATGCTGCAGACTCAATGGGGGCAGAGCGGAGGTCAACTTGCCGGTTCGACTGTTTCGTATAATTCTTTTTGTCCTAAAGATGATATAACTGGCACACGGGCACTTGTAGGTTGCGGCGCGGTGGCAATGGCACAGGTCCTCCATTACTGGACTTGTGATGTCTATCCACACGGAACAGCACATAACAGCGGCCAAGACACGACGATAAATCTGTCAGGCCAAAACTACGAATGGTTTAATATGAGTTCACATCATGCAGACTTGCACAATGCCAAACTCTTGGCAGATTGTGCCATCGCGATAAATTCAAATTTCGGCACAAACGGGACTTCTTCAAACATTGTAATGATAAAAAACAGATTGAAAAGTAATTATGGTTTTGCAAATGTCACCGTAGGATACAGCATGGCAGACACAGCATGGACCACAACACTACAGTCGGCATTGTCGCAAAGACACCCTATTATCTATTCTGGATATAACGAAGGAAATTCTATCGGACATGCTTGGGTAATAGATGGTTACGACAACAACGGCTTGTTCCATTGTAATTTCGGATGGCAAGGGAACTATGATGCCTGGTACCGGCTTACTGACATCACCACCGGAAACAACACCTTCAATGCGCGGCAGTCTGCAATCCTTAATCTTTATCCTACAGCATACAGCAACAATATTGAACTTATTGACACAACAGTATCGTCAGGAACCTACAGCGGTCACAAAATCATCTTGCATAACAGCACTATCCAAGATCAATCAGCGGTAACTTTGGATGCCGGATGCGCCACAGACATATACGGACCGTTTACTGTACCTTCTGGAGCAACATTAGACGTAAGGTAATTTTTCATCAATCAAAGAACTCAAAAAAACATCTGGTTAATATTTTGGAAAAACATATACGACATCACGACACAGACAACACACCATATCGTCTTTACAAAGGCGCATGGGTCTTTAACGGCAACCCAAGCGAAGAAATTGAGTTGTCGGAAGATGCCGCAAAACAACTGTTGAAAAACGGTGGAATGTTGGTCAGGAATGTCTATGATTTCGACTGTGCATCAGAAACCAATTTCTGGTATGTGCTGAAAGACTCATTCGGCGGCATGGAAGAACTCCCGTCCAAAGTCCGCAACTGTGTTCGACGCGCATTAAAGACCTATAACATCCAGATTATCAGCAAGGAAGAATTCCGAAGAATTGCCCGAGACATTTACAATGAAGCCATAGGCAGTTACAGAGTTAAGGCGACAGCGGTGTCTCAGTCATACATTGACGAACTTGCGGAAATAACCTTTCATGAATTTTGGGCAGTTTACAGAAAAGACACGGGCGAGGCCGTAGCAGTGGCCCGGAATATGATTTTCGGTGATTATTGCGACTACAGCACGCTCAAGGCCTTGCCCGAAGCCCTTCATGACTCCACCTACCCATATTACGGTTTGTTATATGAAATGAACCGGCATTATCTGCAAGACAAGCGTATGCGATATGTTTGCGATGGAGCACGTACCATTACGGGGCATTCTAATATCCAACAATTCCTTGTCGATAAATTTAAGTTCCGCAAGGCCTATTGCCATTTGAACATTTACTACAAACCATTGATGAAAATAGCGGTGAATCTCATTTATCCTTTTCGTGGACTCATGCCCAATCAGGTACGGGGCATCCTGAACATGGAGGCGATGCGCCGCGGTGAAATGTGACGGGAATCATTTCCCTTTTATCTTTTCAGAACCCTCAAAATAATGCTGCCACGACTATCTACAATACTATTTTCTCTGTTTATTATGTCTTGGTCAGTCTGTTTTGGATTTACCTTTTCATCTTACGCGCTCAAAAGAAACTTACCACCGCCTTGTTGATTGCCTGGATGACGAGCGGCGCCAATCCCATCGGAATGCTGCTGTTTTTCTGCTTCCGCCATAGATTCGTAAAGCCATCCCGGCTACCGCACGAACGAGCCAACTGATTGCGCAAGTCGCCCCCTCTTCCATCATAAATCGCAAGTCAGCCTTGACAAAGAAGACCTCGTAGTCCTCGGGCATCGGAGATGCCCAATCATTGGCGGCTCAACGAGCCGCCAATGACCATAACCGACGGTGAAGCCGTCGGAGCAAGCCGCGCCCC
>CAVIJD010000042.1:0-15050 GCA_963643165.1 bacterium | reverse complement strand
GCCGCAGGCAGTCTGCTCCATAACCGGCGGTGCAGCGACCGCAAGGGAGCGGAATCGTCGGCTGCGACGCGCCACGCCACCATCGGTCCTCGAAGAGGGCCAACATTATCGTACATAACAACGCACATGGCAAGGTCGTCAAAACGAAATGCCCCTGCCGCAATCAGTTGGCTCGTTCGTGCGGTAGCCCAAGATCACCCCCTCACAGGGTCAGTAGGTGTATCCTATCTTTACTCTCCACCCGAACCCTTGCATCGGGTAGTTACGGATTATCTCGTAATTTACGTTTGAAAGGTTGAGCAACTCTAATTTTATGTCAATCTTGGTGCCTTTGATGCCCGATTTTGAATTGAGTATCTCTATGTCGTGCCCTATCGTGACGCTGTGGTCGATATAGCCGTTTACGATGTTTTCTGGTATGTTCTGCGCCAGTGCGTAACGTTTTCCGCAAAGGATGAGGTGGTAACTGACGGTAAACCATGGGGTTTGCAGGCTAATGCTGGAGGCTCCGGACCATTCGGGCGTATAGGGTATCTGGTGGTTGAAGGTTTTGCTGCCCTCTTCGGTGCGGTCGATGGCTTTCTGGTAGGTGGCATTGCCGTTAAGTCTGAACCCGTATCCCCTTGCAAACAGGTATTCCAGATTCATGTTCAACTCCGCCCCGGCAATCCATACTTTCCCGTAGTTGAGCATCGTCCACGAGAAGAGATTCCCCGAAGGAAACGCTACAATCTTGTCTTTCACGATGTTGAAGTAACTGTCACAAGAGGCCGATAGAGTGATTTTGCCGCCGGCATACCGCTGCTGCTTCAGAACGAGCCCTATGTTCCATTGATGCGTCTTTTCCGGTTCCAGTTCAAGGTTGCCGACTTCGCGGTAGTAAAGGTCGTTGAAGGTGGGCATCCGGAAGATGTTTTTGTAAAATGCCCGGACAAAAAACAAATTCCCCGTTTGTACGGAGGCACTCACGGATGGCGACAGGTGTATGTAACTCTTGCCGAGGGTTTCTCCCTGTGCCCGGTTGTTGACGGTGGTGAGAAGAATATTGCCGGCAATGGTGAACGAACGACAATTGAATTTGCCCGTCAATGCGGTCAATGTGGTGAACCTTAACGGGTTATCGTAGTCTAAGGTGTTTGCCTTCAGTTGGTTGTAGAACAAGTCGTTAGACAAAGCCACGGAAAAGCCGTTTTTGAACATTTTGCCTGAGTCGTAGCCTATCGTCTGGGTAAGGTATCCCTCATATTGGCGGTAGCGGTTGTCCAAGAACCCCACATCGTTCAAATAGTCGGGGTCAAGGTATTGGGTGTAGTCGTAATTGTATTTGACGCCGGCATGGTACTGCCAATGCTCCGCAAAGGTGTTGCTGTATTGAGCCTGCCCGAAGATGTTGCGGTTCCACAACTTTTGCGATGATTCGAGGTTGTAGAAAACGGTGGCGGAGGGCAGCCCCCGCTCCGAGCCATAGCAGTACCCTTTAATCGACAGAAATTGTTTGTGTCCGAGGGCAATGTTTATGTTCGCTTCCGCATTAAAAGCCCGCATCTCTGAGTTTTGCCGCCGTTCTCTCGAAACGCTGTCCGTGGCGTTGCCATAGTGCAGCAGGTAAGGATAGTTGCCGTCAGCGTGCGTATAGTTGCCCGATATGTTCCAAAGCAGGTATCGGTCTCCCCGTTTTTTGCTCCGTAACAGATGCTCAAAGTAAAACTGTGGCGAGACAAGTCCGTATGCCCCTTCGGTGAGGGCGATCCTGAACGACACCGGCCGCTCGGGCATCGGGTGGTATGTCTTGATGTCTAAGAGGTTGCTGTATGAAAAAGCCCGGGCGGGCTTTATGATGTCGTTGTCGAGTCCAGTGGTCAGTTTAACACTGCCAAGCCCGTCCATCGATATTTTCCCCAAGTCTATCTGTCCGGTTTGGCAGTCGGTGAGTGCGATGTTGTCGTATAGCACGCCTGTGTGTTGCGAGCCGAGGCCGCGTACCGACACGGTCTTCATGCCTCCGGTGCCGCCATAGTCTTTTACAACCACCCCCGACAAGTATTTGATGGCATCCGACAACTGTAGCGTGGGGAGTTCGCGCAATTGCATGGTGGTGAGCGTCTGCACCGCAGCGGTACTGGTCTCCGTTTTGAAGAACCACCCGCCGATGTTGACCTCATCAAGCATCCTTACCGCCGTGCTGTCCTCATGCTGCGCCTGCACGGAACTGGCAATTATGCCAAAAAGGACAAACAGACTGACTGTTGCCAGTTTGTTTGTCCTATGCAAATATGTAGGATGTCTCCTCACGAAGAAAAGACTAAATGTACTTGTTCCCGAAGTCCACTTGCACGTCGGCGACGTACTGGCGGATTTGCTGCTCGTCAGATTTGCGGCAGATCAGCAGGATGTTGTCGTTCTCTACAACGATGTAGTCTTCAAGACCTTGCAAAACGACAACCTTGTCTTTGGGAACGTTTACTATACAATTGGTGGTTTCGTAAGCCTTGACGTGGTTTCCGGAGATGACGTTCTGTTTGCTGTCTTTTTTGCGCAAGTTGTAGAGAGAGCCCCAGGTGCCGAGGTCAGACCAGCCGAAGTCGGCGGCATACACTTTCACGTTGCGGGCTTTTTCCATGATGCCATAGTCGATGGAGATGTTTTTGCACACTTGATAGATGTGGTCAATGAACTCCTGCTCTTTCTCTGTGTTGTAGAGTCCGTCGCCTTGTTTGAACAGGCTGGACACGTCGGGGAGGAAACTGTCAAAAGCCTTTTCGATGGACGACAGCGACCACATGAAGATGCCGGCGTTCCAGAGAAAGTCGCCGCTTTCGATAAAGTGGCGAGCCATTTCCAGTTCCGGTTTCTCCGTGAAGGTTTTCACGGCATAGATGGCATCGTTCTTGTCGTATCTTTTGTCTTCGTCGTACTGGATGTAGCCGTATCCTGTGTTGGGCGACGAGGGGCGAATGCCGATGGTGAGCAGCCAGTCGTTGTCGGTAACAGCGGCCAGTCCCTGTTCGATGACGTTCACAAAGGTATTTTCGTCGAGGATGACGTGGTCGGAGGGCGCGACGACAATTACGGCGTTCGGGTTCCGGCTTTTGATCTTCTGGTTGGCATATTCGATGCACGGTGCCGTGTTGCGGCGGTAGGGCTCTAATATGACCTGGTCTTCCGAGATGTCGGGCAACTGACGCATGGTCAGTTCTTTGTTCTGTTTGTTGGTGACGATGTAGATGTTCTCCTTGAGGCAGATTTTGGCAAAACGGTTGAATGTCTTTTGAATCAGAGTTTTGCCTTCACCTAAGATGTCAAGGAATTGTTTTGGGGTTTTGCTGTTGCTCATAGGCCAGAAGCGTGCGCCCACGCCTCCGGCCATGATGACACAATAATAGTTAGGGTTGATCATAGCGTATTATTTTACATGGATTTGGTTAGTTCTCGTTCAGGGCTTTGATGCCGGGCAGTTCTTTCCCCTCCAGGTATTCCAACATGGCGCCGCCGCCAGTGCTGATGTAGGAGATGTAGTCGGCGAGGTCATACTTGTTGATGGCGGCAATGGAGTCGCCGCCGCCGATTACGGAGTATGCTCCGGCCAATGTGGAGGCGGCCACACTCACGGCCACGGCTTTTGTTCCCTTGCTGAACTTGTCGAACTCGAACACGCCGACAGGCCCGTTCCAGAGGATGGTTTTGGACTCTTTGATGACCTGTGCGATGCTGCGGCAGGTCTTGGGGCCGATGTCCAGCGCTTCCCAGCCGTCAGGGATGTTGTTGTCTTCGGTGGTGAGCACTTGGGCGTCTTCGCCGAACTTGTCGCCGCAGACGCTGTCAAGTCTGCAATAGAACCGGGTGTTGGAGGCTTCTATCTTCTTCAGGATTTCTTTGGCTACGGGCAGCATGTCGGGCTCAAACAGCGAGTTGCCGATTTTGTAGCCCATGGCGGCCAAGAAGGTGTAACTCAAGCCACCGCCTACGATGAGGTTATCTACTTTTGTCATCAGGTTGGTGAGGATGTTGATCTTGGTCGAGACCTTCGACCCGCCGATGATGGCAGTGAACGGGCGTTCTTGTCCGTTGAGCACTTTCTCTAAACTGCTCACTTCGTTATACAGCAGATAGCCGGCGAAAGCCTTGCCCGGAAACTCTTGTACAATGGTGGCGGTAGAGGCATGGGCGCGGTGGGCGGTGCCGAATGCGTCGTTCACATACACGTCACCGAGGCGCGCGATGGCTTTGGCAAACCCTTGGTCTCCTTTCTCTTCTTCCGCATGAAATCTAAGATTCTCCAGCAATGCGATGGAGCCGGGCTTCAGGCCGCTGACGGTTTCGGCGGTTTTGTCGTCCAGCACGTCGCCGGCAAAAACTACCTCTTGCCCCAGGATCTCCGACACCGCTTTCACGATGTGGCGCAAGGAGTATTTGTCGTTAACCTCGCCTTTAGGACGTCCTAAATGCGACATCAGGATTACGGTGCCGCCGTCGCGCAGTATTTTGCCAACGGTCTCTTTTGTGCGCACGATGCGCGTGCAGTCCGTCACGTTGAATTGTTCGTCCAAGGGTACGTTGTAATCGACACGGACGAGAACTTTCAGGTTGTTGAAGTTGAATTGGTCTATGGATTTCATAATATCAGTTTTTTTATTTTTTTGCTTGTGAAATGCTAAACAGACACATCAGCTTTGATGTGCGGGTGGGGGTCGTAGCCCGTCAGTTGGAAGTCTTCATAATGGAAATGGAAGATGTCCTTGACGTCCGGGTTGAGGGTCATAACCGGCAGGTCCCTCGGTTCGCGCGTGAGTTGCAACCGGGTTTGGTCAAGGTGGTTGTTGTAGAGGTGAGCGTCGCCTAAGGTGTGTACGAACGTGCCGGGCTTCAGGTCGCAAACTTGTGCCGTCATCAGCAGCAAGAGGGCATAGGAGGCAATGTTGAACGGCACGCCTAAGAACACGTCGGCACTGCGCTGGTAGAGTTGCATCGAGAGTTTCCCCTCATTTACATAGAACTGGAAGAGAATGTGGCACGGCGGCAACGCCATCTGGTCAATCTCACCCACATTCCAGGCACTCACCATCAGCCGGCGGGAGTCAGGATTGTGTTTTATCTGCTCTATGACCTGACTGATCTGGTCAATGTCTTTGCCGTCCGTGCAGTGCCACGAGCGCCATTGCTTCCCGTAAACCGGCCCGAGGTCGCCATTCGCGTCTGCCCATTCGTCCCAGATGGAGACTCCGTTTTCGTTCAGAAAACGGATGTTTGTGTCGCCCCTCAAGAACCAAAGCAGTTCATAGATGATGGAGCGCAGGTGCAGTTTCTTGGTGGTGAGCAATGGGAAACCGTTGGCCAGGTCAAACCGCATCTGGTATCCGAAAATACTGCGGGTGCCTGTGCCCGTTCGGTCAGACTTGTCCGTTCCCTTTTCGAGGATGGTGCGGAGAAGGTCAAGGTATTGGCGCATGTCAGTAGGATGATGAGCGGTTAAACGTTAGCCGGGAGACTTTCGAGGGTGTCAACTACGGGAATAAGGTCCGGAGCTTCGGCTTTTTCTATTTCGCCTTTGTCGGCCAGACTGGCCAATGCGGGCTCAATCGGCATTTGTGCCAGCAGTTTAAGATGAAACTCTTTGGCTACCTCTTCGGCATGGCTTTTCCCGAAAATCTCTATTTTCTCGCCGCAGTGCGGACAACGTGCATAGCTGTAGTTTTCTACAAGTCCAAGAATGGGAATGTTCATCATGCCGGCCATGTTCACGGCTTTGCTTACGATGAGCGAAACCAGGTCTTGCGGCGAGGTGACCATGATGATGCCGTCTAAGGCGATGCTCTGGAATACTGTGAGCGGCACGTCGCCGGTGCCGGGAGGCATGTCCACCAAGAGGAAGTCGATGTTGTCCCAGATTACTTCGGTCCAAAATTGTTTTACCATGCCGGCGACTAACGGGCCGCGCCATATTACGGGCGTTTTCTCGTCGTGTGTGAGCAGGTTTGCCGACATCACATAGATGCCATTTTCGGTCTCTACGGGATAGATGCCCTCCTCGCTGCCTTGAACGAGTGTGTGCAGGTTGAACATTTTGGGAATGGAGGGGCCGGTGATGTCGGCGTCTAAAATGCCGACGCGGTATCCCTTGCGACGGAGCATAACCGCCAGCAACGAGGTGACGGAACTCTTGCCGACGCCGCCTTTGCCGCTGACAATGCCGATAACTTTCTTGATGTTGCTTTTGGGATTCGGCTTTTCCCGGAGGTCTTTCTTCTCGCAGCCTTGCTGACTGCAGTTGCCGCAATCATGATTACATTCTGCCATATTCTTGTATTTGTTTTTTTAGTTTCCCCTTATGTTTAAAGGGGAACGACTGTTGTTTTTCAAGCGGCAAAGATACAATAAACTAACGTTCCTTTGTCTGCCCGTTTTTTTGGGTAACTACACAAAACAAAGAGGCTGCACCATTCTGATGCAGCCCCTCTGTAGATGTGTTGTTATCTGATGTCAGATATTATTTCACGATAACTTTAGCGGTATGGTTGTTAGCTTTCAGCAAATAAACGCCAGCCTTGAGGTTGGAAACGTTGATCTTCGTGCTGTTGATAACGTTTTCGCTATAAACTCTTTGACCAACAAGGTTGAACATTTCAACCAGCATTTGTTTGTCGCTGCCGGTGTTGACCGTGATGTTGTTGGTAGCGGGGTTAGGATAAACCGTGAGGTTCTCTTTTGCCATTTCCTCTACGCCAACCCATTCGCAGTCGTTGCAGGAAACATACAGTCCAAGGTAAGGATAGTCGAAACCAGCGGTAGAATGCCACATGACAGAAGGTCCGTAGATGCCGTACATCCAGTCGCTTTCATCATAATGGTTGTAACGGATGTCCGTGTCAATAAAACCGCCCTGGTTCATATTGTTGATCAGTTCTTCAGAACCGAAAGAATAGTCAACGCGGGGATCTTCGAAGATGAAAGCGGTGAAGTAAGAAGCGTTGTAAAGGGTGTCGTTGAGGGCGATGTCATAGCCTCTCTTGAACGTGTAAGCAACGTTCCAAACTTTGCCGGCAATGTTGGTGATACCAACGGGGATGGAGTAAATCTGAGGATAGTAGCTGCCTTCTTCGTCAACTTCGCAAACTTGTGCGTCACCCATCGGGTATTTGACAACCACTGCGCTGGTCTGAACGCCCGTAGCGGCATCGTAACCTACAGCGTAGAATTTGCAAGCGATTTGACCCGTTGAGGTATAGGTCAGCTGCATGAGGTCATTGGTGTCGAGGTCTGTCAGGAAACCGACAATCAGCGTGTCCATTGTGCCAGCAGGGGTGTTGGCCTCGCGGAAATAACCACCCATGATATAGACAGAGTCGATGTTCAGAGAAGCGCTCTGATTCAGAGAGATGGTCGGAATTTCGGCACCGTTCTCATCGGTGTTGCTGTAGTTCCAAACGTCATCATTCGTGAAGTCGAAAGTCTGAGCCCATCCGTGAAGGTTAGGATGCCAAGGCGTTGTGCTTCCGAACAATCCTAATGAGTCATACTGCAGGGGATAGCCGTGTCTTGTAGTGTTCTGTCCGCCGAGGTAGTTGTCAAGTGCGTAGAGGTAGTTGACCTCCATTGCGCCTGCGCCGCTCTTGGATGCTCTGGCCTTGATTTGTTTTTCAACTTTTGAGAAGTTGGCCTTGTCTGTGAACTGATGAGCCGTTTTAGGCGTGAACTGTGCGAATGCAGGTGCTGCAATCACAATCGCTGCCAACAAAATGGAAAGCTTTTTCATCTTAGTTTTGATTTTTTTGTGTTTTGTTATTTGAATAATGTGTTTTTTCGTTCAAGCGGCAAAAATAGTTTTTTTTTCGTTTCACACGTGTGAAAAACATTTTTTAAGAATAAAAAAAACAGCCAAGGTTTAAAGGGCAATTACGATTCTTCAGAAAAATTGTCGATTTCCTCGCGCAGGTTTTCCATGATGAAGTTCTGCCGTTCTGCCGTGTTGTTGCCCATATAGTATTCAATGACGGCGTCGATGTTTGCTTTGGGGTCAAGCAATACGGGCTCGAGCCGTATGGAGTCGCCGATGAAGCCCTTGAACTCTTTGGGCGAGATTTCGCCAAGTCCCTTGAACCGCGTGATCTCCGGCTTGCCGTTCAGTTTCTTTATGGCCTCCTGTTTTTCCTCTTCCGAATAGCAATAGTAGGTTTTCTGCTTGTTGCGCACCCTGAACAACGGGGTCTGAAGCACATAAACGTGCCCTGACCGTACCACGTCGGGGAACAGTTGCAGGAAAAAAGCGAGCAGCAACAGCCGTATGTGCATGCCATCCACATCGGCATCGGTGGCGATGACGATGTTGTTGTAACGAAGTCCCTCAGTTCCGTCTTCCAGATTCAACGCGGCGAGCAACAACGCCAACTCTTTGTTCTCGTAAATGGCGCTCTTCTTTTTGATGATGTTGGCGGGCTTGCCCATCAGACTGAATACCGCCTGGGTGTTGGCGTCGCGCGACTGCGTGATGGAACCCGAAGCCGAGATGCCCTCCGTGATGAAGATCATCGTCTCCAACCGGCGGGCGTCGTTCGTGTTGAAATGGTAACGGCAGTCGCGCAACTTGCTGTTGTTCAGACTGACTTTCTTCTGCAGGTCTTTCGACTGTTTTTTGAGATTGCTGATGGCGGTGCGCTCCTTTTCAGCCTCTTGTATTTTCTTTAGGATGACTTCCGAAACCTCGGGATGCCGGTGCAAATAGTTGTCGAGCAGCCGCCCCATCTTGTCGTTCACGTAGTTGCGGATGCTTTGTCCGTCGGGCTCCATATAGTCGGAGGTCAGTTTGGTCTTGGTCTGCGAGTCGAAGATCGGGTCCTTGACTTTAATCGACATGGTGGCGGTTATGGAGTTGCGGATGTCGGCGGCCTCGAAGTTCTTTTTGTAGAAGTCGCGGAAGGTCTTGACCAAAGCCTCGCGCATGGCCTGTTGGTGTGCGCCGCCGTGTGCCGTGTACTGGCTGTTGGCAAAGGTGAAGTAGTCTTCGCCATATTTGCGGCCGGTGTGAACCATGGCAAATTCAAAGTTCTCCTCTTTGAGGTGGATGGGCTCGTAAAGCCGCGTCTCTTCGGTCTCCTTGTTCAGCAGGTCTATCAGTCCGTTTTTGGAATAGAATTTCTGGCCGTTGAAGTTGATGGTCAGCCCTTTGTTGGGATAAACGTAGTACCAAAGCAGCTTTTCGATGTGCTCTGTGTACCATTCGTAGTTTACGAAAATGGAGTCATCGGGGAGAAACGAGACCATAGTCCCGTTTTTCTCGTCAGTGTCGGCGATGGGGTATTCTTGCACGAGAAGCCCGCGCGAGAACTCCGCCTTTTTCATCTTGCCGTCGCGTACGCTCTGCACGAGCAGGGAGGTGGAGAGCGCGTTTACGGCCTTCACGCCGACGCCGTTCATGCCGATGGAGGCAAAGTCGCCTTTGAAGTTGCGTCCCGTGTTCATCTTGGAGTAGCAATCTACCATCTTGTTCAGCGGGATGCCCCTGCCATAGTCGCGGATGGAGACCCTTTTTTCGCGGATGGTAACGTCAATGGCTTTGCCGTAGCCGTTCATGAACTCGTCAATGGCATTGTCCAACACCTCTTTCAGCAGAATGTAGATACCGTCGTCCGGGGAGGTGCCGTCTCCGGTTTTCCCGATGTACATGCCTGGCCGGGTGCGGATATGCTCGTACCAGTTTAGGGTGATGATGTTGTCGTCCTGATATTCGGCCATGGCTTAAGCTTCTCTGACAACGGAGATTTTCAGCACGATGCCCTCAACATCAACGGTGGCTTCGCCGTCTGCGGGTTCTGCAAAGGCGAGCGAAGAACACAAGGTTTCGTTTTTGATGTAGTCCTCGAAGGTGGTGAGCGCCGTCACGATGGCCGGATTGTTCTCTACAGTTATCTTTATATGGTCAAGCACTTCAAAGCCGTTGTCTTTGCGGTAGGTTTGGATCTGTTTGACAAATTCGCGGGCAAGACCTTCGTTTTTCAGTTCCTCGCTCACTTCGATGTCTAACGCCACGGTCAGGGTGTTCTGACTTGCCACTACCCATCCGGGGATGTCTTGCGTGTGTATTTCCACGTCTTCTTTGCCGATGGTTACGCTCTGTCCCTCAACGTCTAACACGAGTTCTGAGCCGCTTTCCAATGTGGCAATGTCAGCCTGCGACAGCCCGACGATGCGTTCTGCCACTTTCTTCATAATCTTGCCGCACTTGGGCCCTAATTTCTTGAAGTCTGGCTTGATGCTCTTTACGAACATGCCTTCGTTGTTGCCGACAAGCAGGAGTTCTTTCACGTTGACTTCGTGCAGAATCAGGTCTTGAACCTTTGAGATCTGCAGTTTGAGACTCTCGCCCGTCACGGGGATCATGATTTTTGCCAGCGGCTGACGCACTTTCAGGTTGGTTTTCTTTCTTAAGGAGAGAACCATGGATGAAATTTGCTGGGCAAGTTGCATCCGCTCTTCTAACGCCTTGTCAATCAATTCTTCCTGCACTTGCGGATAGTCTGTCAAGTGGACAGAAGCGAAGTCTTCTTTCTTTGAAACGGCGTTGAGGTCAAGGTACAGGCGGTCCATGAAGAACGGCGCGATGGGTGAGGCTATTTTGGCGATGGTGACCATACAGGTGTAGAGGGTCTGGTAGGCCGAGATCTTGTCCTCCGAGTAGTCGCCTTTCCAGAAGCGGCGGCGGCAGAGACGTACGTACCAGTTGCTGAGGTAGGAATCTACAAAGTCTTGGATTTCGCGTCCTGCCTTTGTGGGTTCGTAGTCGGCGTAGTTCTCGCGGCAATGTTTTACCAGGGTGTTGAGTTCTGACAGGATCCAGCGGTCAATCTCCGGCCGTTTCTCAATCGGGATGTCAGGTTCGCTGTAGGTGAAGCCGTCAATGTTGGCGTAGAGGGCGAAGAAACTGTAGGTGTTGTAAAGTGTTCCGAAGAACTTGCGTTGCACCTCGCCGATGCCCGACTCGTCAAATTTGAGGTTGTCCCACGGCGAAGCGTTGGTTATCATGTACCAGCGGGTGGCGTCGGGACCGTATTTCTCCAGAATGTAGAACGGATCCACGGCGTTGCCGAGGCGCTTCGACATCTTGTTGCCGTTTTTGTCCAGCACCAGGCCGTTGGAGACGACAGACTTGTAGGCCACTTTGTCGAACAGCATTGTGGCGATGGCATGCAGTGTGAAGAACCACCCGCGGGTCTGATCTACGCCCTCGGCGATGAAGTCGGCGGGGAAGTTCTTCTCAAAGAGCTCTTTGTTCTCAAACGGGTAGTGCAGTTGGGCGTACGGCATGGAGCCGGAGTCGAACCATACGTCGATGAGGTCGCTCTCCCTGACCATACGCTTGCCGGTGGGGGAGACGAGGATGACGCTGTCCACATAGGGTTTGTGAAGGTCGATGCTGCGGTAGTTCTCCTCGCTCATGTCGCCTGCCTTGAAGCCGGCGTAAGGGTTCTCGGTCATGAAGCCGGCTTTGATGGACTTGTCGATTTCGTTCATCAGCTGCTCGATGGAGCCGATGCAGATTTGTTCTTTTTTGTCCTCGGTGGTCCACACGGGGAGCGGCACGCCCCAGAAGCGTGAACGCGACAGGTTCCAGTCCACCAGGTTCTCGAGCCAGTTGCCGAAACGTCCGGAGCCTGTGGCGGCCGGTTTCCAGCGGATGGTTTTGTTGAGTTCTATCATACGCTCTTTGTAGGCGGTTGTTCTGATGAACCAGGAGTCGAGCGGATAGTAGAGGATGGGCTTGTCGGTGCGCCAGCAGTGGGGATAGTTGTGCAGGTGCTTTTCTATCTTGAAAGCCTTGTGCTCTTTTTTGAGCCAGAGGCAGATAGTTACGTCTAACGTCTCGTCGTGCTTCTCGCCCTCTTTCTCGTAGTCGGGTTTCACGTAGCGTCCGGCTACGGTCCCGTACAGTTCGGCATTGACGTGCTGCGCCACAAAGTCGGTGTCCAGGTCTTGCAGGAGGAAGAACTTGCCGGTTCTATCTACCATAGGGGCGGTTTGGCCGTTTTTGTCCGTTACGGTCATCGGGGCGATGCCGGCATCGGCGGCCACGCGCTTGTCATCTGCACCGAAAGTGGGTGCGATGTGTACGATGCCCGTGCCGTCTTCGGTGGTCACGTAGTCGCCTGGAATTACGCGGAAGGCATCTCCCGACGGGGTCATATAGGGAATGAGTTGTTCATATTCCAGCCCTACGAGGTTGTTGCCGCTCTCTTCGCCTAAAATGCGGTAGGGTATGTTCTTGTCGCCCGGTTTGTATTCGCTGAAGTCGAGGTTCGCCCAATCCGGTTTCAGGTAGGAGGCGAGCAGGTCTTTGGCGATTACGATTTTAACGGCATCCCCCGAATAGGGGTTGAATGTCTCCACGAGGCAATAGGTTATCTTAGGGCCTACAGCGAGGGCGGTGTTGGAGGGCAAGGTCCACGGCGTGGTGGTCCAGGCGATGAAGTAGAGGTTGTCCGGCACTTCAGAAAGCCCGAACGGCAGTTTTACGCTTTGCGTCTTTTTGATTTTGAACTGTGCCGTGCAGGTTGTGTCTTTCACGTCGCGGTAGCAGCCGGGCAGGTTCAGCTCGTGCGAGCTGAGTCCCGTGCCTGCAGCGGGCGAGTAGGGTTGGATGGAGTAGCCTTTGTAGAGCAGCCCTTTCTTGTAGAGTTCCGACAGCAGATACCAAACCGTCTCAATGTACTTGTTGTCGAAAGTGATGTAAGGATGCTCCAGGTCAACCCAGTAGCCCATCTCGCGGGTCAGGTCGTCCCATTTGTCCTTGAACTTCATCACCTCGCGGCGGCAGGCTTTGTTGTAGTCTTCCACCGAGATGGTTTTGCCGATGTCCTCTTTGGTGATGCCCAGCGTTTTCTCAACGCCCAGTTCTACGGGAAGACCGTGGGTGTCCCAGCCGCCTTTCCTGCCGACATACTTGCCCGTAAGGGTCTGGTAGCGGCAGATGATGTCTTTGATGGTGCGGGCCATCACATGGTGGATGCCGGGCATGCCATTGGCGGACGGAGGTCCCTCAAAAAAGACAAAGCGTTCGTGTCCTTCGCGGGCGGCAAGGCTTTTTGCGAAAATGTCGTTCTCCTCCCAATATTTTTTTATCTCTTCACCTGTTTTGGGTAAATCAAGTCCTTTATATTCAGTATATTTCATGAAATATAGATGTTGAAATTTTCAAAACGGCAAAAATAGCAAAAATTCAGCGAGGAGTATATTTTTTGCCATTAAAATCTTACGCCGATACGGAGGGCGGGACCGAAGATGAGTGCTTCAACCCCCAATGCGCCGAAAACTTCTTTGTGACAGCCGAACTCATAACGGCATCCGGCATACAACGATGTGTTGACTCCTTGAAAGAACTGTGCTTTCATTTTCCAGGATGTATTTTCTTCGGGCACGAAAACTTCAATGCCATTGCCCATCGTGAGCATCAAGAGCGGCGACCATTTGTTTTTCAGGATCGTATAGCGGAAAGACAAGCCGTAGTTGAAAAACAAGTCGTGGCAATAACTATTGCAGGCGGCAGGCGAGATGTACATAAAGCCGATGTTGAGGCCTAACATAAGGTGCGGGTTGAACTGTATGCCATGGGTTTCGTTCACAAAGACGCTCCACGGCTGCGGTTTGCAATACTGATTATGGCTTTTAGATGCGCCGAAGCCCGTGCCAATGTCAACGGCATGGTAATAGCTGATTTTTTTCTCTTTCTTTTGGGGTTGGTCAGAAAATGTCTCATTTTGCCCGAAAAGGGAAATTGAAAACAGAACAAAAAGGTTAAGTATGATGATTTTTTTCATGATAGTGTCGTTTTTTTTATTGTGTTGCAAAATGATGGGTTGAAAGATTGTGGTTGTTAAGAAAACTAAACAAAAATAATGACATGCGTCACAAAGATTAAAACCTTGCGCCAATGCGTAGGGCAGGACCCCAAAAGAGCGACTCTGTGCCTAAGGCACAATAGACTTCTTTGCGTTGTCCGAATTTATAGCGGCATCCGGCATAAACGGCACCTTTTGCGTCTCGTAGGAATTGTGCTCTCATTTTCGTTGTTGAAGATCCCTCAGGTAAAAACACATCAACGCCGCTGCCGAGGTTGAGCATCAAGAACGGCGACCATTTGTTTTTCAGAATTGTGTAACGGAAATCCAAACCGCCCGAAAAATAGATGTTGTGATACTGGCTGTTGCAGGCGGCAGGCGAGATGTACATAAAGCCGATGTTGAGGCCTAACATAAGGTGCGGGTTGAACTGGATGCCATGGGTTTCGTTCACAAAGACGCTCCACGGCTGCGGCTTGCAATACAGATTATGGCTTTTAGATGCGCCGAACCCGAATCCGATGTCTGCAGATTGATAATAACTGATTTTTTTCTCTTTCTTTATGGTTGGCTCAGGAATGGTCTCATTTTGCCCGAAAAGGGGGGAGAGAAACAGGACGGACATTAAGATAATGCCCATCATTGTGATTGTTAAGCGTTTAGTTTTCATCTTCGTTTGTTTTATGATGTGTAATGTTAAAGGCAAATACAGTGTGTTTGAAAGAACGAACAAGTGTGGAAAGAGCGATAAGGAGAATAGGGTAGTTTAGTTAGTAGAATGAGTGCGCAAATATAAAAAATATCGGACACTCAAGAATGTACACGGCTGCCGCACGAATGTAGAATGTAGAATGCAAAGCGTCACGCCTCGCACATTCCTAATTCCTAATTAAGTCTTACGTCAGCCCTGGCTTTGTGCGTGGTGAGATTTCCCCAATCGTCGTTGTTGAGCCTCTTCGAGGCTCTAATTAGATCGGGGCGCGGCTTGCTCCGACGGCTTCACCGTCGGTTATGGTCAATGGCGGCTCAACGAGCCGCCATTGATTGGGCATCTCCGATGCCCGAACACTGCGAGGTCTTCTTTGCCAGGGCTGACTTGCGACTTATGATGGAAGAAGGAGCGACTTGCGCAACGCCCTCGGAGAGGGCGAAAGCGGGCTGCCGCAGGCAGACTGCTCCATAACCGGCGGTGCAGCGACCGCAAGGGAGCGGAACCGTCGGCTGCGA
>CAVIJD010000041.1:0-15793 GCA_963643165.1 bacterium | reverse complement strand
ACAAAGAAGTTCTCGCAGTGTTCGGGCATCGGAGATGCCCAATCATTGGCGGCTCGTTGAGCCGCCAATGACCATAACCGACGGTGAAACCGTCGGAGCAAGCCGCGCCCCAAGCCAAACAGAGCCTCGAAGAGGCTCAACATCGACGAATGGGGGAATCTCACCACGCACTAAGCCGGGGCTGACGTAAGACCTAATTAGGAATGTGTGAGGCGTGACGCCTCTACATTCTGCATTCTAAATTCTAAATTCGTGCGGCAGCCGATAAGTTCAATTTAGAAAGTTATAAAAACGGGGAGTGGGAAAGGTGCTTTTTTTTCGATTTTCCGGCGCATTTTTTATATCTTCGTCACTTGAATCTATCGTTGTTAATAAATCGGAATTGATATTATGAAAACACAAAAATCACTATCCATTTTCATAAAGAAACACAAATACGTGTTTTTTATGGTTGTCAGTCTTGCTTGTGATTGATTGCCAATCTTTTACAGTCAGTCAGAAATAATAAAAGGTTGTCATACGTTGCAATGACGGCCGGGATTCCGTCGGTAACGTGCGTTGTATTATTTTCACATGTCGTTTTCTGGACAAAAAGTAAATGAAATTCATTCCAAACGAATAATCATTCCCCGAAAATGTTATTTTTGCGACTTGTTTTAAAACCAACGCCAACCCACTATCTACATAAAGCATTATATTTCAACACATTAAAACAAGAAAACACACAATGGACAACGTAACCATACTCCCCTACGACCGCATATACCAGAATTTCATTGACAACCAATATCTGCACGACGGTCATGACGAGTTCTACTACCGAAACTTGCAAGTAAAAGTGCCGGACACGGGCTGGCGTCATCTCCGTTCGGACGAGATAGAGCGGCTGGTCATCAACGGCAACACCTGTTCCAACTGGGACGACCTTTGGGTCACCGACATCTTTGACACCAACATGGTGCGAAACAACCACTTTTTCGGTTTGGTGCGCATCGGGCGAGTGCGGAAAGTGACCTTGCAATACCACGACCTCAGGTTGCCGGCCGGCATCACGGGGAGCAGCATCATATCGTGCGACATCGGCGACGACGTAGCCATCCACGACGTGCATTACATGGCCAACTACATCATCGGGGACCGTTGTGTCCTGTTCAACATCCAGGAGATATCGAACACCAACCATGCCAAGTTCGGCAACGGCATCATCAAAGAGGGCGAGTCGGAGGACGTACGCGTCTGGCTGGACGTGATGAACGAAAACGGCGGGCGCGCCATCCTGCCCTTTGACGGCATGATCACCGCCGATGCGTACTTGTGGGCGAAATACACGGACAACAAGCCGTTGCAGTCACGGCTCAAAGAGATAACCCAAAACAGTTTTGACAACCGCCGGGGCTATTACGGCACCATCGGGGAAGCTTGCGTCATCAAGAACACCTGGATCTTGAAAGACGCGAAAATCGGACCGTACTGCTACATCAAAGGCGCGAACAAACTCAAGAACATCACCATCAACTCATCCAAGGAGGAGCCGACCCAGATCGGCGAGGGCGTCATCATGGTGAACGGCATCACGGGATACGGCTGCCACATTTTCTACTCTGTCGTGGCCACCCGGTTTGTGTTGGGCGACAACTGCAACCTCAAATACGGCGCGCGGGTGATTTACTCCGTATTGGGCGACAACTCCACCATTTCGTGCTGCGAGGTGCTCAACAACCTCATCTTCCCGTCGCACGAGCAGCACCACAACAACTCGTTCCTCATATCGGCATGCGTGATGGGGCAAAGCAACCTGGCCGCCGGCGCCACCATCGGTTCCAACCACAACAGCCGCGCCACCGACGGCGAAATCGTGGCCGGCCGCGGCTTCTGGCCCGGCCTGTGCTCCAGCGTCAAGCACTCCTCCAAGTTCGCCTCGTTCACCTTGCTCTCAAAGGGCGACTTTCCGCACGAGTTGAACATTAAACTGCCCTTCAGCCTCGTCAACAACAACGTGTCCGACAATGTCTTGGAAGTGATGCCGGCATTCTGGTGGATGTACAATATGTTCGCCATTGCCCGCAACACCTCTAAATACCGCAAACGGGATATCCGCAAACGGAAAATCCAACACATTGAATTTGAAACGTTTGCTCCAGACACAATCGAAGAGGTGCTGAAGGGACGGGAGTTGTTGGAACGCTGGACTGCCAAGTCGTGCCTGCCCGAAAGCGAACGCAGCCAGCCTGCCGATGAGGACACTCTTCGGGCAATAGGCAAACGACTGCTCGAACACGAACCTGACAAGGTGCGCAGCATAACAGTCTATGGCGAAGGCGTAGAATGCAGCAAACGCAAAGTCCGCATCATCAAGCCCGTGGAGGCCTACCATGCCTACGCGGACATGATCGTCTATTACGCGGTCCGCAACATCGCTTTCTATCTCAACGACAACCCCGGCACCAGCATCCGCGACCTCGCCAAAGAGTTCAAGAACAACCTCAACAATGCCTGGATCAACATGGGCGGGCAACTGATGCACGACTATGACGTTCAGAACCTCATCCGCGACATCAACAGCAACGTCCTCAACTCGTGGGAGGAAATACACGGCCGTTATGACGAAATCTGGGCATCCTACCCGAAAGAGAAACTGCGCCATGCCTATTTTGCCCTCCTATCCCTCTACGGCAACGAAGCAACAGGGCTGACCGACGAAATGTGGGCCAAGGCCGTTGCCGAAGCAAAACGGATTCAACAGTTTATATGCGACCAGGTATATGCCACGCGCAAGAAAGACTACGACAACGAGTTCCGAAACGCCACATTCCGCAACGAGGCTGAAAGAACCGCAGTCATCGGCAAGCTCGATGAGAATGCGGCCATCAAACAGATACTCGCCGAGTCTGCCGAATACCTCCAACTGCTTGACAGCCTGTTCGCCTGATTTTTGTGCGGCAACCGTGGCACATTTTTTGTATGTTTGCACCATTCAAAAAAAAACGAGCATCATGAAAATACAAGCATCAGAACTTCCCCTGCATAAGGACGGGGCGATTTATCATCTCAATTTGCACCCTGAAGAACTGGCTGACAATGTGATTCTTGTCGGCGACCCCGGGCGCGTGCCCGTTGTTGCAAGTCTGTTCGACCGGGTGGAGACAAAGAAACACAACCGCGAACTTTTCACCATCACAGGTTATTACGGCGACAAGCGGATTTCTGTCATCTCTACGGGCATGGGCACAGACAACATCGACATCGTGCTCACCGAACTGGATGCGCTTGCCAACATCGACCTGAAGAGCATGGAGGTCAAAACCGAGCACCGCGCACTGAACGTCGTCAGAATCGGAACTTCAGGCGCACTGCAGCCGGACATTGAGTGTGGCTCCTTTGTTGCAGCCTCCGACGGCCTGGGCATCGACGGCCTGCTGCAGTTCTATGACTGTGGCGACTGGGACGAAGAGGATCTGACAAATGCGTTCATACAGCATACGGAATGGGGCGAAAATCTCTCCAAACCCTACTGTACGCCCGGCGACTCGCAGATGCTGCAACGCATCGCCTTTGACATGCACCAAGGCATCACCGTGAGCGCGCCCGGCTTCTTCGGACCGCAAGGACGCCGACTGCGCATCCCGCTGAAGTACCCCGACCTCAACGCCCGAATGGAATCATTCTCTTTCAACGGCAAACGGATCACGAATATGGAAATGGAATGTTCCGCCATATACGGACTCGGCAACCTGCTTGGGCATCACACGCTTACCGTATGCCTGATTATCGCCAACCGAACCACCGGGAAGTTCCTCAACACCTACCAAGACCAAATCGAACTGCTCTGCAAAACCGTTTTGGACAGAATCTAAATCATCTTGTTGTGAAAAAATTGAAAATCGAATCAGAGGCCATCGTCTATGAAGAGCGCAAGGAGATTCCGGATCGCCTGTCAAAACTGATAACGGCGGCGGAACAGGCCGCGGCCGGGGCTTACGCACCCTATTCTCGTTTTCAGGTCGGAGCCGCGCTCCTGCTGGGAAACGGGGAGGTGGTCACAGGCAGCAACCAGGAAAATGCCGTCTATCCTTGCGGGCTGTGTGCAGAGAGGACGGCGGCATTTGCGGCGTCGGCCAAATACCCGGACGTGCCGTTCGTGGCGCTTGCCATCACCGCTATAAACCCTGACAAGCCACTATCGCGTCCTGTGTCCCCTTGCGGCAGTTGCCGGCAGGTGCTGCACGAATACCAAAAACGCTTCGACCGTCCCATAGAGGTAATCCTCTCCGGACAAGTAGGCCCCGTCTATCATTTCAGCAACATCGAAGACCTGCTCCCTTACACCTTCGATTCCGACTTTCTCCCTTAGGCCTTCTCCGGCCATTCTTCGTTTGTTCATAAGTTTATCAAAAAAGCATGGGTCTTCTCCGTTTTTTTTCGGACTTTTGCAACCCAATCGACATCATTCTTTAATCAAATATAACTTATGGAAAACAAACCTGTTACCGAAAACAAGGTCTCAAAAGGTTTATCCTATAACCGCATTGAGAACACCTTAGGCAATGTCGGGAAGATCACGCCGCAGGCGGTTGACTTTGAAGCCGCCGTGTTAGGCGCCTTGATGTTCAACGACAACTCCGTAAGCACCGTGCTGGACTTCCTCTCCGAGAAGATGTTCTATCTGGAAGCGCACCAGCACATCTTCCATGCCATCGAGACGCTCTTCTCGCAGGCACAGCCCATCGACTTGCTCACGGTAACGAACCAACTCCGCAAAGATAAAATGTTGGAATTGGTCGGCGGTGCCTCTTACCTTGCCTCCCTCACCAACCAGGTTGCCTCTGCCGCCAACGTCGAGTATCACGCGCGCATCATCATGGAGAAATTCGTCGCCCGCGAACTCATCCGCAACTGCAACGAAATCATCGCTGACTCTTTCGACGAAAGCAATGACGTGCTCGACCTGCTCGACAACGCCGAGAGCAAGATTTTCAATATCGTCGAGAATAACTTCAAGAGAGACAGCAAATTGCTTCATCAGGTAGTAAAGTCCACCTTAGACGACCTGGAAAAAATCCGGGAGAACTCCGACCAATTGCAAGGCGTTCCGTCAGGCATCCGGAGTCTGGACGAGAAAACTGGCGGCTGGCAGAAGTCGGACCTCATCATTGCGGCCGGGCGACCGGGCATGGGCAAAACCTCCTTTGTGCTCTCCATCGCGCGCAATGCCGCCATCGATGCCAACATGCCCATAGCTTTCTTCTCCCTCGAAATGTCTGCCTCCCAATTGGTGCAGCGTCTCTTTTCGATGGAGTCGGGCATCCCCTCCGACCACATCTCCAAAGGGGACCTTTCTGAAAACGAATGGATAAAGCTGGTGGAAAGCATTGGCTCGCTGCAAAACTCCAACCTCATCATTGACGACACGCCCGCCCTCACGGTGTTCGACCTCAGGGCAAAATGCCGGCGGCTCAAGCACAAATACGACATCCAGATGATCATCGTGGACTACCTACAATTGATGCGCGGCGGCAACGACGTTTCCGGCAAAGGCGGCAACCGCGAGCAGGAGATCAGCACTATCTCCCGTTCCCTGAAAGCGCTTGCCAAGGAGCTGAACGTGCCCATCATCGCGCTGTCGCAGCTGAACCGCTCGGTGGAGACACGCGGCGGCAACCGCAGGCCTATGCTTTCCGACCTCCGCGAGTCGGGGTCTATCGAGCAAGACGCTGACATGGTGCTCTTCCTCTACCGTCCGGAATACTACGACATTGACACCTTTGAGGACCAGACCCCGTCGGCAGGACTGGCCGAGATTATGTTTGCCAAGAACCGCCACGGCAGCACCGGCGACGTGAGGGTGCGCTTCATCAGCCAATTCACCAAATTCACCGACATCGACCAGGCGTATGGCGGTTCGGACAACACATTCACCGACACCTCCATACGCCCGAACCAGAACTTTGACATCCTGGAGAGCAGCATGAACGACGACAGTCCGCTCGCCCCAGACAACGACCAATCCAACAGCGACTTCCCGTTCTAAGCATGAAAAAACTCACCACCGACGAACTGCACCGCGTGAGCACAGCGCAATTCAAGGAACAGCACAAGAACCCTGTGACGGTTGTATTGGACAACATCAGAAGCATGTACAATGTAGGTTCTGTCTTCCGCACCTGCGACGCTTTCAATGCGGAAAAGCTCTACCTCTGCGGCATCACCGCCTGTCCGCCGCACAAGGAAATCAACAAAACCGCCCTCGGCGCCACCGAAAGCGTGGCGTGGGAACATGTGGAAGACGCCGCGGCTCTGTTGCAAGAATTGAAGCGTTCGGGGTATCATATCTTGGCCGTCGAGCAGGTGGATGAATCCCGCAAACTGCATGATTTCGACTTCTCTGCCGCCGGCAAAATCGCACTGGTGCTCGGCAATGAAGTCTTCGGCGTAGATGACCGGCTGTTGCCGTTGTGCGACGGGGCTATCGAGATTCCGCAGTTCGGGACAAAGCACTCCCTCAACGTGTCCGTGGCCGCCGGCATCGTGCTGTGGGAGGCCGTCAAGCCTTACATCCGCTGAACCTTGCCGCGGACATCTGCCCTGATTTCCATACAATATTTTCGCATTCCCAACGTTAACCCAAACGTTGTTTGAAAAAAATCAAATCATGGCAAATCTCAACTTTATAAAAACAATCTGCTTCTCCGGCATCATCCTTTGCGCAATCGCCGGGTATAGCCAGTCAGACCTTTCGTGTACAGCCAAAGCCCCGTCAGAAGTTGGCGTAGGACAGCAATTCCAATACACCGTCTCCACAAACGAAAAAGGCGAAATCATCTCTTCCGACTTCGGGAAATTTGAACTGGTGAGCGGTCCGTCGGTAGGCTCCAGCGTCTCCATCTCGATGACAAACGGCAATATCGAAAAGTCCACGTCCTATACCTATACTTATTATTTAGTCGGCAACAAAGAGGGCGAGTTTTCCATTCCCGGCGTCACCATATCGGTAGAGGGAAAAATCATCAAAACCGACTTTGTGACCGTGAAAGTGGTGAAAGTCCCCAAAATCGCCCAGCAGCAAGAGTCCGGAAGAGGTCAGGACAATTGGTTCCATTGGGACTTCAGCATGCCGGAGTGGCCGTTCGGGAGTCAGCCCTCGCAGTCGGACAACAACGACAAGCAGAAAAAAGTGCAGGTTGACGACAAGATCGGGAAAGACGACATCCTGCTGAAGGCCACGGCATCGCAACTCGAAGCGTACCAAGGCGAAGCCGTTGTCGTGACCCACAAGCTCTACATCAAGCCTGAAATATCGGGATACAGCATAGAGCGTGCTGCCTTCTCGACGGCGGAGGGACTTTGGATAGACGCGCTCGAATTGTCCGGCCGTGCCCAACAGACCACCGAAACGGTAAATGGGAAAGAATACAACGTATTCGTAATCAAGCAGACCGCAGTATATCCGACCCGCACGGGCAAGTTGACCATTCCCAAACTCAACCTCACCATGTACGCCATGCTGCCGGCAACGGCTCAAGACCCATTCTGGGGCATGTTCAACACCACGCGACGGAAAGAGGTCAGCTTGAGTTCCAACGAACTGCAACTGAAAGTCAAAGCCATGCCGGGCACGCTCACCACCGACAAGACCGAGATTGTGGGCAACTTCACCGTCAGTTCGTCAGTCAGCAAGACGGAAACGGGAGTCAGCAGTCCGTTGACGCTCACAGTCACCGTTTCGGGCACAGGCAATCTGCACCACATCACAGCTGACGACCTCGCCATAGACTTTCCGGCCGACTTTGACGTGACGAGGCCGCGTGTCACGGAGCACATCTCTGCCAAGAGCGACCAGGTCACGGGGTCCAAGACCTTCAAATACACGCTCATTCCCCGTTCCGAAGGCACCTATTTGATACCTGCCGCCACCCTCTCCTACTTCAACTACGACATGGGCACTTACAGGACTCTCTCCACGCAAGACTACCAGATTACGGTCACGCCGGGCAGCAATGCGCACGAGAACGGGACCGATGACACTCCCCAGAAGTCGAAAAGCAATGTTAAAACTTACAAAATATAGGCACGCGGGCCACGGGAAGAACGACAGGGGCACGGAAAAAAAGCCGATACAAACGTGTTGAATAAAAAAACATTGGCACCGTTGCGCCGTACCGAAAAAAGTGTATTTTTGCGCGCCTTAATTATACCGATTATTGTCCTTATGTTAGAAAAGGAAAATTAATTAGAAATCAGGGGGATGTGGGTGAAGACATCTTCCAAAAAACAAACAACAAACTGAAAAAATGGATGCAGTAAGTTACAAAACAATTTCGGCAAACAAGAATATTGTCAAGAAAGAGTGGGTCTTGATTGATGCCCAGGAAATGGTAGTCGGCCGCCTCGCAACGGCAGTGGCACGCATTTTGAAAGGCAAGAACAAGACTTATTACACGCCGAGTTTCGACTGCGGTGACAACGTCATCATCATCAATGCAGAGAAGGTCAGGTTCACTGGCAGCAAATGGACAGACAAAGAGTACGTTCATCACACGACGTACCCTGGCGGACAGCGTTTCGCCACGCCCAAAGAGGTTATGCGCAAGTATCCGGAGCGCATTCTGGAGCACGCCATCAAGGGAATGCTTCCGAAGAACAAGCTCGGCGCCCAATTGTACCGCAACCTCCACATTTATGTAGGACCAGAACATCCTCACGCAGCCCAGAACCCCAAATCAATCAACGTTAAAGACCTCAAATAACAAAAATGGAAGTAATTAATACATTAGGCAGAAGAAAAACCGCAGTTGCCCGCCTGTACATCAAAAGCGGCAGCGGTCAAATTACGGTCAACAACCGTGACTACAAGGACTATTTTTGCGTCCCCACCCTGCAGTACAAGGTTGAGCAGCCGCTGCAGTTGGCACAGGTGATGGGTCAATATGACATCAAGGCCAACCTTGACGGTGGCGGTGTCACCGGTCAGGCCGAGGCTTTGAGAATGGCCATCGCAAAAGCGCTCATCGAAATCAATCCGGAGCTCCGTCCGGCCATGAAGTCACAAGGCTTCCTTCGCCGCGACCCCCGTATGGTGGAACGCAAGAAACCGGGTCAACCGAAAGCTCGTAAGAGATTCCAGTTCAGCAAACGTTAGTATTATCCAATACATATCATTTGACGTAAGCTTGTTTAGTATCGAAACCGTGGAGATTTCGGCTTGAACTACTTCACGGTTGCTTTCAAGAATGTAAACAATAAAAAAAAGAAAAATGTCATCATTACAATTTGAAGAATTATTAGATGCAGGCTGTCATTTCGGACACCTCAAAAGAAAATGGAATCCCGCCATGGCTCCTTATATTTTCATGGAGAAAAACGGCATCCATATCATCGACCTCAACAAGACCATAGAAAAAGTGGACGAAGCAGCCGCTGCCGCAAAGCAGATTGCCAAGTCGGGACGCAAGATCCTCTTTGTCGCCACCAAGAAACAGGCCAAAGAGACGGTCTCCTCTATGGTTAAGGAAGTCGGCATGCCCTACGTGACAGAACGTTGGCCTGGCGGTATGCTCACCAACTTCTTCACCATCCGCAAGGCCGTGAAGAAAATGGGCGACATTGACCGTCTGATTGAAAGTCCTCAATTCAAGAACATCTCAAAACGCGAAAGACTTCAGATCCAGCGTGAAAGAGCCAAACTCGAGAAGAACCTCGGTTCTATCGCCGACCTTTCCCGTCTGCCTGCCGCCGTGTTCATCGTTGACATCATGAAAGAGCACATCGCATTGGCAGAGGCCCGCAAATTGGCCATCCCGACTTTCGCAATCGTCGATACCAACTCCAACCCCAACGCCGTGGACTTCCCGATTCCGGCAAACGACGACGCTTCCAAATCCATCGCCATCATCCTGAAGAGCATCTGCGAAGCCATCAAAGAAGGACTTGCAGAGCGCGAAATGAACAAGGACGCACAAGTGGAGGAAGAGGAGATTGAAAACGACGAGGAACAGAACGAGAACGAGGACAACAGAGACGGCAAGCGCAGACGCACGATGACCCGTCGTCCCGTTGGCAGAAAATAATTTTACAAACCCTAATTAAGAATTTTTATTATGGCAACAATATCAGCCGCTGATGTAAATAAATTGAGACAACAAACCGGCATCGGAATGATGGACTGCAAGAAAGCCCTTGTTGAGGCCGAAGGCGATTTCGAGAAAGCCATCGACATTCTCCGCAAGAAAGGTCAGAAAGTAGCCGCCAAACGTGCCGACCGCGAATCAAACGAAGGAAGACTTCTTGCCAAAACCAACGCTGACCACACCAAGGGATACCTGCTGGCCGTGGCTTGCGAGACAGACTTCGTGGGCAAGGGTGACGAGTTCGTGCAATTTGTGGACAACCTTATGGCCAAGGCTATGGAAGCCGGCGTCAACTCCCGCGAGGAACTCCTCGACATGACGGTTGACGGCATGAAAGTGTCGGAAAAACTGACCGAACTGACCGGCAAGACGGGTGAGAAAATCGAACTCCCCCACTTTGACATCATGGAAGCCGCTTACGTGGAGGCTTACAACCACATGGGCAACCACAAAGCCACACTCGTAGGTTTCAACAAGGCCGACGACAACGCCAAGACCGTCGCTCACAACGTGGCGCTGCACATCACCGCCATGAGCCCTGTGGCACTTGACGAGACCAGCGTGCCGCAAGAGGTTATCGACCACGAGATGGAAATCAACCGCGAACTGGTTCGCCAAGAAGGCAAACCCGAAGAGATGGTTGAGAAGATCGCCCAAGGCAAACTCAACAAGTTCTTCAAAGAGAGCACCCTCATGTACCAAATCCTGGTCATGGGCGGCGACGGCAAACAGAATGTCCGCGACTATATCAAGAGCGCTGACAAAGACCTCGCCTGCACGGGATTCATCCGCCGTCAGATTGGCGCATAAGTCTCAATATTAAGACTTTGACTTTTAAAAAGAGGGCTGTGTCAAGCCCTCTTTTTTCATTTTAAACCTTCGTGTGTTTTTTGTATCTTTGCACTCGTAAAATTTTCATTTAAAATGCGTAAGGAAGTTGATTTTCTTGTAATCGGATCAGGGGTTGCCGGACTGTGCTTTGCGCTGAAAGCAGCCGAATATGGAAAGGTTTGCATGGTCACGAAAACCAAAACAGACGAGGGTTCGACCCGTTATGCCCAAGGCGGCATAGCGTCTGTTGTTTACAAGCCCGACACCTACGAGAAGCACATTCAAGACACTATGGTGGCCGGTGATGAACTTTCAGACCGCAAGATTGTGGAAATGACCATCCGCGAATCCACAGACCGCGTCATGGAGTTGGTCAACTGGGGCGTTGACTTTGACCGCAACAGAGACGGCAGTTTTGCCTTGGCCAAAGAGGGCGGACACTCCGAGTACAGGGTGCTGCACCACAAAGACATGACGGGGTATGAAATAGAGGAGAAACTGATTCTGGCCGCAAAAAAACACCAGAACATCGAGATTGTCGAAAACAGGATTGCCTTAGAGATCATCACCCAGCATCATTTGGGCATCGAAGTGACGCGGCGTTCCAAAGACATCACCTGCTATGGCGCTTACATTTTCAATCCGGAGACGAACACGGTGGACACCGTGCTGGCCAAGATCACAATGATGGCCACAGGCGGCATCGGCATGGTTTATGAGCACACCACAAACCCCAAAGTGGCCACAGGCGACGGCATCGCCATGGTATATCGCGCCAAAGGTGCCGTTCGCGGCATGGAGTTCGTGCAGTTTCACCCAACCTCCCTCTACAATCCTAAAGAGTCGCCCTCTTTCCTGATTACGGAAGCCATGCGCGGGGCCGGCGCCATCCTCAAAGACGCGGCTGGCAATGCTTTCATGGACAAATACGACAAGCGCGGCTCCCTTGCCCCAAGAGACATCGTGGCCCGCGCCATCGACACCGAGATGAAAAGACAGGGCGTTGACCATGTCTATCTCGACACGACTGTCATCCCGAAACAGGAGATGTTTGAGCATTTCCCCAACATCTACGCGAAATGCCTCAGCATCGGCATCGACGCCACCAAAGAGATGATACCCGTCGTGCCCGTCGCCCACTACTCGTGCGGCGGCATCCAGACCGACGAGTGGGGGGCCACTACGATACAGAACCTCTTCGCCGCCGGCGAGTGTGCCTCTACCGGACTGCACGGCGCCAACCGGCTGGCCTCCAATTCGCTGCTTGAAGCGTTGGTGTTCTCACACCGTGCCTGCCTCAAGTCCGTCGAACTGCTGCCAACCATCTCATATTGCCACGACGTTCCCGACTGGGACAGCGAAGGCACCGTGCTGAACGAGGAAATGGTGCTCATTACGCAATCGCGGAAAGAGGTGCAGACCATCATGAGCAGCTATGTCGGCATCGTACGTTCAAACCTCCGGCTGCAACGGGCCTTTGACCGGCTCGAGATTCTGTACCGCGAGACGGAGGACCTCTACAAGAAATCTATCCTCATACCTGAAATCTGCGAACTGCGCAACCTCATCAATGTTGGCTACCTGATCATCCGAAATGCCATGGACAGAAAAGAGAGCCGCGGACTGCACTATTCGCTGGACTATCCACCCTATCACAGTCACCAAAGTTAACTGCTATACTCATGAGAAATTTTGAAATTCACACCTTGGGGTGCAAGCTGAACTTCAGCGAGTCTTCCGCCATAGCCGCCAAACTTGTCGAAAACGGCTGGAATCACGGAGGCATTCCGGAAGTCATCATCATCAACAGCTGCGCCGTAACAAGCTCTGCGGAGAAGAAAACACGGAACCTGGCTTCCAAACTGCATCGCGACAATCCTTTGGCCTCAATCATTATGGTCGGCTGCTACAGCGCCCTGAAACCCGAACTGCTCGAAAGATGGTCCGGTGTCATCAAGGTTTTCGGCAGTCACAACAAGATGAATGTCGTCGATTATCTGATGCAACGGGAACTGCCCGAACCGCAAAACTACTTTGACGCCTATTCCACAACTCATGACAGGACACGCTCTTTCCTGAAGATCCAAGACGGCTGCAACGTCCATTGCACCTATTGTACCGTATGGATCGCACGAGGGAAAAGCCGCAGCGACACTATCGAAAATGTACTGAACAACATCCAGAAGATACACGAAGCCGGGGCTCGCGAGGTGAACTTGACCGGCGTCAACGTGGGCGACTTCGGCAGAGGCACCGACGAGAACCTCCTCAAACTGCTGAAAGCCATCGTGAAACAGAACCTGATGGAACGTGTCCGCATCTCCTCGATAGAACCGGACCTCCTGAGCGACGACATCATCAAACTGGTCGCCAAAAGCGCTATCCTGATGCCACACTTCCACCTGCCCCTGCAGTCGGGCTGCAACCGCATCCTGGAATTGATGCGCAGACGCTACACCACCAGCCAATATGCTGACAAAGTGATGCTCATAAAAAAACTGATGCCCGACGCCTGCATCGCCTGCGATGTCATCACCGGTTTCCCTGGAGAAACAGACGAGGATTTTGAGGAGACCTACAATTTCCTCGAAAGTCTCCCGATTAGCTATATGCACGTTTTCACCTATTCAAGAAGACCTCGCACCTCCGCCAATATGATGGAGGACCAAATCCCCGAAGATGTGAAAAACGAACGGACAACACGGCTCATTGAACTCTCACAAGTCAAGAAAACGGCTTTCTACCAACAGTGTGAGGGTCAAAAACGCCCTGTTTTGGTAGAAGCCGAGACCATCGACGACCAACTTTGCGGTTTTACCGACAACTATATCAGAGTATCGTTGCCCTACGATGAAAGCATCATCAACACGATACAGAAAGTGACAGTCGATTCATGCCACACTGTGTTGTAAGACTTTCCAACGGGCTTCGCCTGATTCATAAACAAACAGACTCACCCATCTCCCATTTCGGAGTGCTGGTGAATGCCGGCACCCGCGATGAGGATGACCAGAAGGCGGGAATTGCCCACTTTGTGGAACATACCATCTTCAAAGGCACACACAAACGCAACGCCTACCATCTGTTGAGCCGTATGGAGACGGTGGGCGGCGACTTGAACGCAAGCACTTCCAAGGAAGAAACTTATTTTTACACCTCGTTTCTGTCTCAAGAGTACCCGCGTGCCGTTGAACTGCTGTCTGACATTTTCTTCCATTCCACCTTTCCTGAAAAGGAAATTGAGAAAGAGAAAACCGTCGTGCTGGAAGAGATTGGCTATTACCAAGACACCCCGTCAGAACTCATCTTCGATGATTTTGAAAGCCTGGTCTTTGCCGGTCACCCGTTGGGCAGAAACATCTTAGGCTCGCGGCAAAGCGTCAAGAAACTGACACGGCAAGACATTCTGGGGTTCATTGCCGGCAATTACACGTTAGAAAATGTGGTTTTGGCTTCTGTGGGAAACATCCCGGCAAGCAAACTGCTGAGCCTTTGCGAACGGCATTTCGGCAACAACACCGTACCCGAACTGCAACGCAAGCGCACACCGTTTGTGTCGTATCTGCCGCAGACCAAAGAAGTCCGGAAAACTACCACCCAAACCAACGTCTTGCTCGGCAACATCGCCTACCCTGTCAACGACGACAAGCGGACTCCATTTCTGCTGTTGACCAACATATTAGGAGGTCCGGGCATGAACACCCGCCTGAATATGGGCATCCGCGAAAAAAAAGGCCTCGCCTATACCATCGAGGCCAGCTACACCCCATTCTCGGACACCGGCCTGTTTTCGATATACTTTGGCTGCGAAAAGTACCATACAGACCAATGTATAGAATTGATTTATAAAGAACTTAAAAAACTGAGAGAAAACCGTTTAGGAACACGCCAACTCTTCAATGCCAAGCAGCAGTTCATCGGTCAACTGGCACTCTCCTACGAAACCAAACTGAACGAGATGCTGTCGTTAGGGCACGCCGCCTTCTTTTTTGAAGAAATCGACACAACGGAAGAGAGCATCGAGCAAATCAGAGCCATCACCGCAGATGAGATTCTGGACGTGGCCAACGAAATACTGCACCTTGACCAATTCAGCACCCTTATTTACCATCCCCGTTAACCGACAATCATTCAGACCATGCTCTCTTTGTATTCAAAAAACCTTGAAAATGCCGTAAACGAGATTGCGAAACTGCCCGGTATCGGAAAACGCACCGCCCTAAGGCTGGCATTGCACCTTATCAAGGCCGAAAACGATGAGGTAATGCTCTTGGCCGACCGCATCACCAAACTCAAGACGGACGTTTACTATTGCCGGAAATGCTACAACATCTCCGACCACGAGATTTGCGACATCTGCGCAAGTACAAAGCGTGATGCACAGACAATTTGTGTCGTTCAGGACATACGCGACATCATAGCCCTGGAGAACACGGGGCAGTACCACGGCCTTTACCACGTCTTGGGCGGGGTCATCTCACCTGTTGACGGCATTGGCATACCGCAACTTAAGATCAAGGAACTGTTTGACCGGCTTGAAAGTGAGAACATCCAAGAACTGATATTGGCACTTCCGGCAACTGTAGAGGGCGACACGACCTGTTTCTACATCTACAAGAACGCCAAAGACAAGGTACACCTTGTAACGACGATAGCGCGTGGCATCGGAGTCGGCGAAGAACTGGAATATGCGGACGAAGTTACACTTGGACGATCCTTGCTCGCCCGCACCGACTTCAGCAGTGCCATCCAGAAACGGTAGTCTGAAGCACAGTTTTTAGTCTATTGCTGTCCGGTAAACACAAAACAGCATAAATCAGCCTGCCCGAAGCCCAGTA
>CAVIJD010000040.1:0-16094 GCA_963643165.1 bacterium | reverse complement strand
CCCGAAGTCGTTCCGGGCCCGCTTTGCGGAATGGGCATCCTCAATCGTGCATGACAGTGCGCATGGCAAGGTCGTCAAAGCGAAACGCCCCACCCACAATCGGTTGGTTCGTTCGTGCGGCAGCCGTGTTTCATCGCCAATATGTCAAGAGTTTTCTGCCGGAAGATGCTATCTTCGCGCCCGATTTTTTGAATATTGAAAATGATGAGAAAAAGACCTCGCCTTGTTTGGGCGGCTTTGACGCTTGCCGCTGTCTTTGTGCTGCCGGCTTGCCGCAACGCGGAACAACCGCCACGTCCCGCGGCCAATATTGCCGTACCTGTTCCTGCTGACACGCTGCGTACGGACCGCATCAAATGCCAAAAAGTGGGGAAAGACTCGCTGTTCAGTTGCTCCGTCAGCATTGATTATCCCTCTGGCACAGACTCGCTGTCGCTGGCCGTGCGCCGCTATATCAACAGACAGTTGGCAGATGTCTATCTTCCCTATATTCAGCAAGAAGAAAGAAAACGCCAATACGTCGTCTATGACGGCAACCTCGCCGCCGCCGAGCCTATGCTCCAATTTTACTTGAAAGGCAACGCCGCCTACCTCCGCCAGGAGGCGGAGGCGTTAAGCCGGACCACGGGTGAGAAGATCACGCTTTGCGATGAGGTCAGCATCCGCAAAACCGACGAGACGGAAAAGTATGTCACCTATTGCACCAATGTCTATACGTTCCTCGGCGGCGCGCACGGCTCGTCGTACGCTTTTGTGGCTAACATTCCGAAAGCGTCGCGCACGGCATTGGAGCAGACCGTGGATGCGGCCCATGAAAAAGCCATGCAGCCGCTGCTGCGCAAGGGTGTGCTGACCTATCTGCAGCAGTCGGGCGAAACCGCGGCCACCGACCAGAACCTCAACGACTACCTGTTGCTTGAGGGCAACGACATCCCGTTGCCTGCCACACCGCCGTATCTTGCCGCCGACGGCGTGCATTTCCTGTACCAGCAGTACGAAATCGCCCCCTATTACCTGGGCATGGTGGGCTTTGTCGTCCCTTACCGCGACATTCTGCCGTACCTTACTCCCGAAGCCAAGGCCTTGGCAGAGTAACCTTTCACCAACTCTATTACCCTTCACGCCCATCGTGATTTCTGATCTCTGAATTGCGATCTGATTCTTGCCTCCAAGTTCACTGCCGCTTTGTGGCAGTGTGGCATATTATCTTTGCAACGTTGAAAACAGAAGTCATTTTATTATTTGTAAATCATTAAAAATCAAAAACAATTATGGCTAAAACTTATCTCGAAATGGTGAAAAATGTGATCTCTAAGGTCAAATCCAGCAAGTTGAAAAGGGCTGACCGGCAAAGAGGCTAAGGAAAGTCTTGTCAAACTGAAAGACTCGCTCGGGCTTACGAGCCGGGCGGAGACAGTTGTTTTTGCCGCGTTCTTTGACCGGAGCTGTTCCGGAAAAAGCAGCGACATGTCAGACCTCGCCTATTATTTCAACTGCTCCGATGTGGATGTCTATGCGCTCAAACAGGCCGTGGAGGCGTTGAAAGAGCAGAATCTGATTGTGCAAACCAACCCCTGCGACCTGCGGATGGCGCATCGCACCTACTTGGTGTCCAATTATGTGATGGAGTGTGTGACGGAAAACCGGAAACCCGACGTTGTCGATGCTCAATGCTCCCAGCATGTGTTCGACCGTTATGACCTTTGCAATCTGGTGTCACAGTTGGTTGAAGATAGTGACATATCCTGCGAGGAACTGTTTCAGACCACTTCCGCCGTGGAGAGCGAATATGGCAAAATGACGTTTATAAAACAGTGCCGGGAGAAAATCCCGGAAGTCCGCCACAGGGTGCTTTTCTATGATGTATGCCATGATTATCTTGAGGGTTTGAGAAATAAACACAACTTCAGGAACAGAAAACTTTTTGCGTCTGACATTCACGAAACAATCAACGACATCTCTTCTTCACGGACGAGTTGCAGAGCAAGTTGCAACGGGTGGAGGACGCCATGATGGAAGAGAACTATGTCAACATCGTATCGCGCCTCGAAGAGAAAGGCTTGCCCAAGGGTATGGCGGTGCTGCTGTACGGAAGTCCGGGCACGGGCAAGACGGAAACGGCAATGCAGTGGGCCAGGAAGTGCGGCCGCGACATTCTGCCCGTTGACATCAGCGAGGCCAAGAGCATGTGGTACGGCGAGATCCAGAAACAGGTCAAGAGTATATTCACCAAATACAAGAACTTGTGCCGGGAATCGGAAAAGAAGCCGATACTGCTCTTCAACGAGGCAGATGCGCTCTTCTCAACTCGCCAAACGTTGAACGGAAGTGACAATGGCGGTTCAGTCCATCAGACTGAAAACGCCATCCAGAACATCATTCAGGAGGAGATGGAGAAAATGGACGGCATCATGATCGCGACCACTAATTTGGAGGGCAACCTCGACGGGGCGTTCGAACGCCGTTTCCTCTACAAAATCCATTATGACAAACCCGGCACCGCCGCAAAGCGAAAGACACCGCGAAATCCGTATTTTTGCGGCGCGAAAACCGAACTGCCGGTCACGGTCTCCTGTTGCCCCTGCCGGCCGCAGGAGGCAGTGCCGATTTTCGTGACTTATAGTGCTCAGCAAGGTTTTTACGCATTATCAATAACGCAAAAAAACAGAACGAGGATATGGTATCTTTTGAGAGTGACTACAATAATGGCATGCTGCCGCAAATCTTGTCGCGGCTGGCCGAAACGAACGAAGAGAAGGCTTCCGGCTATGGCTACGACTGTTACACGGCAGCCGCCAAAGAGTGCATCCGCAAGGCGGTGGGCAACGCTGACGCCGACGTGTTCCTGCTCACGGGCGGCACACAGACCAACGCCACCGTCATCGACGCGCTGCTGCTGGGCTGCGAGGGGGTAGTATGTACCGACTCCGCCCACATCGCCGTACACGAGTCGGGGGCGGTGGAGGCATACGGCCACAAGGTCATTGCCCTGCCCTCTGCCGACGGCAAACTGTATGCGGACAGGCTCGCCGCCTACATGGACCGGTTCCGGGCCGACGACACAGCCCCGCATCAGGTGCAGCCCGCTATGGCCTACATAACGATGCCGACTGAATATGGACTGCTCTATTCACGCGCCGAACTCACGGCTTTGTACGAAACATGCCGCCGCTACGGGCTGCTCCTCTACATCGACGGCGCGCGCCTCGGCTACGGCCTGATGGCTGACACTTGCGACTACGACCTCAACTTTCTCGCCTCCAACTGCGACGTGTTCTATGTCGGCGGCACCAAAGTGGGCGCCATGATGGGCGAAGCGGTCGTCTTTTCCGGCATCAAAGCCCCGCGGCATTTCTTCACAACCGTAAAACGGCACGGTGCCCTGCTCGCCAAAGGACGCATGCTGGGACTGCAGTTTGACACGCTCTTCAAGGACGACCTCTATTTCCGCGTTTCCCGCCATGCCGTGGAGATGGCCATGCGCATCAAATCCGCTTTTGTGCGTCACGGCATCCCGTTGGCTTTCGACTCGCCGACAAACCAGCAGTTTGTCAGGCTGTCGCGCGCACAGCACAACTACCTCTCATCAAAGGTGCTGTACGAGGTTTGGGGCGCCGGCGACGGCGACACGCTGACGTGCCGCTTTGTGACCAGCTGGGCCACCACCGACGAGGATGTCAGCACCTTGGAACAGGCTTTGCAAGAATTGCCCCCACGCACAATCCCCGGGGCTGACGTAAGGGTTAATTAGGAATTAGGAATTAGGAATGTGTGATGCCTCAGCATTCTGCATTCTTAGGGCTTAGCAAAAAGCTTAAAGAAAAAAAAGGATACCAGATTCTGGTATCCTTTTTTTTAAAACTTGCTTTATAGTTTATCGCTTGCTGATTTTCTTGACGATGGTGGTGTCGTTGCCCGTGATGCGGACAAAGTAGATGCCGGCGGGGGCGCCAGTCAAGTCAATCGTGTTCATGCGTGCGTTGCTTTCAGCCGTGCGGACGAGCTGTCCGGCTACGGTGTAAACGTCGATGCGCTCAACCTGCATGTTGCCGCAGTTGACGGTTACGATGCCCGTGGTGGGGTTCGGGAAGAGGCGTACCTGCTCGGCGGCAATCGTCTCGACACCCGTAGGTCTGGTGGTGGCCACGGTGCTGTTTACCATGCCCTCTTTGGCGGCTATGGCCTTTACGGTGACACCGCTGCCTACCATGACCAAGTCAGTATAGACGGTGGACGCTGTGGTGGGTTCTGTGCCGTCGATGGTGTAATGGATGGTGGCGCCTTCGGTTTCACATGTGATGGCTACCGAGTACATGTCGTTGGTGAGGGGGCTGACGGTGATGACGGGCTCTGCCACGGTGTCGAGGATGGTGATGACCTCCTCAATGTCGCTGTTGGCACGCGGGGCAATCTGGAAGTTGTTGTTGTAGCGGAGCACGAAGCCGGTGACGTTGGCCTCAAAGCCTGCGTTGATGTCCATCTCCAGCGTTTTGAACTGGTTGCGGCACTGCATGGTGTCTTGTCCCTGCGCAATGTTGATGTTGGTGGCTGATGCTGTGGTGTAGCTGGCGGTGTCGGTGAAGGTGACGTCCGTGAGGGTTACCAGCCTCGACTCGTATTGGGCATACATGTTCTTCACGGAGGCGATGTCGGCCATTACGGGGGTTACTGTGCCGGTGTTGCCGGAGGCTGCGGCGAGGTTGCGGGTGGGCACCAGCTCGGTGAGGCCGCGGAAGAGGGTGTAGGTGCCGTAAATGCCGCCGCTGATGACATCGCCCTCGGTGTAGGTGCCGTCAAGGATGTTGCTCTGGTCATAAACCAGCAGTCCGCCAGTGGCATCCTGGATGTAGAGGTTCTTGCCGTTTCTGAAGACAAAGGTCACGTCGCCCGTAATTTTATAGACGGTGGTGTTGGTTTCAGTGTTGGCGGACTTGAAGGCTGCAATGTCAGCCACGGCCACGGGGAAGGTGTAGGCGGCTTCTGTCACGTCGCTGGCGAAACTGCCCGTCTTGTAGGCAATGGCTTTGACGGTGGCGTTGGCGGTCAGGGCGAAAGGTGCCGTATAATGTGTGCTGGTGCTGTCAGGCTGCGTGCCGTCGAGGGTGTAGTAGATGGCGGCGTCCTGCGTGGTGCAGGAGATGCTGACGTTGACGGTGTCGTAATAGAAACCGGCTGCCGGCGTGATGACAGGGTTGGCCACTACGTCGGAAATGCCGCTCACGACGGCGATGTCGTCAATCTCCCAGGCTGCTGCCGATGAGGAGTCGCAAGTATAGACAAAGGCGATGTACAAAGGTGTTGTGGCGTTGACGTTGACTGCGCCCGAGGGAGTCCATGTGAAATCGCCCGTTGACCATGTGGCGCCGGCGGTGATGTCCGTCCAGGTGGCGGCGGCAGGGTTGCCGGTGCCGCTGTAGTTGGTGGAGTATTTCAGCTGTACGGCAGGACCGTTGTATCGGGTGGCTGAACGGAAGGAGAGCGAAACGCCGCCGTTTGCCGACTGCGGCGTGATCTGCGGCGTGATGAGCCAGTCTTCGTTCGCACCTTTGCCGTATCCGTTGGCGTATGCGTAGTGATTGCCGCTGTAAGAGGCCACGTTCCAGAGCTGCAGCGAGTCGTTGACGCTGTAGGTTGTCATCGTGCCGATGGTGTCGGCCTCAAAGTCCTGAAAGAAGAGGATGGTGTCGCTGGAGAACACGAGGCTTTTGGTGGTGACGTCGCTGTTGTTGAGCCCGCTCTTGATGCCGATGGCCTTCACGGTGGCGTTGGCTGTGAGGGTGAAAGGCGCCGTGTAGAGGGTGGAGGAGTCTGAAGGCGTGCTGCCGTCAAGGGTGTAGTAAATTGCGGCGCTGTCGGTGCTGGTGCTCATGCTCACTGTGGCAGGACCGTAGTAGGTGCCGCTGATGGCTTGGCCCGTGACGGTGATGACCGGGTCGGCCACTTCGGTGACGGTGGAGGAAACGGGGACAAGGGTCACGTTGTCAACAACCAAGTGCCCGTCAGCAGCCACGGTTTTTTTGAGAGAGAATATAAGCTCAGCGCTTGTAGTGGTATGCGTAATCTTAATGGAGTCGGTGATGCATTGATAGGTGGTGGAGTTGATGCTGTGGTAACTATTGTAAGCAGAATAGCCGTTGTTGCTGCTTCTGCCGTCATAGACGGCCGTTCTGATGTCGCCGTGTCCTTTTACGTAGAAGGTGAAAAGGAAAATGTCGCCGGAATCGACGGCAAAAGACTGTGAAGTAAAACGTTTGTGATTGGTTCCGGTGCATACCAGCCGGCAGGCGTAGTTGCCCTGATAGGCGGAGGTGTCTTGCTGAATGTTGGAGATACCCACGTTTGTTTTGACACCGTTCCAGCCGTCGGGAAGGTTGTTGGTCCAGGTCTCAAAACCTCCGTTGATGTTGATTTGCGCAAATCCCCAAAGGGAAATGTTCAGAAGCAGTATCAGCGATACCGCGTTCTTCCAAAATGTGTGATTTTTTTTCATTTTTTTGTTGTTAAAATGTTGTATATAATTGATAATCTGCTATATGCTTTTATTATTGTCTTTAATCTTTATAATGGACAATCACTTGCTGCTCTCCTTGTAGCTGAGCACGGCGCCAGTGTTGATGATGACGGCCATGACGGCAAGCACGATGGTCTCTTTCTGCACGCTGGCGAACTCGCTGCCTTTGAGGATAATCTTCTTGATGACTTCAATATAGAACGACATGGGGTTGAGGTAGTTGATGCGGTGTGCCCATTCGGGCATGCCCTCGGTAGGGGTGAACACGCCGCTGAGCAGCACGAACACGATGAACAGGAAGAGCACGATGAACATCGACTGCAGCTGGTTTTCGGAGACGCTGGAGATGAAGAAGCCCAGCCCTAACATGACAAACAGGTAGATGGCGGTGATGCCCAGCAGCAAGGGGATGCTCCCCTGCACAGAAATGCCGAACACGAACTTCATGATGACCAGTCCGGCGATGAACTCCACCATGCCCAGCAGCCAGAACGGGATCATCTTGCCGATGAGGAACTGCCACCGCTTGATGGGGGTGACGTTGACCTGCTCGATGGTGCCGATCTCTTTCTCGCGCACGAGGTTGAGCGCCGTGACGTAGCAGCCTATCAGCGTGACGAGGATGACGAGGATGCCCGGGACAATCAGGTTCTTGTAGTTCATCTGCTCGTTGTACCAGTAGATGTTGGAGATGTTGACGTTGGCGGGCACTTGCTTGACGTTGCCCGAAGCGTTGTCGGCGGCAAACTCCTGTATGTGGCGGCCGATGATCTCTTGCACATAGCCCGTGCCGATGCCCGCCTTTACGCTGTTGATGGCGTTGGCGGTGATGGCGATCTGCGTGGGCTCGTTGCTGAAGAGGTCTTTCTCGAGATTGTCGGGAAATTCTACTAAAAGGTCGATTTTGTCGTGTTTCATCAGCTCGTCGGCTTCGTCTTTGCAGTTGAGCAGGCCGTGCGAGATGAAGAGGTCGGAGGCGTTGAAACTGTTGATGATGTCGCCCGATATGCTGGAGCGGTCGTTGTCGATGAAGGCGATGTCCAGCACTTTGATCTCATAGTCGGCGCAAAACGGGAAAAGCATGAACTCCGCCATCGGGGCCACCACGAGGATGCTGAGCAGCAGGGGGTTCCTGAAGACCTGCAGAAATTCTTTCTTGATGAGGATAAGGATGATTCTCATAGTCTTAGTTCCTTTTGTCCAAACGTTTGATGCTGAAAAGTATGAATACCACGGCCATGGCGAAAAGGATGAGCAGGTACATCCAGATGTCGGCCAAGCCCGAGCCCTTGATCATGACGTCTTTGATGGAGAGGATGAACCATTTGGCGGGAAACAGGTTGGCGATGACCTGGAAGAACATGGGCATGCTGTTCAACGGGAACAGGAAGCCGGAGAGCAGCACGGTGGGGAGGAAGAGCCCCATCATGGTGATCATCATGGCGTCCACCTGGGTGCGGCTGATGGAGGAGATGAGCATGCCGAACGAGGCTGCCGTGAGCATGAAGATGATGCACAGCGCGAACAGCATGGCCAAGTCGCCGTTGACGGGCATCTTGAAGACGGTGACGCTGATGACGATGATGGTGATGGTGCTCAACAGCGAGATGAGCATATACGGGATCACTTTCCCGATGATGATGTAGATTTTCTTCACCGGCGTGATGAGGAGCATCTGCATGGTGCCGGTCTCTTTTTCGCGGGCCAGCGTGATGGAGCTCATCAGGGCGGTCACCAGCACCATGATGAGAGTGATGATGCCGGGCACGAACATATAGACGCTGTTCAGCTCGGGGTTGTAGAGCATCTTGGCGGTGACCTGGAAGGCCGAACTTTCAACGCTGCTGTTGTATTGCTCCGTGAAGTTGTAAACCACTGAACGCACGTAGTTGTTGAGGATGGAGGCCACGTTGAGGTCCGACACGTCGTTGATGACTTGCAGGGTGGCGTTGCGCTCTTTGGAGAGCGACTCCTCAAAGCGTGTCGGGATGATGATGGCCAGCTTGATGCCCTTGTTTTTGAAGTCGCTGTCTATTTCAGCCTCGTTCTCGGGGTAGGAGACTATCTGGAAATAGCCGGAGGCGGAGAGGTCGTTGATCAGGATTTTGGACTGCGAGTCTTTGGAGAGGTCGAGCACCGAGATTTTGGCGTTGCGGATGTCGGTGCTGATGGTGAAGCCGAAGAGCAGCACCAGCGCCACGGGCATGGCAAGCACCAGCGCGAGCGTGATCTTGTCGCGGATGATGTGGATGAACTCTTTTTTCAATATGATTCGCAGCTCTTTCATCGGTCCGGCTTATCGTTTAACGAATTTGACAAAGACGTCGTTGATGGTTTCGGCGCCGGTCTGGGCTTTGATCTCGTCGGGGGTGCCGATGATCTTGATCTGGCCGTCGGTCATGATGGAGATGCGGTTGCAGTATTCCGCCTCGTCCATATAATGGGTGGTCACTAAGATGGTGACGCCGCGGGAGGCGGCCTGGTAGATGAGTTTCCAGAACTCGCGGCGCACGATGGGGTCCACGCCCGAGGTGGGCTCGTCGAGGAACACGATGTGCGGCCGGTGCAGGATGGCGGTGGCAAAGGCCAGTTTCTGTTTCCAGCCCAGCGGGATGGCGTTCACCAGCGTGTTGGCCTGCTTGTCCATGTTGAGTTCGGCAAGGCTGCTCATGATCCGTTCTTTCAGCTCTTTGCGCGGAATGCGGTAGATGGTGCCGAACAGCTGCATGTTCTCAAATACGGTCAGGTCGCCGTAGAGCGAGAAGCGCTGGCTCATGTAGCCGATGTTGCGCTTGATGAGTTTCGACTGCGTGAGGATGTCGTAGCCGGCGATGGTCGCGGTGCCCGAGGTGGGCTGCAGCAGCCCGCTCATCATCTTGATGGCAGTGGTCTTGCCGGCGCCGTTGGCCCCGAGGAAACCGAATATCTCGCCTTTCTTCACCTGAAAGGAGATGTGGTCAACAGCGGTGAAATCGCCGAATTGCTTGGTGAGCCGGTTTGCCTCGATGCTGTACATGGTCTATTTCATTTTTACGATTTCTATGAAGCAGTCTTCTACAGAGGGGCTGATGGCGACAAGCGTCTCGTGGCGCAGCCCGTTGTCTTGCAGAAACTGCTCAAAGGTGGGCAATGCCGTGTCAAGGCTGTCGTAAAAGGCTATGTGGCAGTTGTCTCCGTAAGGGTAGTAGTTGCAGTTGAGCGGGCAGCGCTCCATGGCGGAGAGCAGCGCGAAGATGTTGTCGCAACGGAAGGTGAACAGTTTGCCCTTGAAGTCCCGGATGAAGGTGTCCGGCGGGTTGATGCCGATGATCCGTCCGTCCTGTATCAGCGCGATGCGGTCACAACGGGTGGCCTCGTCCATGTAGGGTGTCGATACCACTACGGTGATGCCCTCGTGCCGTATGGATTTCAAGATGTCCCAGAACTCTTTGCGCGACACGGGGTCCACGCCCGTGGTGGGCTCGTCCAGGAAGAGGATGCGCGGCCGGTGTATCAAGGCGCAGCACAAGGCCAGTTTCTGCTTCATGCCGCCGGAGAGCTTCCCCGCCTTGCGGTCTTTGAACGGCGACAGTTGGTTCCAGATGGGACGTATCAGGTCCATGTTTTCCTCGATGCTGCTCTTGTACATCACGGCAAAGAAGGTCAGGTTCTCCTCCACGCTGAGGTCGGGGTAGAGCGAGAAGGTGCCCGGCAGGTAGCCGATGACTTGCCGCACCGCCTTGTAGTCGCGGATCACGTCCATGCCGAAGACGGTAAGCGTGCCGCTGTCGGGCAGCAGCAGGGTGGTGAGGATGTTGAAGAGGGTGGACTTGCCCGCGCCGTCGGGCCCTACCAGCCCGAACACCTCCCCCTCGGCCACTTCAAGGCTGACGTTGTCCAACGCGACAGTCTTGCTCTCGTATGTCTTGTTGACGGCCTGTATGGAGATGGCATTCATTTTTGCGGCGCTCGTGACGGTTTTTTCGGTTATTTGAACAGAACGTCACCCGGCATGCCGATTTTGGCGGAGCCGTCGTTCTTGAAACTCACTTTGACGGCATAGACCAGATTGGCGCGCTCGTCTTTGGTCTGGATCATCTTGGGCGTGAACTCTGCCTTGGGCGAGATCCAGGATATGGTGCCCGGCAGCTGTATCTCTTCGCCCGCTTTGCTGTCGAGCCGCACAACGGCGCTTTGCCCGAGTTTTACGGTAGAGAGGGCGTCTTCGGTGATGTAGACCTTGATGAACATGTTGGTGAGGTCGGCAATCTTGAAGAGCGGCTTGCCCTGATAGGCCAACTCGTTCTCTTCGATGTACTTGTTGATGATGGTGCCCGTGATGGGGGCTTTGATGCGGCAGTTGGCCAGCGCGTGCTCCAACTGCTTGAGCTGGAAGCGCATGGCCTCCACCTCCTCCGCCAGCGAATGATTCTGGGTGGCGATGTTCGACTTGGCGGTGGCAATCTGGCTTTCGGTGATGTTGATCTCGGCCTGGATGTCGTCAAGCTGCTTGGTGGAGGCGGCGTTGGCCTCGATGAGCTTGCTGACGCGCTGCTTCTCTTTGTTGAGCGTCGAGAGCTTGTCTTCCAGCACGCGGGTCTGCGACGACTCGTCGGGCCTGCGGGCAAGCGTGGCGTTGATGGATGACTCTAACTGCTTGATTTGCAGGTATGTCTGGAACGTGTCTATGCAGCCCAATAGGGTGCCGGCTTCGTAGGTCTCCCCCTCTTTGATGTTGAAAGAGAGCATCTTGCCGTTCCCCTCCGACGACACGATGATTTCGGTGGCTTCGCATACGCCGTAAGCGTCGGCATCACCTTTGTTTTTCTTGCAACCGGTCAATATAAGTACGCATGCCACCGCGGCCAAAACGGCAGTTTTGGAAATCCTGAACATGCAGGCTCTGTTTTTCATATTCGTCCCTTTAACGTTGTTGGTGTTATAACTCATTCAGTTTTAAATAATTAGTTGAAATGGACAATGGCATTTACAACCATTTTAAAACGGGTGCAAAGGTATTCTTTTTTTCGTAACGGCAACGGCGGTCGCACGGCGGTCGAACGAATGCAGAGTTCAGAATTTAGAATGTAGAGCGTTATGCGTGTTGTTCGTTCTCTCTTTCGACGATGTTGAGACTCTTCGAGGCTCTGTTTGACTTGGGGCGCGGCTTGCTCCGACGGCTTCACCGTCGGTTATGGTCAAAGGCGGCTCAACGAGCCGCCTTTGATTGGGCATCTCCGATGCCCGAACACTGCAAGGTCTTCTTTGTCAGGGCTGACTTGCGATTTATGATGGAAGAGGGGGCGACTTGCGCAACGCCCTCGAAGAGGACCAACATCAACGTGTTGGTCGGAAATCGCCGACTTCGCCAAGTACAAGCGGGAGTTCTTCGAGAAGTACATCGACCTTTCCAATGGCCTGCCGACAGACGACACGCTGCGGCGCTTCTTCCGGGACCTGAACCCGAAGTCGTTCCGGGCCCGCTTTGCGGAATGGGCATCCTCAATCGTGCATGACAGCGCGCATGGCAAGGTGGTCAAAGCGAAACGCCCCAATCGCAATCAGTTGGCTCGTTCGGGCGGTAGCCCTGGCAATTGCGTAAAAAGGCAAAGCCCCGCAACAGCGGGGCTTTGCCAATCAAAACAATTAAACATTTTATCATTATGTTCCAAACAAACCACAAAACGTTTGGTTATTCAGCTTTATAAAAAGGCATTTTCACGGTCACGGCCTTGAGGAGGCGTTCGCGGACCTTGATGAAGATCTCGGTGCCCGACTTGGCAAACTCTTTCTTGATGAGGGCGGTGCCGATGCCTTTGTTGACAGAGGGGCCGAAGGTGCCGGAACGGACTTCGCCGATTTTGTTGCCCTCGGCGTCGCACACTTCGTAGCCGTTTCTCGGAATGCCGCGGTCAATCATCTCGAAGCCCGTGATCTTGCGGGTGAGGCCGTTGGCCTTGAGGTCTTCCATGAATTTGCGGTCGATGAAGTCTTTGCCATCGACGAATTTGGTAATCCAGCCCAGTCCGGCTTCAATCGGGGAGATGGTGTCGTCAATCTCGTGGCCGTAGAGGCAGAAGCCCATTTCGAGGCGGAGCGTGTCGCGTGCGCCAAGGCCTATAGGCTTGATGTCGAACTCTTTGCCGGCTTCAAACACGGCGTCCCAGATTTTGAAGGCGACCTCGTTGGGGAAGTAGATCTCGCATCCGCCGGAGCCCGTGTAACCCGTTGTGGAGAAGAGGATGTTGTCGATGCCGGCGAAGGTGATGATCTGGTTGGTGTAGTACTCCATGTCAACGACGTTGGCATCCGTGAGTTTCTGCATGGCTTTCAGGGCCAGCGGTCCTTGCACGGCCAGCTGGGAGATGTTGTCGGAGATGTTGGCGATTTCGGCTCCGAAGGCCTTGTTCTGCTCTACCACCCATGCCCAGTCTTTGTCGATGTTGGCGGCATTGACGACGAGCAGGTAGTCTTCGTCGTGGAGGTTATAGACCAGCAGGTCGTCAACCACGCCGCCTTTGCCGTTGGGGAAGCAGGAGTACTGCACCTTGCCGGGATAGAGGGCGGCCACATCATTGGTGGTGATGTGCTGCAGGAAAGCAAGCGCCTTGGGGCCTTTGACGGTGAACTCGCCCATGTGGGACACGTCGAAGACACCGACTTTCGTTCTGACTTGGATGTGTTCTTCCGGGATGCTGCCGTATTGGATAGGCATGTAGTATCCGGCAAATTCCATCATCTTGGCACCTAATTTCTCGTGCGTGGCTCTGAATATGGTTTCTTTCATAATAGTTATTGTTATGTGTTATAATTAGTTTCTGTTCCGCGACAGCGTTGCGCTGTTTTTTTTGACGGCTGCAAAGATACAATTTTATGGTAACAGCAGAAAAAGGCGGGAGACGGTTTCGCGGCCGTGTGTCTTGCCTATTTCTGTGTCATGATGTCGAGTACAAGGTTGTCGGTGGCGGCCATGCCGTTGACGCCGATGTTGGCCATGTTGAGGACGCACTTGTCCACGCTGTCGTCGATGATGCCCTCCACGGAGGAGACCGTCTTGTCTTCGATGGCGAGCATGGCCGAGAGCACGGCTGTGGACACGCCGGTGGCGACTTTGAGCGAGCAACTCGGCTTAGCCCCGTCGCAGATCATGCCCGTGATGTTCGCGATCATGTTTTTCACGGCGTAGGAGACCTCCTGGTAGCCGCCGCCCATCAGGTAGGTGAGTCCGCAGGCGGAGCCCGTGGCGGCCACCACGCAGCCGCACAGCGGCGAGAGTCTTCCAAAACTCTGCTTGATGTAGATGACGGTGAGGTGGCTCAACGTCAGGGCGCGGATGAGTTCCTCTTCCGTCTTCAGCCGCTCCTTGGCAAACACCCAGACGGGCAGCGTGGCGGCGATGCCTTGGTTGCCGCTGCCGGAATTGCTCATGACCGGAATCTTGGCCCCGGCCATGCGCGCGTCGCAGGCCGCCGAAGTGTAGGTCAGGATCTTGGCATAGGTGCCGTTGCCGAAAAACAACTGCGCCTCGGGCTGCATGAAGATGGTTCTGCCCAGCCCGTGGCCGTAGTCGCCCGTCAACGCCAACTCGGCGGCTTTGCGGTTCATGTCGGCCGTCTCCAGTATGAAACGGATGTCCTCCACGGGCGTCTCCATCGCGAAGTCATAGACGCCGCGCAAGGTCAGAGCCGGAGCCTCCTCGGCGCCGTGCTCTTCTTTGGCCTGGCTGTCGTCGAGCAGCACTTCGCCGTTCCTGGAGATGAAGCTGAAATGGGTGTGCTCGCCGCTGATGACCACCTTGGACTTGTCGTCGCCGTTGTGGCTGACCACCTCGATGTACAGCTTCTCGTCCGTGTCTTTCTTGCGGTCAATCTGAATGCGCTGCTGGCGGATGAATTCCTTGCCCTGCTCCACGCTCTCCGGGGTGATGTCTTTCAGCACCTCGAGCTGGTATTCCGATTTCCCGACCAGGGCCCCGAGCGCGACGGCTATGGGCAGTCCGACCATTCCAGTGCCCGGGATGCCGACACCCATGGCGTTCTTCAACATATTGGCGCTCAGCGACACAACGATCTGTTTGGGCGTGTCGCCCAGCACCTCCTTGGACTTGGCCACGGCCAATGCCACGGCCATAGGCTCCGTACACCCGATGGCGGGCACAACCTCGTGCTTGATCAGGGCAATGATCTGTTTCTGAAGTTCAGATGTCATTTTGCAGGTGAAGATGTGTTGCGGAATGTGTTCTTATTCTGAAACCCGGCTCTCGTGCGCCATTACGGGCAGGGGTTGGTCGATGACCTCGTGCCAAGGCAGACCGTAGCCGCCGATCTGGGCCATGAACGGGTCGGGGTCGAACTGCTCCACGTTGAACACGCCCTTGCCTTGCCAGGTGCCGGTCAGGATCATCTTGGCGCAGAGCATGGCAGGCACGCCCGTGGTGTAAGAGACGGCCTGCGCGCCGATCTCCTTGTAGCAGGCGGCATGGTCGCAGTTGTTATAAATATAATAGGTGCGCGGCTTGCCGTCCTTGACACCGCTGATCTGGCAGCCGATGGAGGTTTGGCCGTGGTAGCCTTCGCCGAGCGACGAGGGCTCGGGCAGCACGGCTTTCAGGAACTGCAACGGCACGATTTCCTTGCCTTGATAGACAATCGGCTTGATGCTGGTCATGCCGATTTCCTGCAAAACGTTAAGCACGGTGAGGTACTTCTGTCCGAAAGTCATCCAGAAGCGGGCACGCTTGATGGAGGGGTAACTCTTCACCAGCGACTCGAGTTCCTCGTGATAGAGCAGGTACGACTCTCTTTCGCCGATGTTGGGATAGTTGACGGCGCGGTGTATCGACATGGGGTCAATCTCCACCCATTGTCCGTTTTCCCAGTATTTGCCGCGTTGGGTAATCTCGCGGATGTTGATCTCGGGGTTGAAGTTCGTGGCGAAAGCCTTGCCGTGGTCGCCGGCGTTGCAGTCCACGATGTCGAGATAGTGCATCTCGTCAAAATGGTGTTTGGCGGCGTATGCCGTGTAGATGCTGGTGACGCCGGGGTCGAAGCCGCATCCCAGCAGCGCCATGATGCCGGCCTCCTTGAAACGGTCGTGGTATGCCCACTGCCAGCTGTACTCGAACTTGGCCTTGTCGCGCGGCTCATAGTTGGCCGTGTCCATATAGTTGGTCTTGGTGGCCAGACAGGCGTCCATCAAGGGGAGGTCCTGGTAGGGGAGAGCCACGTTTATCAGCAGGTCGGGGCGGCAACGCTCGATGAGCCGTACCGTCTCTTCCACATTGTCGGCGTCAACCTGGGCGGTTTGGACGTTCGCGCTCCCGATGCGGGCGGCGATCTCGTCGCATTTCGACTTTGTGCGGGATGCAATGACGATTTCAGAGAACACTTCCGGCACGGAAGCGCATTTTTGTGCCACCACGGCTCCTACGCCCCCGGCACCGATGATAAGAACTTTTGCCATATTTACAGTGTTTTTTCTTGTTTTTGTTTGAAAGCGGCAAAAATACGATATTATCCCGAATGTGCCCTCCTCCGATTCGATTTTTTCCCGCAGTTGAATAGTGATGAGACTCTTTGCCCAAAAATTTCCTGAAGCCGGCACA
>CAVIJD010000039.1:0-16144 GCA_963643165.1 bacterium | reverse complement strand
TCTGTTTGGCTCGGGGCGCGGCTTGCTCCGACGGCTTCACCGTCGGTTATGGTCAAAGGCGGCTCGACGAGCCGCCTTTGATTGGGCATCTCCGATGCCCGAGGACTACGAGAACTTCTTTGCCATTGCTGACTTACGATTTATGATGGAAGAGGGGGGCGGCTCGTGCGACGTCCTCGAAGAGGGCCAACATCATCGTGATGGCAGCGCGCATGGCAAGGTCGTCAAAGCAAAGCGCCCCAGCCGCAATCAGTTGGCTCGTTCGTGCGGTAGCCCTGGTCAGCCTGGGGATTGTGCATTGGACGGAAAAGGACAGCCTGAGGCTTTGTGGGTTGGGCTTCGGGCTGTCCTTCTTGTTTGGAGGTTACGGTACTGGCAAACCCCTATTCACCTTTTTTCCATTTTGGTCAATCTCGAACTCACGGCCGACTTTCTTGACCCTATAAGTGCCGTTTTTTTCATTAATATGATCATAAATCATGGGAACTTTTTCCTTGCCGTCCATGTCCACAAGACCATACTTATCGTCACTACCCGTATCAACCCTAACCACGGCCAAGCCGTTTTTGTCAAAACTCCAAATGGATCCATACTTGCAAGGTATAATCTGGTTCAGGGCTGCGTCAACGACACCGTACTTTCCGTTCCTGCAAATCTCGTATAGTTCCTCCCCGTTTTTCTCGCCAAGACTTCTCAATGCGGGCTCTCCGCTTTCTTTGTAAAATGGGACACCTTGGCGGGCTGTGAACTGCTTGTTCCTTGGCGACACGCTGACAGGGTGTTCAAAAATCTCATGCATGAGATGATGTCCAACACTAAAATCATCGCCCAGATAAATACAGCTAATAGGAGTTGGGCATTCTATGGAAATATGGGGCATAATGTGAATCATAATGTGATCCAAGAAGTCTCTGTGTCTGTGGTGACGGAAATCATCGCCCCATTCACCATCAAGACACAACATTCTGGTTTGCTCATCAAAGTAATAGCGTGGCGGAACATTAAATAATTCCTCCCACTTAGGAGCACCGGGCAATGATATGACACCGTCTGGAGAAATAATCACTACAGATGCTTCAGGAATAGCAATTCTGTAAGATTCCAAATACTTGCGCAGATACGTGCCGGCACCCGGTCTCAAATGTTGCTCCATCAGTTTCGCACCATAGCGATAGCAAGATATTTGTTTTTCCACATCTTTGTATGCCCAGTCGTAATATTCGCTGCCCGTCACAAACAGGCACAACAGCATGCCGAACTCGGCCAATGGCTCCTCCACAAAATACAGATACGGGAAGCGGTCGTGTTTCGGGCGATCGAAGTAAGCGTGCATGGCTTCGTGCGCGAGGGTTGAGACAAGCAGTTCATCCATACACTTTCCGTCATACTCTGTTTCCATCTCCTCGGGATAGAGTTTGATCTCTTTACTGTAGGGTTCATACGCTCCTCGCATTTTGACAGGAAAGCCTTTGCTTTCATTCATTATAAACTCCCAAATATGAGCCACCGTCCGGCGGCGAATTTGACATACAGGTTCAGATTGAGGTTCTCCTCTGACTATTTCCCACACTTTGCGCCAATACTCAACAGTATTCGACAAAGATTCCGGAATATCGGCCTCATGTATTCCCGGCTCTATCACTACCGAGACTTCAAGAGACGTCAGCAGTTCAGCTATTGAACTGTATTTTTCCAATCCAAAGCACTGGTTTGAACTGGCATTCAACAAATCAACCTGCTGAGGTGTGAGCAGTTTATGCTCGTCAACAATGTTTAAATTATAATTCATAACATCGGGGGTTTTATGGTTACTAAAATGACTAAACAATTACGGGGCAAATGTAATGAAAAACACTATTTTCTACCCCCCCCGAATTTTTCTTAACTAATTTTATTTCAGTGTTTTACAGCGATGTTTAGCCGTTTTTGCCGTTTATACAAACCCTCCTCTCCGACGATTTTCGGAGAAAATACGGGAATCCGTCGGCGAGCGTGTTCGGCCTCGGTGCGCGGTTGTCGCTATACTGTCTATTTCAAGATATAGGCCGGAAGGCCGTTCTCTATTCTCGCCATTGCACCCACAAAACCGGCATAATCGACAGCTTCCGGAATTTTAACGCTACAGATGAAGATTTCACCTCCTTTTCCTTTAAGCGTACCGTAACTTTCTTTGCTGACGGACGGCTGCGAAACACCTCCGTCAACGTCTGTGTCAGAAGATGCAGCGGGACAGATTAAGATGCCTTTGTTAGATGCCATAACATGCATATAGGATATCATCTGATACAGGTCGTTACGTTCTATAGTGTTCAGCCACTTGTATTTGGCATCTGCCACTACGTCTATCATACCATTTTTTACAGTACCGGCTTTCGGGTGATAGAAATCAGGATACATTTCATTTTTCCGGTTTTCCTTAAAGGGATAATATCGTCCCTCTCCTGTTTTGTTTTTCGGGTGGGCGAACCCGGCTTTTGAAAGGGTTATATTCAGGTACTCTTCCCAAAGCCATGCACCATCGAAGAGTATGCCGTGGATATTTTCGTCGGTGTCGCCATAACCGAGCCTTTCGCGGCGCAGTATTTGGAGACAAAGCCGCTGAAGCGGCCTATATTCAGAGTAATATGGACGTATCTTCGGTTTGGCGTTGGCGAGCATCACCTTGCGGAGGTCGCCACGCCGCGGTCAACATCGTTCATCGTGCCGATGATATAGACATTCTCAGGAATGAAGAAGCCCTGCTTAAAGGCATCATTGTCTTCTACCATATTGATATACTGAGTCTGCACCCTTCCTTCTTCCCCTCTGTAGTCGGGCTCAATGGAGTAAAAGAGTTCGCCGAAAATCTTGGAAAGTTCTCCTCGGTTTATCTCGTCAATGATAAAGACGAACTTCTTCTCTTTGTCTTTCAATGCCTTTTTACAGAAAATCTTGAAAATGCCGTCCTGTCGGCAGAAATTGCCATTAGCGTCGGGGCGCAGTCCTTCCACAAAATCGGTATAGTCGAAAGAGGGATGAAACTGCACAAAACCTACCTGATTGCGTTCTGAACCGTCAAGGTCATTCCAACACTTTGGATTGCCCGACACGATTGAGGCCGCCATCTGTTTGGCCGTGTAGGTCTTGCCCGTGCCCGGCGCGCCCGTGAGAACCAGGTTCTTGTTGTACAGCAACAATTGACAATACGCATCATATTGACCTGCATTTTTCAACGTACCCACTCGCGGCATTCCCCGGTTTTCCCATATCTTCCATAATTCATCAGCGTACGCATAGATGTCTTTACCTCCTCGTTTGTCCATCAAGAAAAATTGCAACTCCGGGATTGTGGCTGTGTTTCCATTTTCCATCCCCTTTTCCTTTGCTATGTATTGCAAAATTTCTTTTTTGAATATCGGAATAAGCTTTTCATTGCTATACATGAATGCAATTTTCCATCTCATCGTATCCCCAAACGGTCTGACACCGTCAACCGTGAGCTCATCCAATTCTTTCCATTTTTCCTCTTGGGCACACGCTGCCATTTGCACAATGTATTTCCGCACCAGTTCAAAAGCGGCTGCAGCATTGTCTTTATGATAATCTTTCCACCAGACATACTTCCCGTCATTTTCAAGCTTTTTATCTACTGGTTCACCTTTACATCGGTATATCCCAAATTTGCCAGAATGTCCGCCCCTTATAGAGCCTAACTCTTCCGTGATGTGCTCAAGCCAATAGCAGAAAGTTTTCTTTATTGTTGATACCCGTATATTGCTCAAGCGTCATATTGCTCAAGCTGTCTTTGGGGAATTTTTCTTGAAAGTCTTGGTAAAGTTCGTGTTTTTCGTCGTTGGTCTTTGCCATTTCTTTTATCTTCTGTCAAATCCTTAATTTGTTGACGACTTTCGCCAACCGTTCGCCATCGTCTCCACGCCGCTCCGCTATTTAGCATAATAGTCGAAGACCTCTTTGAGGGCGCGGGTGCAGACGGGACAGAATTTGTTGTAGAGGATGCCGTTCATGGTGCAGTACATCATAGGACGGTAAACGCCTTTGGCCACATAGCCGCCGCCTTCATAAACGCCTACTTTGTCGTACTCAGGCGTGCCTTTGGCTGCCGGCGGCGTGGGCACCGCCGTGCCCTTCGGGAGCATGTCTTTCCACTTGCTGTCAAAGTCCACCAACGTGGTGAGGTTGGGCTCTACGGGCTCTACCCCGGCAGGATAGAAGTCCTGCACAGAGACTTCGGAGGTATAATACTCGTCGCCAAGACCGCCAATGAGGTGCCCCATCTCGTGGACGATGACATAGTCGGGATGCTGGCCGTGGTTATACACCGTGCAGTAGAAGTTGTAGAAGCCCGCGCCGCCGTACTTGTCGCTGTTACAGATGATTACAATGGCGTCGTAGGGGGCGTCGTCGGCCACGTCGTGCATGTTCCAGACATAGTCGCAGCAGAGGTAGCGGTCGAGGTCAAGGGCATTGTAGGCGCAGTTGAGCAGGGTTTTGCGGTAGATGTCGTTCTGGGGCTGCGTGATGCCCGACTCCTCAGAGTAACCCTCGATGGCGCGGATGTTGATTTTGTCTTTCATCTCCTTAAACGGCGAACACTCCATCACATACGAGGCAAACGCTTTCATGTCGTTCTTGAGCCGCTTGGCGTCGCTCATGGCATAACCGTCAGGGATGAAGAGGATGTCGATGGCCTTTTCGGGCTTGTTGCCGATGTGCAGGTTCATGGTTTTGTACTTTTTCTCCATCTGCTTGCATTCGGTGGTTAGCGGGTTGAACCAGACTTTTGCCAACTCCGACGCGTTGCGCCTGCGGTCAAAGCTGGTGAATTTGAGGCAGACGGTGTTCTTGGGGAACGGCACGTTGATGCACTCTTCCATGGAGGCTATTTCCGTCTTGCCCTTTTCGGTGGTGCGGTATTCGGTAAAAAGGCACGAGTAGCTGCGGCTGAATATCAGCTTATTGGTAAGGGAGTCGAACATCTCAACCATGATGTCGCCGTATTGGTGCGGCTCTATCAGGTAGGCGCGGGTGCCGTTCCAGGTGCCGCCGGCCGTGTAGTGGTGAATCTCCATTTTCTCCATCTCGGCATTGCCGATGTGCAGGTAGTTCACCCGCAAGGTCTTATTTTCGAAATATTGGTTAAAATGTTGGGCCTGAACGGCGGTTGCCACACTGAGCATGGCGGTCAACAAAAGGGTAATTGTTTTTTTCATCGTGTTTTGGTTTTAAAAAAATTAGAACGGGCAAATTTAAACAAAAATCGGCTTCACGTACACAACACATACAGGTCGTCGCGCTGGTTGATGCAGAGCACGGGGAAGTTGTAACTGTTGCCGATGATTTTCCGGATGCGTGCGCCGGCAAAAAGGTCGGTGAGCGAGAAATAGCGTGAGATGATGGCCACGGTGAGCGTTGCGCCCTTGTTGCGGGCATACTCCACCGCATAGAGGTCCAAGTCTTTCTGCGGTTCCACCGCCGCAAGTTCATAGGTGACGTTAAGGTTTTGGTAGAGTTTCTCCACAAAGGCCACATTGTCGTGTATCTGCCGCCGGAGTCCGGCGTCGGCATAAGAGGGGTAAATCACGTGGATGAGCGACTGGTAAAAGCGGCTGAAATAGCCGGCCCAAAGCGCTTTTTCTTTGGCATAACGCTCGATGTCGAGGGGCAGCAGCACGTTGCGGAAAGCGTCGTCGGTGGGCAAGGCCTTGCCGACCGTCATCACGGGAACGCGCGAGGGCTTGATGAAGCTGAGGGCCCGACGGTTGTTGAAAAGCCCCTGCTTGCCGGCACGGTCCACGCCGATGACGAACATTATGGTGTTGGTTTCTTCCGCAAAACGATAGATTCTCTCCGGGAAAAAATAGTCGTTGCGGACGATGATTTCCGTGTCAGGCTGCGTTTGCGCCGCAACCTCAGCAACCTCAACCGTGGCCTTGCCCGAACTGCGCGGCTCAAGCGAGAATCCGAAGTTTGAGACAACGGTAAGCGAAGCCTTGAAGACAACAGCAAGCCGTTCGCCGTACCTGAACGCGCACTGCCCATATTCTGAATTGTCGGCGATTACCGTCACATTCAGTTTCTTCTTTTGATCTACAGGGTCGTGTATTTCCATTCTTCAAGGCTGAAAATATAGCGTATTACGTTCAATGCAAGCCTTTTACATTAGGCTTTGCGGCCACATAGTCTTTAAGGTAGAACGGCTCAAAGTAGGCCACGTCGGCAAACTCTTCCGTTTCCCATTTGCGGAGGGCGGCGGGCAGCATATAGCGGGCCGACAGTGTAAAGTCGGCAAAGTGGGCATTAGGACAGCGTGAAAGCAGGTCTTTGCATTTGGGCATGCCGTTGCCGCAGAACACGACTTTGTTTTCGGCAAGCAGCGTGCCAAAGGCTTGCTCGTCAACCACTACGGGAGCGGCGGCTTCCATCAAGCGCATCTGGCTGTCATAGCGGGCGGCATAGACCTCCATTCTGCGGGCGTCTATCATCGGCACATATTGGCAGGCGGCAGCGGCGGCAACGTGCTGCCGCGCCCCTTGCGCTATGCTTTCGAGCGTATCAACCGTGATTACCGGAATATTCAGCGCGTAGGCTATGCCTTTGGCGGTAGAAGCCCCGATGCGCAGTCCCGTGTAAGAGCCCGGCCCTATGCTGACTGCCACGGCCTGCAGCGCTGCCGAGGGGCAGTCGGCCTGTTTCAACAGACTGTCGATGAACGGCAGCAGATTGTGCGAATGGGACTGTCCGTTGCTGTCTTCGCGCACGCAAAGGACCTGTTCGCCTTTGGTCAAAGCCGCGGAGCACACCTCCGTGGCCGTTTCTATGTGCAATATTATAGGTTCACCTGTCATGGTTTTTCTTTAGGGTTAATGATTGTCGTTTGTAATGGCCTGGTATATCAGTTCGTGTGCCAGCAGCCGGATGCGGCTTTTGGCCAGTCTGTTGGGATAGCAGTCGGGATAGACGCGGTTAGAGAGGAACACAAAGACAAGACGGCTGTCGGGGTCGCACCAAGCCACCGTGCCCGTGAAGCCCTGATGTCCGAAGATACGGCTGCTGGCAGCGGCCGGCACTATCGTGGAACTTCCGGGATGTTTGGGCGTATAGAAGCCCAGCCCGCGAACTTTGCAGCCGTGTTGCTCGTGCGCCGACGTGAACAGTTTCACTGTCTCTTCGGAAAGATAACGTTGGCCGTTGTACATGCCGTCATCAAGCAACATCTCAAAGATGGCGGCCATGTCGTCCGCCGTGGCGAAGAGCCCGGCATTGCCGGCATTGCCATAAAAGAGCGCGGCGGTCTGGTCGTGTACATAGCCCTGCACCACCTGCCGGCGGAACATAGTGTCCTTCTCGGTAGGCGCGATGTCCGACTTTTCATATCCGTGCGCCAGCGGGTTGAAGCTGGTGCGCGCCAGTTTCATTTTGCCGTAAAAATTGTCGTTAAGATAAGCCTCCATGGACTTCTCCGTGATTGTCTCTACTATCTCCTTGAGCAAAAAGAAGTTGAGGTCGCTATATACATACTGGCGGCGACCGAGGCGGCAGTCGGCGACTTGCCGGCGCATAGTGTCAGGATAGTCGTTGCGGAGGTACAGGTTGTCGGCGACTTTGATGTCAAACGTAGGGCTCTTGTAATGGCGGAGGAATGTTTCGTTGCCTTGTATTTCTTTGTAGAACGGGATGAAAGCGGGCAGTCCGGAGGTGTGGGTAAGCAATTCAGAGATGGTGATGTGCGCCTTGTCGGTGCCGTGCAGGTAGGGGAGATATTTTGAGGCAGCATCCGAAAGCCGTATTTGCCTTTCATCGTAGAGTTTCATCACGGCCAGCGTAGTGGCGGCGACTTTCGTCAGGGAGGCCACATCGTACATAGTCTGCATAGTCACCTTGTCTTGGCGGTCGTAAGTATAATAGCCAAAGCATTTGCGGTACAAGACCTTGCCGTCGTGTATGGCCACCACCTCGCAGCCGGGGAATATGTGGTTGCGGCACGCTGTGGAAAGCATCGAGTCGAGGCGGGCAGTAATACGGTCGGGCAGGGCTGAGAAATTCTCGTCACGTTCGTCGGGCACGATGCCGGCGCCACTTGGATACTCATTGTTAGACACAGGCAGCAACCCCTCGGCATCGCGTTGCCCAAAGCAGACCTCCAAGGCAGTCTGCACGCTGTTGGGGGTTGACTGGTATGTTACCAATAGGGCTCCATAGTTGCGTGTATCTTTAAAATAATCAAGAGCATAAGGATTTCCGAAATGCAGGAGAACCGTTCTCTTCTTGAGGGCGAGCGAGTCGAGCAGGGACACCACGCCCGTGTCAACACCGTACTGGCGGCTTGCCAATTGGTTAGAGGCCCCGTAAGCCACAATGACACGGTTGTAGGGCAACACAGAATCGGCGAGGCTGCTTGACGTGCCCTTATCATTCTTATTCGGAATATATCTGTAAACCAGTCCGTACTTGTCAGCAAGTTTGCGGTATTCAGCCTGGTATTCCTCACGTCCCACACAAAGGAGCAGGATGCTGTCGGCTGCGAGCGTGTCGTCGGGAATGCGGGTTATCGGGAGGGAATGGTTTTCATTTTTCAGGAGCGTTACAGCCTTGCGTTCAATCTCTTGGCACACTTGCAGCGCACGGGGGGCGTTCACGGCAGCCGAGACTTTTTGAAGGTCAACGGGTGCATAGTCCAGGATTCCCTTGTCAGCCTTGAACTGCAGCACGCGGCGGCAGCGTTCGTTGATCAGTTCTTCGGGGATTTTGCCCTCCAGCACAGCCTTTTTCACATTCTGCACCACCGTTTCTGTTGTACCCGGGAGAAGGAGCAGGTCCACGCCGGCCAGCAGGGCGCGCACCTCAGCCTCGCCGTCACCGCGCGCTTGCCTGCGCACGCCTTGCATCTCGAGCCCGTCGGTGACTATAAGACCCGTATAGCCATATTCCCGTTTCAGCAGTTCAGACACCGTAGCGAACGACAGTGACGACACGGAGCCGTCGGCGGAGTCCAACGCCGGCACATTCAGGTGGCCCACCATCACCATATCGACCTCTTGGTTGCTGATAAGATTGCGGAACGGGAAGAGTTCCATCTCATCGAGTTCGATGCGGCTCTTCTTGATGGAGGGGAGTCCGATATGGGAGTCTGTTTCGGTGTCGCCGTGTCCGGGGAAGTGTTTGATGCAGCCCGTGATGCCGCCGTCTTGCATGCCTTTGAGGTACAGGGCTGCCTTGTGGGTCACCCGTTCGCGGTTCTCGCCGAAAGAGCGGCTGTTGATGACGGGGTTGCGGGCGTTGTTGTTGATATCTACGCAGGGGGCAAAGTTGAGGTTCACGCCAATGGCGCGGCACTGGGCGGCAACTTCAAGACCCATTCGGTAAATCAGAGAGTCGTTTTTCGGGGAGAGCGCTCCCAGTGTCATCTGCCGCGGAAAAGAGACGCAACTGTCGAGGCGCATGGCGATGCCCCACTCGCCGTCGATGGAGACAATGAGCGGTATCTTGCTGGCGGCCTGCATCCTGTTTGTGACAGACGCCTCCCGCGACGGCGTCCCCTTGAAGAAACAGACCCCGCCCGGACGGTATTTGGCGATATTGTCAACCGACTTGCGGATGTCGGCCTCCGAGCCGTTGGAACTGACCCGCACAATCAGCAGTTGCGCAATGCGCTCCTCCAGCGACATGCTCGCCAACAGCGTGTCAACCCGGCTCTGTGCGCAGACCGTCCTGACGGGCAGCCCGAGCGAGATGCCGGCAAGCAACAGAAACAGAAGAACTCTCTTCATCGGAAATGCCTAATAGACAATCGGTTCGTAAAGCCCCTGCTCGTTTATTTTGATAAAGTCGGCCATCGAATATTGCGTATAGGCGGCATCGATCTTATTGGGGCTGTCCATTTTGATGTCGAGGGTGTCCCAGCATATAGCCATCACCACATCGGTAGGATATTGGGTATGATGGGCGAGGTATTCTTTTGTGGCAGCGTACAACTTGTCGCTGATTTCGTGAAAACGTTCTCTGTTATCCATAGCGTTAAAAAGTCTATTTTTTTATAACGTGCAAAAGTAGCAAAAATGGCTATTCCGGGAGTTTTGATTTTATGTGAAGTTGAAACTCTTTTTCAAATTTCCGGTTTCTCTTTTTCAGCACAAAGTAGTAAACCACAACCAGGCAGAGGCTCACCACCACGCTATGGAGTTCGTTCAATGTGATGGCATACATGCCGTACAATGCCGCCATCAGCACGACAAACGGCAGGACGTAGGCCCACAGCACGGCCTTGTTGCCCGAGGAGGTCTTCATGGCCAGTTGTACCTTGTCGCCCGTGCGGAGTGCAAACCCGTGAACATTCTTCGCCGTCACGGTCTCCTTCCGCTTGTCGGAGGGCATACAGACGCTCTTGGCGTGGCACTCGCTGCACGCCGACTGCACGAGAATCTCAACCTCGACATCCTCGCCGTTGACGGCACGCACTATTCCTTCTTTGCAGATTGTATCTTCTTCCATAATTATTTCACAGATTTATTCAAAAAGCAGACGAAACATCTCCTCTATCTTGGTTATAGGCACAATATTGATGTTATAATCGGCGGCATTTACGCCCTTGAGGTTATATTTAGAGACAAACATACGGGAGAATCCCAGTTTGGCGGCTTCTGACAGTCTTTGGGTGATGCGAGTCACGGGGCGCACCTCGCCGCTCAGTCCCATCTCGCCGGCGAAGCAGGTTTTGGAGTCGATGGCTATGTCGGTAGCCGACGAGAGCACGGCCGCCACAACGGCCAGGTTGATGGCGGGGTCATCCACCTTAATGCCGCCGGCGATATTGAGGAACACGTCCTTGGCTCCGAGTTTGAAGCGGCATCGTTTTTCGAGCACGGCGAGCAGCATATTCATGCGCCGGATGTCGTAGCCCGTAGCGGAGCGTTGTGGCACGCCATAAACAGCGCTGCTCACCAGAGCCTGCGTCTCAATCATCATCGGGCGGTTGCCCTCGAGAATAGAGGCCACGGCGTTTCCGCTATAAGATTCGTCGTGTTGCGAAAGCAGGATCTCGGAGGGGTTGTGGATCTCCTTGAGGCCGCTGCGGGTCATCTCAAAGATGCCCATCTCCGACGTAGAGCCGAAGCGGTTCTTGACGCAGCGCACGATACGGTATCCGTAGTGCTGGTCGCCCTCAAACTGCAGCACCGTATCCACGATATGTTCCAGCAGTTTAGGGCCTGCCAGCGCGCCGTCCTTGGTGATATGACCGATGAGGAACACGGGGATTGCAGAAGTCTTGGCCAGATATTGGTACTCGGCGGCACACTCTTTAAGTTGGGAGATGGAGCCCGCGGCAGAGTCGAGCAGGCTGCTCTGCATCGTCTGGATAGAGTCCACGATCACGATGTCGGGTTTCAGGGACTCTATGTGTTTCATAATCTGCTGCGTATTTGTTTCGGTGAGCACATAGCAGCCGGGAGTTTCCTCCTCGGAAAGGCGTGCGGCGCGCATCTTGAGTTGGGCCTCGCTCTCCTCTCCGGAGACATACAGCACCTTGCCCCGGCAGATGTGCAATGCCATTTGCAGCAGCAGCGTTGACTTTCCGATGCCCGGCTCGCCGCCCAGCAGGATGATAGAGCCCGGCACGATGCCGCCGCCCAACACATTGTCAAACTCTGCGAAGCCTGTCGTAACCCGTGGCATCTGCGTCAGCGACACCTCATCGATAGGCTTCGGCACGCTCTCCGCAACGGGCTTATACGCCCGCCCCGGCGCCGGCTTCTCCTCGCGTTCCAGCACCTCCTCCTCAAAGGTGTTCCACGCGCCACACGACGGACATTTGCCCATCCATTGCGCCGACTGCGCCCCACAGTTGCGGCAGAAATAACGTGTTTTACTCTTTGCCATATTCTTGCTATTCTGTAGAAACCTTGTTTTCGGACAACCTCCCGCTCCCCTCTTCCAACGAAGCGCAAAGATAGCATAAAAAGACGAGTCACGAACTTTCACAAAACACCAGAACACGGCTGCCGCAATTTTGATGTCTCTATTTAAAAAAAAACTATCTTTGCCGCTTGATTTGGATAAGTACAATTCTAAACAATATAAAGACAATGAAAAGATTAAGTACCATTTTGATGATGTGCCTTTTGTGCGGCAATTTTGCTTTTGCGCAGGAGAGCGACACCTCCAAGAAAGAGGAAGGTTATGTATTCAAGGTTGTCAAAGAGAACCCGATCACTTCAGTGAAAGACCAAAACCGTGCCGGCACGTGCTGGTGCTATTCGGGACTGGGCTTCATTGAGGCCGAGTTGCTCCGTATGGGCAAGGGCGAATATGACTTGTCGGAGATGTATATCGTTTCCAACACCTACAACGACCGTGCAAAGGCAGCCATCCGCACCCACGGCGACGTTTCGTTCTCCCAAGGCGGTTCTTTCTATGACGTCATTTACGGCATGAAACATTTCGGTCTGATGCCGGAAAGTGAGATGCGTCCCGGCGCCGCCTACGGCGACACGCTGTCTGACCACAGCGAGCTTTCAGCCCTCACAGATGCCATGGTGAAAGCCATCGCCAAAGGCGACCAGAAGAAACTCCAGACCAATGCCAACAACGAGATGCTCTGTCTGAACGCCATCGCTGCCGTCCACAACGTCTATCTGGGCACTGCTCCCGAGAAGTTCACCTACAACGGCAAAGAATATACGCCCAAGTCTTTCTATGAGTCTCTGGGGCTGAATGCCGACGACTACATCTCCATCACCTCCTACACGCACCATCCTTTCTACGAGAAATTCGTGCTTGAGATCCAGGACAACTGGCGCTGGTCGCAGTGCTACAACGTGCCGCTGGATGAGATGATGCAGATTTTCGACTATGCCATCGACAACGGCTACACCATCGCTTGGGGTTCCGACGTGAGCGAAAAAGGTTTCAGAATGGGTGTCCGCAAAGGTTTCTGCGTGCTTCCTGAGACCAAGGCTTCTGCTATAATCGGCAGCGACATGGCCCACTGGACCGGCATGAGCGCACAGCAGATCCAGGACGAGGCCGCCAAGCACCCGACCCCGCAACGCTGGGTTACCCAAGAAGAACGCCAGGTGGCTTACGACAACTGGGAGACCACCGACGACCACGGCATGCTGATCTACGGCAAGGCCACCGACCAGACAGGCAACGAATATTATATGGTGAAAAACAGCTGGGGCGACTATGGCGACTATCACGGCATGTTTTATGCATCCAAGGCTTTTGCCCGCTATAAAACAATGAACATCGTGGTTCACAAAGACGCCATCCCGAAAGACATCAAGAAGAAACTCGGCATCAAATAACATTGCCGCTGCACCCTCAAGATGCAGAAAGAGAGCCGAAGAAAACAGTTTTTCTTCGGCTCTCTTCTTTTTTTTCGCCCCTATTGCCGTGTATTTCTCCCAGAAAAAGGACGGGCGGTTGACTTATTACGTATCTTTGCCGCCATAGTTATTATATGAAATTGTGGACTGCTTTTATTGAAAATACGATGAGAAAGGTTTTCTTGTTTCTGGTCCTGGCTGTCCTTTACAGTCTGTCTTCCGCCCAAAACATCACGGTGAGCGGTTACCTGTATGAGAAAGGCAGCATGGAGACCCTGCCCGGAGGCATTGTCTATGAGCCCGTTTCGCAAAAGTCAGTCAGCACTAACGCCTACGGCTTCTACTCATTGAACCTTCCTTTCCGCGATTCGCTGTTTGTAGTATTTTCCACTTTCGGATACACCAACGACACCCTCTTCATTGACAAGGCAGAAGATGTCAGCCACAATGCCCAACTCTACCGCATCAACACCCTGCAGTCGGTCAACATCACGGCGGCGCGGAGGCTGAGCGAAGAGACCCGGATGAGTTCCGTCGCCCTGTCTGCCAAAGAGGTGAAAAGCATCCCGATACTGTTCGGGGAGAAGGACGTTTTCAAGACGCTGCTGCTGATGCCCGGGGTGCAGTCGGGCACAGAGGGCACGTCGGGCATATATGTGCGGGGCGGCGGCGCAGACCAGAACCTAGTCATCCTCGACGAGGCCACCATCTATAATGCCAGCCACCTGCTGGGCTTCTTCTCCATCTTCAACGGCGATGCCATAAAGTCGGTAGAGCTCATCAAGGGCGGCTTCCCTGCCCGCTACGGCGGACGGCTCTCCTCAGTCATCGGAATAACCATGAAAGACGGCAACAAAGACTCGTACCACTGCGAGGGCGGCATCGGCGTCATCTCCTCACACGCCATGGCCGAAGGCCCGATTGTGAAAGGCAAATCCTCGTTTATGGTCTCCGCCCGCACCACCTACCTCGACTTGCTGATGCGGCCTCTTATGATGATCGCCTCCGAGGGGATGTCCTCCGGTTACTATTTCTACGACTTCAATGCCAAACTGAACTATAACCTCAGCGACAAAGACCGGCTCTTCGTGAGCGCCTACTTCGGGCGCGACAAGTTCTACATCAAACAGAAAGACAAAATGGACTCTTCCGCCTACAAGAGCAGCAGCGGACTCTTTTGGCAGAACGCCACCGCCACGGCACGCTGGAACCACCTGTTCAGCAACCGTATCTTCTCAAACCTCTCGTTCGTGTTCAACGACTATACCATGAAATTTTACGGCGACGAAAAAGAGACCAACCATGCCGACAACAGCCACTATGAATTCCATTCCGCCTACAATTCGGGCATCCGCGACTATACCCTGAAATACGATGTCACCTATATTCCCAATGCCAGCCACCGCATACAAGGCGGCATCCTGACCACCTACCACGAAGCGCGCCCAAGTGCCATATCCTTGACCGAAGACACCACCATATTGCAGAAAGCCGAAAAAGAGTTAGGACTGGAATATGCGCTGTACGCCGAAGACGAGATCACCATACGACGACGGCTGCGGCTCAACCCCGGGCTAAGGCTCACCTTCTTCACCGTTCCCGGAAAAACCTACATCTCGCCCGAGCCTCGCTTCTCTGCCAGTTTCAACATCCGCAAAGACCTGGCCGTCAAAGCCTCCTACGCCACGATGAGCCAAAGCATGATACTGCTCAGCACCAGCACTATCGGACTGCCCACCGACCTTTGGGTGCCCGTAACAAACCGCATAAAGCCGCAACGCTCTCATCAGGTGGCACTGGGGCTGCACTATGACCTCAAGAATCCACGGCTCTCCTTCTCCCTGGAGGGATATTACAAGAAAAGCAACCACATTCTCGCCTACAAGGAGGGGGCATCGTTCTTCACCAGCCTGTTAGAAGACCTGATGTACGAGGGGATGGGCTACACCGACTTTCAAAGCCGCTGGAGCGACAATGTAACCTCGGGGCAGGGCTGGTCGTACGGCGTGGAGTTCCTGGTCCGGAAAGAGGTCGGCAAGTTTACGGGGTGGATAGGCTACACCCTCTCGTGGACGCGGCAGCAGTTTGACGACCTCAACTTCGGCAAGCCGTTCTATGCCCGCCACGACCGCCGCCATGATGTCTCCATTGTGCTGATGTACAGCCCGACGGCAAAAATCAACCTGTCACTCTCGTGGACTTTCGCCACGGGCAATGCCGTCACACTGCCCACCGTGGCCTACGGCAGCTATGGCATGGGCGAATATCTCTCCGAATCGCTGCTTTGGCATGAGCCCGTCTCAAGTACCTATTATGTGGAAAGTTACGGTGAAAAGAACAACTTCAGAATGAAGCCGTTCCATCACCTTGACCTTGGCATCCAGATTTTGAAACCGCACGGAGAACGTTTCCAAAGCATCTTCGAGGTCAGCATCTACAACGTCTATAATTACAAAAACCCGTTCTATTATTATGTGGACATGGAGTATGACGAAAACCTCGATGCCTCAAAAAGAGTGCTGAAATCTGTCTGCATCTTCCCAATCATTCCGTCATTCACCTATCATTTCAAATTCTGAACAATAATTGTTGTGATGGAAAAGAGACCTTCTCAATGCTATTTCCATCAAAACTGATTATTTCGTTTTGGTATGCTTAATGTTCACGCAGTGATTGGGCATCGGAGATGCCCAATCATTGGCGGCTCGTTGAGCCGCCAATGACCATAACCGACGGTGAAGCCGTCGGAGCAAGCCGCACCCCGAGTCAAACAGGTCCTCGAAGAGGGCCAACATCGTGGAAAGAGAGAAAGAACAACA
>CAVIJD010000038.1:0-19497 GCA_963643165.1 bacterium | reverse complement strand
TCGAAGAGGCTCAACATCGTGAAAAGAGAGACAGAACAACATGCGTGACGCCTCTGCATTCTACATTCGTGCGGTAGCCGTGGAATATTCCTCCAAAAGAAGTGAATTTCTCAGATTTTGTTGTACCTTTGCCATGTCATTCATGATTTTTGCTTGATTTGAATTGCAGCACTAAGTTAGGTGAAAATTCTGACATGACAAAATCCTGGGCAACTTTTTGTTGCCCAGACACATATGGAAAATATTAAATTATAGTGTTGCGGAATTTAGGTTGAACTATCTCTGTGTTAAAAAATAAATATCAAGATATGGTAGCAACAAAACAAAATTTTGTCGCGGCTGTAGCCGCAACCGCCGTATTGGATGAGCAAAATACTTATGCGAGCATTTTTCAGCAATACGAAAAAGTTGTGATAGATAGTCTCATTACCTCATTTGGACTTGATTTTCTTGTCCAAGACCAATATGGCGGTGATGTTGATACAATTCATAATGTACGTAAAATAGGTCAAGACGAGCTAATGGGTTATAAAAACTCTTCTAATGAGATTGCCTATAACAATCGTCCTGATTATGACGCACGTAGTTACCATGCAGGAGGTAACTTTCAGCAGACAAAACATAATGCAAGAAATACTTGGCTGGAAACATACAAGGATATAGATGACGAATATCAGTCTGGAAAGATAGGCTTTTATGGACACACAAAATCTATTAATCCAAACAGAAAAGCCGAACTTGACCATATTATAGAGTGCAAGTCAATTCACGATGATAGAGGAAGAATTCTTTCTGGCTTATCCGGTGAATCATTAGCGGATGCTTTTGTAAATTTTGCTTGGACGAACAAAAGCCTTAATGCTTCAATGGGATCATGGGCAAAGGTGAAGAACGAACAGTATCGCAAAGAGCATGATTGCGATGCTCCAATGGAAATGGTGGATATTAAGGCTTATGTGAATGACCATCCTGATTTAGATCCACAAACAAAAGCCAATTTATTGTCTCATTATGAAAAGGCAAAGAAAGCATACGATCAAAAAATCAATCGTGCTTATTATACAAGCAAATCATTCTTCCGTAACACGACATTTGCAGCCACAAAAACTGGATTCAAAATGGGAGTAAGACAAGTACTTGGTTTAGTATTTAGTGAGATATGGTTTGCTGTTAAAGATACTATAAAAGAGGGCAATAAAAATGGAGAAACTCTTTTTTATAGTATTGGAGAAGGTGTCAAGAGGGGACTTTCTAATGCAAAAGCAAAATATAAAGTATTAATGGATCGGTTTTTAGATGGTGCAATTGCAGGTGCTTTGTCTTCATTGATAACAACACTTTGCAATATATTCTTTACTACCGCTAAGAGTTTAGTAAGAGTATTGCGTCAATCTTGGGCTTCACTTGTCTCGGCGACAAAAGTTCTTCTTTTTAATCCTGAATGTCTTCCTCCTGGGGAAACAATTAGGGCAGCAGCAAAAATCATTGCAACTGGAGCAAGTGTAGTTGCTGGAACAATGATTTCAGAGTTAGTAGCAAAAACGGCAATTGGGACAATTCCAGATGTTGGGACAATTGCGCAAACATTTTGCGGAACTTTAGTTACAGGAATAATGAGTTGTTCTCTCTTGTATTTACTTGACAACAATAAAGCCATAAATTGGATTGTATCCGTAGTAAACAAGATACCTTCCGTCAGCCAAACCGTTGTTTATTATAAAGAGGAAGCAATTTTACTTGAAAAGTACTGTGCAGACCTTTTTAGTATTGATTTAGACTCATTTAAGAAAGAAATTACGACAATTCACAATGCGGTGGAAGCATTAACACCTAACATGAGTACTGATATGTTAAACAAGACGCTTCTGGATATTTATCAACAGTTGGGGCTTGAACTTCCTTGGCAAACTCTTTCATACAAGAATGAAGATGAATTTTGGACTGACAGGCAAGGTTCGTGGGGGTTCAACTAATGTTTAAGTGTGATAAATGCGGATTATGCTGCAAGGCTCTTGCTGCAAATCCGATATACAAAGATTTAGACCGTGGAGATGGAATTTGCAAATACTTGGTAGAGAATTTGTGCTCCATTTACGAAAATCGTCCTCTCAAATGTCGAGTAGATGATGCCTATAGAATTTTTTTTAAAGAAAAAATGACTTTAGAAGAGTATTATTCAGAAAATTATAAAGTGTGTAATTTATTAAAAAAAGAAAGGTTGATATTATGCCGCTACCATTAATTTTAGGTATTGCAGCGGGAGTTGCTGCACTTGCTGGTGTTGGAACCGGTGTCAAAGGTGCCATAGATATGGCTAACGCTAACGAAACTCTAAACAAAGCCAAGAAACGCGATGAAGAAAATCAAAAGCGTCACAAAGCAATAGATGAAAAGGCTTGCATAACTATGGATAGTTTGGGATGCCTTGAAATGAACATTTTGGCTTCATTTAAGTCATTTGCTGAATTAATTGAGAAAATTAAAAATCGTCCATCATTTGCTGAAATCAAATTGGGAAATGTTGACATTCCTAAGTTTGATGCCAAAGAACTTGAACAGGCTTCTATTGGTGCAGGAATTCTTGTTGGTGGTCTTGGTGGAGCAGCACTCGGTACAGCAGGAGGATTTGCTGCATCAGGAGCGACAACTGCGGCAGTTATGGCACTCGGTACGGCATCAACAGGCACAGCAATTTCTTCGTTAACTGGTGTTGCTGCAACAAATGCAACTTTGGCAGCATTAGGTGGAGGCTCACTTGCGGCAGGTGGAGGCGGAATGGCTCTTGGCAGTGCTGTTTTAGGAGGAGCAACTTTAGGTGTTGGGCTTTTAGTTGGCGGTGTAATATTTAGTTTGGTCGGTTCAAACATCTCTGGGAAAGCAGACAAAGCGTATTCACAAATGCTTGAAAATGAAAAGACTATCAATAAAATTTGTTCATACCTTGAGTCTCTAAATACTGTTGCCAGTAGTTATATATCAGTTTTAACCAATGCAAACAATATCTACAAAGAGCAGTTGGAAAAGATGAAGAATATAATTAACAGCAAGAGCGACTTTGCGGGTAATGTCGATTGGAGAATGCTTGACGATGGGCAAAAGAAGACCATTAACAATGTTGTGATGCTTGTTGGACTTCTTTATCACATGTGTAAAGTCAAGTTGGTGAAAACAACAGTTGGGGGTAATCAGATTAACACACTAAATACTCCTGATATTAAGGAAGCGCATAAGAAGTGTGAAGAAACCCTTTCTGTTATAGTTGCCTAAAAACAGGAAATTACAAACCAACCGCCTAACTTTAAGCGCAAGCCTAAGGTCGGGCGGTTGCACGTTCACCACCCATTGTGCTTTGCTATCATCATGGAGATGACCATACAAAAGCCGAAGAAGCCGAGGCAGAAGAACGTGCCGACAAACCATTGGGCATAGCGACCGAGATAGACACCATCGTACTCCTTGTAACGCTCTCTCACCTTTTTGCGCTCATCGGCAAACATGTCATTGACTTTGTTGATGTGCCCCTGCATCATGCCCAATATCTTCTTGTTGTGCTCATCAAACATCTTCTCTATCTTTTGCCAGTCCTCACTGCGAACTTCCACTGACACCTTCAACTTGGTCGGGGCTTGCTTCAGCACATTGTCTATGTGCGTGTTGACGGTGTCCACCTTTCCGCTTATCCTCGTCACCGCACTGTCAAGTTTCGTCTCGGCATGGAGATACATGTGGATGACATTCTCCAGTTCAAGGGTGGAGTTGATGAAGGTGTTTGTCACCAAATCAACATCCTTGCCAAACTGTTTCAGTTGAGGAATACGATCAACAAGTTCCTGTTCAGCTTTGTCCGCTTCAACCTCATGCTCAGCTTCGTTCATCATCTGCTCGAAGTCCGGCATGTCATCGTTGGTCTTGCCGTCCATATCCACACGGCAACAGTCAATGTGAAGGTGCAACGTGCCGGACTTGGAGTCTTAGTGAAGACCGCCAACATTCATTGAGTGGCGGAAATTGGTCTTGACCTTGCCTTTCATGCCCTTGGGTGTGAGTCCTACGGAGTCAAGAACTTCCAAAAACTCGTCTTGCAGCCTTGCCCAGTCATCCATGGTGAAGTTGGCAGACTCCTCATAGGATGGGGAAACTACAAAAGTCACCATGAAATTTTTGAGTTTCCTCCCCACCGTCCTATCCTGTTGGTGCAGCTGGCAGTGGTGCTTCAAAATCAGGGCTACCGCACGAACGAGCCAACTGATTGCGGCTGGGGCGCTTTGCTTTGACGACCTTGCCATGCGCACTGCCATCACGATGATGTTGGCCCTCTTCGAGGACGTCGCACGAGCCGCCTTTGACCATAACCGACGGTGAAGCCGTCGGAGCAAGCCGCGCCCCGAGCCAAACAGAGCCTCGAAGAGGCTCAACATCGTGAAAAGAGAGACAGAACAACATGCGTGACGCCTCTACATTCTACATTCGTGCGGTAGCCGTGACCCATACGGCGGTTTTGTTTCCTACAAGTGATAAAATTCACAATTTTGCAAATTTGTCACTTATAAGTGATAAAATGTGTTATCTTTGCAGGTCTAAAAGATGAAGACCTTATGCAGATAATCCCACGCGAAACCTATGCTTCTCAAATAGATGCATGGATAGGAAAAGAGCATATCATAGTGCTTACAGGCCAGCGCAGAGTAGGCAAGAGTTATGTGATGAAAGACTTCGTGCAGCGTCATCAGCAGGAAGAGGACGCAAATATCATTTATATAGACAAGGAGAAGACATCTTTCAAGTATGTCACAGACTGCAATGTGCTCGATGAATATATTTCCCAACACTTTCAGCCAGACAAGCACAACTACATATTGATAGACGAAGTGCAGGATATTGACGGGTGGGAGCGCACTGTGCGAAGTTTACGTACGGACGACAATACCGATGTCATTGTGACAGGGTCCAATTCCACTATGCTTTCCGGTGAACTTTCCACATTGCTAGCCGGCAGATATGTAGAAATACATATTCAGAGTCTCAGTTACACAGAGTTCATACAGTTTCACAATCTGGCAGACAGCAATGAGACATTATGGAAGTATCTCAACTATGGAGGTCTTCCGGGGCTTCGGAGTATCGGTCTGGAAAATGAAGATATGGTGGCCGAATACCTTTCAGGAGTGTTTCACACTATTGTGCTCAAAGACATCATTGAGCGCCACAAGATACGCAACATCCCGTTCCTGAACAATTTCATCACCTATATAGCCGACACCATCGGCAAACTCAACTCCGCTTCCAGCATAGTGAAATATATGAAATCGCAAGGCGGGACTCTTTCTGCCAACATGGTGCTCACTTATTCTGCATATTTTGCCGAAGCCTATCTTACGACCAACGTCCCGCGCTACGACATTCATGGCAAACGGCTTCTCGAGACTTCCGGGAAGACATATTTCGGTGATATAGGTCTGCGCAACTACATCGTTGGCGGTGAGCGTGAAAATGATATCGAAAAAGTGCTCGAAAACGTGGTTTACCAGCATCTTGTGCGCCTTGGCTACAATGTTGCGGTCGGCCAGTTGCGTGCCGGCGAAATAGACTTTGTCTGCACCCGAAAATTGCCACGGCAGTCAGGCGCGACTGGTTCCGGCAAGGCTTATGTGCAGGTGTCTCACATCATAGCCAACGACGAGACACGTCGTCGCGAGTTTGGAACGCTTCGTAACATTCCTGATGATTACCCAAAGTATGTGATTTCAGCCACCCCTTTCATTCAGGCCAGTGACTGTGACGGCATAACCCACCTCAACATCCGAAGATTTTTGACCAACGGGCTGGGGTAGCATTCTTTTCAAAATGCCACCCCACAGCCTGTGTCTATTCCTGCATCAAGATTTGCAGCATTTGTATGGCGCTCTCGCTGATTACCGTTCCGGGTCCGAAGATGCACGAAGCCCCGGCCTGATACAGGAAGTCGTAGTCCTGCGGCGGAATGACACCGCCAACGGTGACCATAATGTCTTCGCGTCCAAGTCGTTTGAGTTCTTCGATAACCTGCGGCACGAGGGTCTTGTGGCCGGCGGCCAGTGAGGAGACGCCTAAGATGTGAACGTCGTTCTCGACGGCTTGTTTGGCAGCCTCGGCAGGGGTCTGGAACAGCGGTCCCATATCCACATCGAAGCCGATGTCGGCATATCCCGTGGCCACCACCTTGGCGCCGCGGTCGTGTCCGTCTTGTCCCATCTTGGCAATCATAATACGGGGTCGACGGCCCTCTTTGCGGGCAAACTCGTCGCAAAGTTCCCGAGCTTTCTCAAAAGAAGCGTTGTTTTTCTGTTCTGAACTGTACACGCCTGATATTAAATTGATTTTTGCTTTATAACGTCCGTAAACCTTTTCCAGGGCACTCGAAATCTCGCCTAAGGAGGCACGCACGCGGGCGGCTTTGATGGAAAGGTCGAGCAGGTTGCCCTCCTGTGTTTCGGCGCATTTGGTGAGAGCGTCAAGGGCGGCCTGCACCTCTGTCTCGTTGCGGTTGGTGCGCAATTCGGCAAGCCGCTTCAGCTGGGCCTCGCGAACGGTGGTGTTGTCCACCTCAAGGGTCTCAATCGGAGCCTCCTTGTCGAGTTTGTACTTGCTGACGCCGATGATGGACTCCTTGCCCGAGTCGATGCGGGCCTGCTTGCGGGCAGAGGCCTCCTCGATGCGCATCTTGGGAATGCCGGTTTCGATGGCTTTGGCCATGCCGCCGAGCGATTCCACCTCCTGGATGTGTTTCCAGGCGCGGTGGGCAATCTGGTGGGTCAGGCTTTCCACATAGTAAGAGCCTGCCCATGGGTCGATGGACTTGCAGATCTTGGTCTCTTCCTGGATGTAGATCTGCGTGTTGCGGGCAATGCGGGCCGAGAAGTCGGTGGGCAGCGCAATGGCCTCGTCCAGCGCGTTGGTGTGCAGCGACTGTGTGTGACCCAACGCGGCGCCCATAGCCTCGATGCAAGTGCGGGCCACGTTGTTGAACGGGTCTTGTTCGGTGAGCGACCATCCCGAGGTTTGGCAGTGCGTGCGGAGTGCCAGCGACTTGGGGTTCTTCGGGTCAAACTGCTTCACGATCTTAGCCCAAAGCATACGGGCGGCTCTCATCTTGGCGATTTCCATAAAATGGTTCATGCCTACGCCCCAGAAGAAAGAGAGGCGCGGCGCAAACTCGTCGATGCTCATGCCCGCATTCACGCCGGCGCGCAGGTACTCCAGACCGTCGGCGAGCGTGTAAGCCAACTCGATGTCGCCCGTGGCGCCGGCCTCCTGCATGTGGTAGCCGGAGATGGAAATGGAGTTGAACTTCGGCATGTTCTTGGAAGTGAACTCGAAGATGTCGGCGATGATCTTCATGGAGGGCAGCGGCGGGTAGATGTAGGTGTTGCGCACCATGAACTCCTTCAGGATGTCGTTCTGGATGGTGCCTGACAGCTGCTCCATTTTCACGCCTTGCTCCTCGGCGGCTACAATATAGAACGCCAGCACGGGAAGCACCGCGCCGTTCATCGTCATAGACACCGACATCTTGTCGAGCGGTATTTGGTCGAAGAGGATCTTCATGTCCAGGATAGAATCCACAGCCACGCCGGCTTTCCCCACGTCTCCTACAACCCTGGGGTGGTCGGAGTCGTAACCACGGTGCGTGGCCAAGTCAAAGGCGATGGACAGACCTTTCTGTCCGGCGGCGAGGTTGCGGCGGTAGAAAGCATTAGACTCCTCGGCGGTGGAAAATCCCGCATACTGCCGGATTGTCCATGGCCGGAAAGCATACATCATAGAATAGGGACCGCGGAGGAACGGCGGGATGCCGGCCGCATAGTTGAGATGCTCCATCCCCGCCAAGTCGTCAGCGCCATACACCTGCTTTACAGGAATCTGTTCGGCTGTCAACCAGTCTGAGACGATGTTGTTCTCCTTTTCCCACGCTGGGAAACTCTTGTCACCTCCGGCGTTCGCCGTGAAGTTCACATTGCTAAAATCAGGACGCATTTTATCTTAAATTCAATTGTTGTTTTTCACCACTGTTTCGGGAGGCAAAAGTACAAAAAAATGCGCTCTTTTGTTGTTATGGTTTTTTTTGTACTTTTGCCGATTATATTTTCATTCATTATGAAAAAGGTTATCGGATTGTATATTCTTTTAACTATCATAGCATTAAATTCTTGTTCGGCCCAAAGCGGACGCAAGTCCGGGAAGAAGAAGGCCGTTGCAGAAGCGAAGGCAGAAACAGAAAAAAAATCAGATAAGATGACGGAAGTGCTGATTAAGACATCCAAGGGGAACATCAGGATTGCCCTGTACAACGAAACGCCCCAACACCGCGACAATTTTGTCAAATTGGCGAAAGAGAACTATTATGACAATGTCCTGTTCCACAGGATAATCCAGAATTTCATGATCCAGACCGGCGACCCCGACTCCAAGACGGCGAAACCCGGCCAGCGTCTCGGCAGCGGCGGCCCCGGCTACCGCATACCCGCGGAGTTTGTGCCGACAATCTACCACAGACGCGGCGCAGTGGCCGCGGCCCGCGACAACAATCCCGCCAAGTCGTCGTCTGCCTCGCAGTTCTATATCGTGGATGGCCAGGTGTATGACAATGCTTACCTGGACATGATTGAACAGCGCACCGGGAAAAAATTCAACGCCGAACAGCGCGAAGCATATACTACAATAGGCGGCGCGCCGTTCTTGGATGGCGACTATACGGTGTTCGGACAGGTGCTCTCCGGCATGGAAGTGGTGGACAAAATTGCCGCCCAGCCGAAAGACGCCAACGACCGCCCCTTAGAGGACATCAGAATCATTAGCATGAAAGTTATCGAATAACGAGATATGAAGACTATAGAGGAAATAAAAAACGACATTGACAATTTCAACATAAACAACGCCGATACACTTGAGCAGTTCAGACTCAGGTTCTTGGGACGGAAGAGCGACATTCAGGCACTCTTCGGGGAACTCAAGAATATTGCCCCCGAAGACCGCAAGTCGTTCGGGCAGAAGGTGAACGAACTGAAAGAGAAGGCGCTGGCCCGTTTCGAGGAGCAGAAGAGCAGAATAGAGGCGGCCGTGAGCGTCAACCGTTCCATCGCCGATGTGACCAGGCCCGCCGGCACGGTAGGCATCGGAGCCATGCACCCCATATCCTTGATGATGAACCAAGTGTACCGCATTTTTGAAGACATTGGCTTTCAGGTGGTAACCGGTCCCGACATTGAGGACGACTGGCATGTGTTCACGGCACTCAACTTTGCCGAGGACCATCCCGCCCGCGACATGCAGGACACGTTTTTTGTTGAACTACACCCCGACATATTGCTGCGCACCCATACCTCTTCGTTGCAGGTGAGGACCATGGAACACCAACAGCCCCCCATCCGCGTAATCTGCCCGGGCCGCGTGTTCCGCAACGAGGCTATCACCTCTCGCGCCCACTGCATATTCCATCAGGTGGAAGGCCTTTACATAGCCGAGAATGTCTCTTTTGCAGACATGAAACAGACACTGCTCTATTTTGCACAACGCATGTTTGGCCAGGATGTGCGCATAAGGCTGCGCCCGTCCTATTTCCCGTTCACAGAACCCTCCGCCGAGATGGACATCTCTTGCTGCATCTGCGGCGGCGAAGGATGCTCGCTCTGCAAACATACAGGCTGGGTCGAAATCCTCGGCTGCGGCATGGTGGATCCCAATGTGCTCGAAAACTGCGGCATCGACAGCGAGAAGTACAGCGGTTTTGCTTTCGGATTAGGCATAGAACGAATGACAATGCTGAAATATATGACAAACGACATCCGACTCTATTTTGAGAATGATGTGCGTTTCCTCCAACAGTTCAAGTCGGCCTCCCCTCAAAAATAACCCTAAATGGGTAAATGCTCGACAGAAACCAACACTAATCAAATAAAAATGGGAAAGAAATTCAAAACTATTAACACCATCCTCGGCGTTATCATAGGCATTGTGGCTTCAGCCATTTACATTATGACGGCCGAGCCTACCGTTTCGTGGTGGGATTGCGGAGAATATATCGCAACAACATCTAAATTGTTGGTGGGACATCCCCCCGGAGCACCTACTTTCCAGATCATCGGACGTATCTGCACACTCTTTGCAGACGGTGACGTCACTAAGATGGCCTTTTGCGTGAACTGCATGTCGGCCGTGTGCAGCGGTTTGACGATTATGTTACTCTATTTCACGATTGTGCGGTTGGCACGCAAACTGATGGCCAAGAGAGGCGAGATGACGGTGTCGCGCGCCGTCGCCGTGATGGGCTCCGCGCTCGTGGGCGCCATGGCTTACGCCTTTTCTGACACTTTCTGGTTCTCCGCCGTCGAGGGCGAAGTATATGCTATGTCTTCGTTCTTCACCGCACTGGTGTTCTGGTGCATCCTGAAATGGGATGAGGAGTACGACAACCCCAAACAGAATGTCAACCCTAACCGCTGGATTGTGCTTATTGCCTATCTCGTAGGCCTTTCTATCGGCGTTCACTTGCTGAACTTGCTGACCCTTCCGGCCATCGTTCTCATCGTCTATTATAAGTTGTCTAAAAAGGCTACCGGCATGGGCGCTGTGCTTGCCTTTGACATTATCTCTTTCTTCTTCGCCTTCTTCTGCTCTACAGCATGGATGTTCTTGATCTGGATTTTCGTCACCATCCCGCTGTTTGTGCTTTGCGTGAAGAGAGGCACCTTGAGGTCGAAAGCCGAATGGGGCGTGTTTCTCTCGTTGTGCGGCTCTGTGGTGCTGCTCGGACTGATCCTCTGGGGAATTATCCCGCAGGTGGTCAACCTCGCCGGGAAATTCGACTTGCTGTTTGTCAACACGTTCCATCTGCCGTTCAACACCGGCACGATATTCTTCTTCCTGTGCATTGCCGCGTTGATATGCTGGGGACTGTGGGCAGGATTCCGCAAAAACAAGCCAGTTCTGCTCACCGGCACGTTCTGCTTTATGATGCTGCTCATCGGCTACTCCACGTTCCTGACCCTGATTATCCGCTCTAATGCCAACCCCACCATCGACGAGAACAACCCCGAAGATGCGGTGGCCCTCCTGGCTTACCTGAACCGCGAACAGTATGGCTCAACACCGCTGTTCTACGGACAGAACTATAACACCAGGGTAATTGGCAGCGAAGACGGCAAGCCTGTCTATGTCAAGGACAAGGAAGCCGGCAGATATGTGGTTTCAAACAGCCGTAAAGATGAGAAACCCCAATATGACCCGTCAGGATGCACGCTGTTTCCAAGAATGTGGTCGTCAGAAAAACAGGGCGAGTATGTCAACTGGCTGAACAACCGCTATAATGGCGACAGTGCTTCCGACAAGGAAAACCGCCGCGCCCTCAACCGGGGCGAGGTCCCCTCTTGGTCGCAGAACATCAAATTCTTGCAGACCTACCAGTTCGGCTATATGTACTGGCGCTATTTTATGTGGAACTTTGCCGGTCGCCAGAACGACTTGCAAGGCCGTGGCGACAACTACAACGGCAACTGGGTCAGTGGCATCCCGTTCATCGACAATGTGATGGTGGGCAACCAGAGCGACCAGCCGCGGGCGTTGCAGCGTCCCGGACACAATGTCTATTTCCTGCTGCCGCTGCTGCTGGGCATCGCCGGCATCGTCTTCCAGACACGTAAGGATACTAAGAACGCTTTTGTGGTGTTCCTGCTGTTTATCATGACTGGTTTGGCTATTGCGTTTTATTTGAACATGTATGCGTTCCAGCCGCGTGAGCGTGACTATGCCTTTGCGGCCTCGTTCTATGCCTTTGCTATCTGGATAGGCTTTGGCGTGCTGGCCCTTTATGACCTGTTTGAGAAAGCCAAGAGCCAAAATGTGCAGACGGTCGGCGCCGTGCTGACCACCGTGGTTTGCTTCGGTCTGGTGCCGTGTGTGATGGGGGCGCAGAACTGGAACGACCACGACCGCTCAAACCGCTACACCGCATTGGCCATCGCCAAGAACTACCTGGACTCTTGCGAGCCAAACGCTATCCTGTTCACCTTGGGCGACAACGACACCTTCCCGCTTTGGTATGCCCAGGAGGTGGAAGGGTACCGCACCGATGTCCGCGTCTGCAACCTCAGCCTGTTGAGCACGGGCTGGTATGTGGACCAGATGAAACGCAAAGCCTACAATTCAGACCCGCTGCCCATATCGATGACTTGGGACCAGTACAAGGACGGCACCCGCGACGTGCTTTACCTTGAACCCGCCGGCAACCAGTTTATAGACCTCAGAGCCGTCGTGGAATATGTGAAGAGTCCGCAATTTGACAAAACGCGCCATTTGATGCTCCTCTCGCAGAGCAAAGGCTACCGCTCAAACGGCCGCGCCATCCCCGCCAGTTTCTCATTGCCCGTGGATAAGGCAAAAGTGCTGGCTAACGGAACTGTGGCACCGAAGGACTCTGCCCTCATTGTGGATAAACTGCAATGGAATATGAGCACCACCAACGTGAACCCGCTGGCCAAGGCTTACATTATCATGATGGACATCCTGGCTAACAATAACTGGGAACGCCCCATCTATTTTGCTTCCACTACGGGCTCGGAAGCTTACCTCGGACTCGAAGACTATTTCCAACTGGAGGGCTTTGCCTATAGACTTGTGCCTATCAAGACACCTCGTTCGTATGATATCGGCCGCGTGAATACAGACCGCCTCTACGACAACCTGATGAATGTGTTTATGGACCATAGCCGTGCCGACAGGGTGAACAATCCGAAAGCCCCGGCAAAAGAGGCATATCCTTACGCATGGGGCGGTTTCAATGACCCGCGTGTTTACCATAGCGAAGACAATGCCCGCCTGGTTTCGCTCATACGAGGTCTATACTCCCGTCTGGCAAGCCAACTTCTCGCCGAGGGCAAGACCGCAGAAGCCGAGAAGGTGCTTGACAAGGGCAATGAAGTGCTCCCCGACACCATTTTCCCGTATGTCTCTACCATGTCTAACATGTACGGATACACGCAGCGGACGATGTTCTATATGCAGGACTACTTTAGACTCAAGACAGCGTCTGCCAACGAGAAAGGAATGAAGATGGCAAACGACATCTTTGATGAGGAGGTTGAGCTGTTCAACTGGTATAACAACTGTGATGAGCGCACGCTCGACATCCAGAGCGACAACATCCATTACGACTTCCTGTTCCTGCATTACCTCCTGAACAACATAGATTATCCTGACAACAGCCTGTTGAAGCGTTGCGGGGAACTGAAACTTGACAAGGTGGCGATGAGTTATGCGAAAAACCTCTCTGCTGCCATGTCGAAGATGATCAGGAAGCCCGATTTTGACCAGCAGACACTGGCCGGATCTTTCCAGGAGTTGCATCAGATAGCAGAACTGGCTCAGATGAGCGGCAGTGCGGAAACAGCTAAGGCTATTGATGCCATAGCCAATACGCAGCTGAGCTCGTTGGATGCCATCTCCCGCGAAATGGGGCAAGCGTTCCGGTCATTCTACCAGAATATTGGCAGAATGGCGGATGCGGAAGCGGACACGGCAACCACCGAAGAACCCCAACAAGAACAACAATAATATAATGAAGGAAAAATGAAAAAATTTGCTGTGATATTATGCGGATGCGGCACGCTGGACGGCAGTGAGATCCACGAGTCGGTTATGACGCTGCTGGCAATAGACCGCAACGACTGCACGTACGACCTGTTTGCTCCCGACGCCAACCAACACCATGTGATTAACCACCTCACGGGCAAGGAGATGAACGAACAACGCAATATGTTGGTTGAGGCCGCGAGGATTGCCCGCGGTAACATCAGACCGCTTTCTGAATGTCGTGTAGAAGACTATGACGCGCTGGTGTTCCCCGGCGGCAACGGCTCGGCCAAAAACCTCTTCACCTACGCACTGCAAGGCAACAAATGCTCAGTCAGAGAAGACGTGTCCGCTCTCGTACATCAGTTCCACGACCAGAAGAAGCCTATTGGCGCGCTCTGCATTGCCCCTGTCATGTTGGCACGCATCCTCAAAACCGTCACCGTCACTATTGGCAACGATGAGAAAACCATTGACGATGTCTTGAGCTTTGGCGCCAAACATATCAACACCCAACAGAAAGGCGTCATTGCCGACAAGCAGAATATGATTTTCACCACGCCGTGCTATATGCTGCCTGCCCGCATCTCTGACATCGCCGACTGTGCCGAAAACCTCATCGAGGCAATTCTTGAGAATATGCAATAGCCCGCATTATGGCGAATGTTGTGTTGGTCGGCTTTCCGGCTTCTGGCAAGAGTGTCTTGGGGGCAATGCTGGCACAACAATTGAAACTGCAGTTCATCGACCTCGATGACGCTATAGAAAAGCATTGCAACAACACGATTCCCCGTATCTTTGAACAATACGGGGAATCTTTTTTCCGCAAAAAGGAACGGGAAGTCCTCCTCGCTTGTCTTGACAAAGAAGACGTTCTGATAGCCACGGGCGGCGGAACTCCCTGCTATGGCGACGCCATGACCCGTATCAACGCCCGTGCGGTATCCGTCTATTTGCAGGCCGATGAGCAAACATTGACAAAACGTCTGCTTCAAGACAATGCCAACAGACCATTGCTCAAGAACAAGGAGCGTGCGGAAATGTTGCGCTATGTACACGAAACGCTGCAACGCAGACACCCCTATTATGCGCAGGCCACGTTGACGGTGAATGCTGAAGATGATGCCGCCACAATCGTAAAACAGATACTGGCAAAACTTGACCTTATCCGTTAGGTTTTCAACACAAACACACAATGACACCGTATAGTAAATGCCCGGTTTTGAGTGCGGGAATGAGTTCTTCTTGTAATGGTTGTTTTGGGTTGTGAACAATAAAACCCACACTCGTCCGTTTCAGAATCCAATAAAACGGACATCAAGTATGAGACCCAATCTGAAAAAAATGCTGCTCATCCCGCTTCTGCTGCTCATAGTCGTCACCGGGACGGCACAAACTGCCGCCGACAAGGTTGTAGGCGATTATTACGTCAAGGACGACCAGTCGAGCGAGGTGGTGAAAATCAGGATCTACAAATGCAGCAACGGCACTTACGCCGGCAAGATTTTCTGGATGCAGAACGCCAAATTCAAAGACGGCACACCTAAAACGGACATCAAAAACCCGGACCCAAGCAAGCGCAAAACACCTGCCGACAAGATACAGATGCTGTCAGGTTTCACCTACAACAGCAAAGAGAAAAAGTGGGTTGATGGGACGGTTTATGACCCTATTCATGGCAAAACCTACAAGAGCCAGATGTGGTTCAGCGACGGCAAGACGCTGCATTTGCGAGGCTATATCGGCATCCCGGCTATTGGGCGCACTATGAAATGGACGAAAATAGGATAAATATAATCATCTAACAATAAAATAATTATGAATGATAATCTGAAAGACACGATTGTCTCGCTGAAAAGAGGCCGTATCATCACCGCATTGTTGACTGTTCTGCTCGGCGTGCTGTTTGTAGTGATGCCTGACGCTTCGGCTGATGCGCTTGCGGCAGTGTCTGGCATTTTGTTGCTTATGGCGGGCGTGGTTTCCCTCGTGGTTTTCCTGCGCTATGGCATCGTTGCGGGCAATCGTATGCTCATTGCTGCCATTGTGCTTTCATTGGCGGGCATCTTCTGTTTGGTGCATCCCGTAGCCGTGCAAACGGTGCTGAGTGTCATCTTCGGCATGCTCATTATCATCGACGGCAGCCAATTTCTTGCAGCCGGCATCGAGTGCGCCCGCATGAAGATAAAAGGCTGGTTGATGATGCTCCTGCTGTCGCTACTCATTATTGTGTTCGGAGGCATTGTGCTGCTCGGCTCCTTTGACGCATTTATGGTCTTTGTAGGCATCGCACTGATGGCGGACGGTATATGCAAACTGATTATAACGTGCGCTTTCAGCCGCCGCATCAATGAGGCCAAAAAGAAAATCAATGAGATGCGCAATACGATTTATATTGACTGAGGTTAAAGTATCCCCAGTTTCACCAGCCCTAAGCGGACCAGCAACGCTGCGGCAATAGGGCATACGATGTAGAGAAATACAAACCGCAGAAACCGGCCGAAGCTGATGCCGGTATAGTAGAGAAACAGTCCGAGGTCGGCCAACTTGTAGAGCGTGCCCGCCAGCGCAAACAACACCAATACATGATAGACGTTGCCAAAGGCAAAAAAGCCGACCCCGAACGCCAGCAGGTTGAGCACTATGCCAAGAACGGAAAAGAACAGGTTGAGTTTTTGTTTCCCGATGATCACAAAGTTGCCCGACAGACAGGTGCTGCAAAACACGACAAGCTGGTACAGTCCGAGGATGGCGGCAAAATTGCCGGCTTGCTGCCATTGCGCCCCTAAGAAGAACACAAACAGCGGCTCTCCGAAAACCATCAGCAATGCGATGGGGATGATGGCCGTCTTGATGTTGGCAGTCAGTATCTTGTATGAAAATTCGCCGATAGGCTCGCCGGCATTGTAACGGCTTGCCGCCTCTTGATAGTAAACCCGGTTCACCGGACTGGACAAGAAACGGACCGGTATTCCCAAAATGCTCATACACATCGAATAGGAACCGAGAATGGCACTCCCGAACAGCCGTTTAATGAGTTGGACGGGCAGTTGTTGTGCCAACGTGTCCACAATGTTGGACGGGCATTGGTACAGCGGAAAATTCTTGTGCTTACGCAGCAGATTGAGCATTGAACACGCGTCGTCGAGTTTACCCGCAAAGGGATTGGCGTGGCGGAGCATATAGAGGGTAGTCAGCAAGGCCGCCAGCAACTTGCCGAACACATACCCCCATAGGCCGCAGCCCAACAGTCCCAACACAATGCTGACCGTCACATCAGCGCACACGTTGATGACGGGATTCCAGAACAGCACCTTGTACATTTTCAGGCGGTTAGTGTAGGCATAGCAGACGGCGGAGAGGTTGGTGAGCACGATGTACAGCCACAGCAAGAGGCAGGCAACCTTGTAGTTGAGGTTCACCGTGAACAGCTGGAACCTTTCGGACAGCAACAGGGCAACTGCCAGCAGCAGCGTTGACAGCAAAACGACCGACAGGGCGGTGAGGCGGCAGAGCCCTTTGGCTTCATCCTCCTCCTTGGGTATCATAATGGCAGACATCAGTCCCAAGCAGACCAGCACGCTGAGAATGGTGGCATTGGAAACCAGAAACTGGTAGTCGCCTAAGACTTCCGGGCCGTAAATGCGGCTGATGAACGGGAGGGCAACAAACGTGATGACCTGAGAGACCAGAACCCCCGCCGACAAGGTCATTACGCTCTTGATGAAAGCGTTGCCGTTGACCTTGTTGCGAAAAGCCGCCATGATTTTCTTTATGCCGGTTGCTGTGGACATGATACAGGTTCAGATAGGCAAGGCATTTTGCCGCTTGCCGTTAAAGCGCCGCAAAGATACGACAAAACGGGCAATGGCAAAATCTACAAACCTGTCACTTAATGATAATTATTTTTAGGCAGTTTTTGGCATTCCGAGAAAACATTGTATATTTGCAACTGCAAAACAATAAAATGACTTTGATAATCTGCATAGGTATATGATAAACAATCCTTTCGTAACAAACGGCTATGTCGGGGCCGAGTATTTCTGCGACAGAGTGCAGGAAACGGAATTTCTTGTGCGCATGTTGACTAATGAGAACAATATAGCGCTGATTTCCCCGAGGAGATTAGGGAAGACCGACCTCATCTACCATTGTTTTGACCAGCAGGATATAAAGTCTAACTACCACACTTTTATCATAGACATCTATGCGACTAAGAATTTGGAAGACTTCGTCTGCGTTCTTGGGAAGGCTATCATAGAGAATCTGCGCAGCAAAGGGCGCAAAGCATGGGAATTGTTTCTCAACACGGCACAGTCGCTTCGTTCAGAGATTTCATTTGACATAAACGGCAATCTCGTCTGGGGTATAGGAATTGGCCAAATTACCAATCCATCGGTGACGCTCGATGAGATATTCCGCTATCTCTCGCAGGCTGACCGCCATTGCCTTGTGGCGATCGATGAGTTTCAGCAGATTACGCATTATGATGACGGGAGCAATATTGAGGCCATGCTCCGCACATACATCCAGCGATGCTCCAATGCCAATTTCATCTTTTCCGGCTCGCAGCGGCATCTTATGGGGGAGATGTTCATGTCGCCTGCCCGTCCGTTCTATCAGTCTGTCACCGTGTTCAACCTCAAGCCCATCCCGCTGGACAAATACAAGGAATTTGCCGTCGAGAAGTTCGAGAATGCGGGTAAGCATATTGCCGATGGTGTAGTAGAAAGTCTGTATGAGCGTTTCCAGAGCATCACGTCGTATATGCAAAAGGTGATGAACTACATGTATCAAGTCACCCTGAAAGGCGAGACATGTACGCTCCCGATGATTGACGCTGCAATAAATTACATTTTGGACATCTCATCCGACACATACGAGGGAATATTGTATCAGATGCCTGAAAAACAACGCAACGTGTTCTTGGCGATAGGTCGGGACCGGGAGGCCACGGGGATTTCCGGCGGAAATTTCGCCAAGCGCCATCACCTGCCGTCTCCGAGTGCCGTAGTGTCTGGTGTCAAGGGACTGCTTGAAAAAGACTTCATCACGCAGGACCAAAACACATACAGAATATACGACCAGTTTTTCCAACTATGGCTCGAAAGATCCGTATTTGGCGGAAAGTAGCCGACAGACGGCAAATAGTGGATACCCCGGTTTGGAATAGTCTCTCACAACGTGCCTGAAGGCAGCTATCTTCTGAAAGCCACTTCTGCCCGTTGGAAACAAGGCGGCGTTGCCAAGAGAACAGTCGCTGGGCATCTAAAGGGGCGGCAAGCATAGTCCATTTTCTCGAATTATGCAAGTTTTGCGGAGAATAAGGTTGTTTTTCGTGCGGTAGCCGTGGCAGCGATTTTTATGGTCCTTGCAGCAATCAAAAAAAAATGTATCTTTGCCACCTCAAAAAAATGACAATGTATTTGTCGGGTCCCTTAGCTCAGTTGGTTAGAGCATCTGACTCATAATCAGAGGGTCCAAGGTTCGATACCTTGAGGGACCACACAGAAAAAAAGCACTTACAAAAGCATTTGTGAGTGCTTTTTTTGTTGTTCTTTCTCTCCTTCCACGATGTTGAGCCTCGAAGAGGGCCAACATTATCGTGCATGACAGCGCACATGGCAAGGTCGTCAAAACGAAACGCCCCTGCCGCAATCAGTTGGCTCGTTCGTGCGGTAGCCCTGATGACATACTACATCGTAGTGATATTCACAATATTTATCATATGGCATTGCATGTGCTGTTTTGTAGTAATCATAGTTGTATGAGGAAATGAATGCAATCGCATAATCAATGCTTTTGAGACAATCAATGATAGCGTTATGCATCATATATAGATTTTGAATATACTTCTCGGAGTTATTCAATTTCTCCAAAGCATCAATATCTTTA
>CAVIJD010000037.1:0-22506 GCA_963643165.1 bacterium | reverse complement strand
TAGAGCGCTTGCTTGACAGGCAAGAGGTCACAAGTTCAAATCTTGTACAGATCACGCAGGAAAAGAAAGCACTTGCAAACTTGGTTTGTGAGTGCTTTCTTTTTTCGTCCGGCGGACAAGCCAGGCTTGAGGGGTGTGACGTATCAATTGCTTCACAGCACCATCCATGCAGTCACGGCAAAGATATTGATTGGTCCAGTTGACCGGGTATTTGTTCTGCAAAAGTTTGTCATTGCGACAGTATTTCTTTTCGGAATTATCCCTCAATATGTGTAACGCTCTAAAGTCTTATGTCACAAGTCTATACTCGGTTCAAAGTCGCGCATCTGCTTAACTTGTATCAGTTTGGTTGCAAATCCAATACCCAATGCCGCGATCGCGAGCACTATCAGCGCAACTAAGACGTGACAATGCAGGAAACGATGACACACGGCCGTCACAGCTGCCAGCAGCACGGCAAACAGCGCGCACGAAAGCCATGGAAACTCCCGCAACGGCAATTTCAGCACCCTGATTGCGAGCACCGTCTCCACAACGCACACAACCGCTTGCGTACACAACCCTGCAACAGCGGCACCACCTGCCTCGAGTCTCGGAATAAGCAGCAGGTTTATGCTGACGTTCACCACGATACCGGCCGCAGCGGTAAGGTTCAACTTCCTCATGTTGCCATTTGCCGTCAAGAAGGTGCCGAAAAGGTAGATGTACGATATAGGCACAATGCTGAACAACAACACGGAGAACACTTGCACGCTTTCCTGAATATGGCCATGATAGAGCAACTCTATGAGCGGCTGACGGTACGCAAACAGGATCGTGACGGCGCTGCAACAGAACACGAAAAGCAACGAAAAGGAGGTCTTGATGATTGGCAGCAGGTTTTCTTTTCGGGCTATCATCCTGGAAAACAGCGGCAGCAGTATGACGGAAAAGAGATACGCCACCATCACCAAGGCGTCAAGCAGCCGGAATGCCGAAGCATAGATGCCGGCCTGCGCCGCAGCCGTATTTTCAGGCAACATCCGCTCTATCATGACAGAATCGATACGGTAATAGCACGACATCAGCAGCGTGAGCGTGGCGAACGGCAGACTGTTGCGCAGCACTGTCTTGAAAAAAGTCCAATCCCAACTGAGCCGGCGGAAGCGGGTGTGCGACACGACAATGAGCGACGCCACAAGGATGGCCAGCAGGTAGGCCGCCGTTTGGCAATAAACGAACCATTCGATGCGGAACGGCTGCTTCAACACATTACCCCACAGCAGGATGCCGCAAAACAGAATCATCAGCAATCTGTCCAGCACTGAAAGCACGCTGTCGGTCTTGAACATCATAAGAGCCGAGACATTGGAGCGCAAGTAGAGCATAAAAGCGTTCAGGAACTGGTTTATGGCGGTCCAGAACAGCAGTTTCAGTTGCAGACCTCGGTATCCCACTGTCACTGCCAGCCCAAACACGACAAGCATATAGACCGCGCCCAGCAGGAAGCGGAGGGTGACTATGCCCGACAGCTGTTTCTCCTGCAGTTGCGCCTGCCGGGCCACGCTGCAGTTGTTGTAGTTGGTAGTGCCCATGTCCAACAGAATGTTGAACAAGTAGGTGAAGTTGAACAGGGCGAAATACATGCCATAATCGGCCGCACCTACCCTGTTCTGCACCCCGACATCAATGCCGAACAGCCAGAACGGCTTAATCAGCAGATTCAGGAACAGAAGGATGCAAAGGTTGAAGACAAAGTCTTTCTGTCTCATATTTTATGCCGGCGCATTATCAGCAGACAATGTTGATAATGCGCTTGGGAACAAATACTATCTTTTTAGGTGTCGCGCCATTGAGCCAACGCTGCACCTCGGGATTGGCGAGCAGCACCGGCTCCACGTCGGCGGCAACGGCATCCACAGGGAACGAGAGTTTGAGCCTCATCTTGCCGTTGATGGAGACTGGATAGGTAAACTCCGTCTCGTGCAGGTACGACTCGTCACATTTCGGAAAATCAGCCAGCAACACAGAGGTTTCGTGTCCCAACAGCGACCAAAGTTCTTCGGTGACATGGGGAGCGTATGCCGACATGAGCACGCAGAGCGGCTCCAGAATCTTGCGTTTGCTGCAATGCAGTTCCGTCAACTCGTTCGTGCAGATCATAAAGGCACTGACGGCCGTGTTGAACGAGAACTTCTCGTTGTCCTCCTCTATTTTCTTGATAGTCTTGTGCAAGACCTTATACTCCTCACGCGTGGGCTCCTCCTCCGAGACGCTCCACTCGCCGTTTTTGCCGGCATAGAGTTTCCAGAACTTGCGGATAAAGCGCGCCACGCCCTCAATGCCGTTGGTGTCCCAAGGCTTGGCCATCTCGATGGGACCGAGGAACATCTCGTACATGCGCAAGGTGTCGGCACCGTACTTCTCGATAAGGTCGTCCGGGTTCTGCACGTTGTATTTCGACTTTGACATCTTCTCGACCTCCCAGCCGCAGACATACTGACCGTTTTCCAGCACAAATTCGGCATCTGCAAAATCGGGCATCCATTTCCTGAACGCTTCCGTATCCAATATGTCGTTATGTACTATATTGACATCCACATGGATAGGAGTAACTTCGTATTGGTTTTTCAGTCCGAAAGAGACGTAACGGTTCGTGCCGACAATGCGATAGACGAAATTGGAGCGTCCCTGTATCATGCCTTGGTTGATGAGTTTCCGGAAAGGTTCCTCCTCGCAGCTCAAGCCGATGTCAAAGAGAAACTTGTTCCAGAATCTGGAATAGATGAGGTGCCCGGTGGCGTGTTCCGCGCCGCCCACATACAGATCGACGTTACGCCAATACTGGACAGCTTCTTTCGAGAAATAGTCCTTGTCGTTATGCGGGTCCATATAGCGCAGGTAATATCCTGACGAGCCGGCGAAACCGGGCATCGTGTTATATTCCATCCTGTAGCCTTTGTAGTTCCAATCTTTGGCCCGTGCCAATGGCGGCTCGCCGGTCTCAGTCGGCTGGAACCGGTCAATCTCGGGCAGCGTCACAGGCAGTTCGTCTTCGGGAACAGTATAGGGCATGCCGTCCTTGTAATAGACAGGGAAAGGTTCTCCCCAATAGCGTTGGCGGCTGAAGATAGCGTCGCGGAGCCGGTAGTTTACGGTGCCGTAGCCTATGCCCATCTCCTTGATCCTGTTGACGACCGCTTTGCCCGCCTCTTTGACCGTCATACCGTCCAGGAAGCCGGAATTGACGCACACGCCGTCTTTGGTCTCGAAAGCCTCCTGGGTGATGTCGCCGCCTGCGACAACCTGCCGTATCGGGAGGTTGAAATGCTTAGCGAAAGCATAGTCGCGACTGTCATGGGCGGGAACAGCCATCAAGGCGCCGGTGCCGTAGCCCTGCAGCACGTAAGCCGACACCCACACCGGAATCTTTTCTCCGGTGAAAGGATTCACCGCATAGGAACCCGTAAATGCACCTGTGACCTTATGTCCGTCGCTTTGGCGTTCCGTCTCGGAGCGGTTGCGCGCCCACTTCACATAGGTCTCCACCTCATCACGCTGTTCGGGTGTGGTCAACTGTTCTATCAGCTCATGTTCCGGACAGAGGGTCATGAAAGAGACCCCGAATATCGTGTCGGGACGGGTGGTGAAGATGTCGATGGTCTGTCCGTCGTGACCGGAAATGCCGAAACGGATGTATGCGCCCTCGCTGCGTCCTATCCAATTGCGCTGTATCTCCTTCAGCGAGTCCGTCCACTCCACATGCTCGAGTCCCTTGAGCAGTCTTTCAGCATACGCCGACACCCGCAGTATCCACTGTTTCATCAGTTTGCGTTCTACGGGATAGCCGCCGCGCACCGAGAGGCCGTTCACAACTTCGTCGTTGGCCAACACCGTGCCCAGTCCGGCACACCAGTTTACCCAAGTGTCTGCCAAGTAAGCCAGTCTGTAGTTCATCAGCACAGCTTGCTGCTCTGTCTCGCTCTTGCCATTCCACTCTGCCGCCGTGAATGTCATCGGCACCGTACATGCCACGTCAAGCCCTTCGGTGCCTTGTTTTGAAAACACCTCCTTGAGCTCGTCTATGGGGCGGGCCTGGTCAGCCTGATTACAATAATAACTGTTGAAAAGCTGTATGAAGGTCCATTGGGTCCATTTGTAGTAGGCAGGGTCGCAAGTCTTGAATTCCCTGTCCCAGTCGTAGCAAAAACCTATCTTGTCGAGTTGTTCGCGATAGCGTTTGGCATTGATTTCCGTTGTGACGGAGGGGTGCTGTCCTGTCTGGATGGCGTATTGTTCAGCCGGCAGGCCAAAGGCGTCATAGCCCATCGGATGCAGCACATTGAACCCTTTCTGCCGTTTGTAGCGCGAATATATGTCCGAGGCTATATATCCGAGCGGATGCCCCACATGAAGGCCTGCCCCCGAGGGGTAAGGGAACATATCCAACACATAATATTTAGGCCTGGAATGGTCTATTTCAGTTTTGTAGATTTTAGTGTCTTTCCATTTCTTTTGCCACTTGGCTTCAATTTCACGATAGTTGTAATCCATGCTTCTATTACGTTACGGATTGATATAATTGATCTTTTCTTCTGTTATTTTCTTACAATGACCTTACGGGTGTCCACGGCCAAGCCTTCCCCGTCGAGGACGCGGAGCGTGTAAACGCCTGCCGCGAAACGCGAGCAGTCGATCTGCAGATTGTCTTGCGGGACCTGCGACGCGAAAACGCATCTTCCGGTGTTGTCCAGCATCTGCACCTGTGCCGCCCTTGTGACGGCATGCTCAAAGCGGATGTTGAGGGTCTGGCTCACAGGATTGGGGTATGCCAGGATTTGCGACTCGTTGACAAACTCGTCAATGCTCACATTGCAGCTTATGTTGAGTTTTGCCTCCTTGTATCCGCACGAATTGACCGCCTTCACGGCCAGTTCTCCCCGTCCAGAGGTCAGGACATCCAAGAACACGCTGTTCACGGTACTGGTCGAGAGCGTCCAATGCGGGTTGGAGATGCTCCACTCAAACACGGTGGCATTCTCGACATCAGAGAGATAGTAGTAATAATTGCCGTAACTGCCGATGAGTTCCTGTCCCTGTATTGCGCCGTTGATGACGGGGAGCGGCTTCACGGTGAGGGTGAGCGACAAGATGCTGTCGCAGCCATAGATGCTCTGCAGACTGTCGGTAAAGAGGAAAACGCCGGCTTCTTGCTGTGCGGGAATGTCAAAGCCGTTCAGGTGGTACGACTCTCCCTGACAGATTTCGGCCGTATAATGATTTTGGTATCTCGGATTGATATTGACCGTGGTGTGCGCCGTGTTGACACAGCCGAAAGCATTGGTCACCGTGACAAAGTAGTCAGCGGTTTCTGTCGGCGTTATCGTGATAGTCTGACTGGTCTCGCCGGTGTTCCAGCGGTATTGGGCCGCTTCTGTGACGGTCAGTGTGCCGGCCTCGCCCGCGCACACATCGGTGTTGCCCGAAATCACCGCTTGTGGCATCGGCAATGCCGTCACGGAGAAGGTGGTGTCGGCAGCGCAGCCGTAGGTGTTATAAGCCGTCACGGAATAGGTGCCGGCCTCGTTGATGGTGACTGTGTTCTGTTGCGATCCCGTGCTCCAGAGGTAACTGTCGCCGCCGTCCGCCGTCAGGGTCGTCGTTGCATTGTCGCAGAGCGAGAACAACCCGTAAACGGCAAGCATTGGCGTAGGCTGCACGGTCACGGAAACTGAGGCATAGCCCACGCATCCGGCTTGGGAGGTAGCCTCAACGGTATAACTGCCGCTCCGGGTCACCCTGATGCTGTTGGAGGTTGAGCCGTCACCCCAGCGGTAGGCAACACCGCCGCTGGCCGTCAGCAGGGCCGTGTCGCCACGGCATATTTCCGTTATGCCATTGATCTGCACCTGCTCCACGTTTTCTACATTCACCGTCTTGGACACCGTTGAGGAGCATCCGTTCTCGGCATAGCCAGTCACTGTATAGACAGTCGTTTGCACCGGCATGGTCAGGATCGTGTTCCCCGACTCTCCCGTGCTCCACACATAGCGCATTGCGCCGCTGGCCGTCAAGGTGTCTTGCTCGCCCGGGCAGATGAAAGCGTTGCCGGTCACGTTGACGACAGGCAGTTCCATAGCGTTCACTGTGACAGAGGTGCTGTTTTGGCAACCGTTGGAGTTGGTGGCGGTCACGGCATAGCTGCCGGCCTCACGCACAGTTATGCTGTTCGTGTTGGCGCCGTTTGACCACAGATAGTCGGATCCGCCCGTGGCCATCAGGGTGGTAGAGCCGCCCGAGCAGAACGATGGCGTGCCCGAGATGTGAACGGACGGTATCACCTTCACGGTCACGGTTTCTGACACGCTGGCCTTGCAGCCGTGCTGGTCGGTGGCCGTCACCGTATAGACAAGGGTGGAATTGGGATTCACGGCGATCCTGCTGCCCGACGTGCCGTCTGACCACACATAGGAGACGCCGCCCGTGGCGGTAAGCACCGTGCCGCTCCCCTTGCAGATGGAGGTGTTGCCGGCAATCTGCGGCTCGGGCAGCGGATGCACCTGCACACTCGCCGAGGCCGTGCTGCTGCACCCCGCGCTGTTCTGCGCCGTCACCCGGTAAGTGCCCGTGGCACTGACGGTGATGTTGCTGTTTGTATCGCCCGTGCCCCAAACATAACGGCAGGGCACGTCGGCATGGGCCGTGAGTTGGGAGACTGCACCGGAACAGATGGACAGGTTGCCCGTGATGGACAAGTGCGGGGCTTCTACCACCGTGAGTTCCACATCAAGTGCGGCTTGACAGCCGCTTGCGTTAGTGGCCGTCACCGTATAGGTTCCCGCCTCGTCAACGGTGATGCTGCTGGTCACAGCACCGTTAGACCACAGATAGGAGACGCCGCCCGTGGCCGTCAGGGTTGTCAATGCGCCGGCACAGAACGAACGGTTCCCGGAAACTCGCACGATGGGCAGGTCGTTGACCGTCACCGTTGCCGACTTGCTGGCCTTGCAACCGTACTGGTCGGTGACCGTGACGGAATAGACGCTGTTGGTGTTTGGAATTACGGCAATCTGACTGTCCGATGTGCCGTCTGACCACACATAGGAGACGCCGCCCGTGGCGGTAAGCACCGTGCCGTTACCCTTGCAGACAGTGGTGTTGCCGGCAATCTGCGGCTCTGGCAGCGGATGCACCTGTACACTCGCCGAGGCCGTGCTGCTGCACCCCGCGCTGTTCTGCGCCGTCACCCGGTAAGTGCCAGTGGCACTGACGGTGATATTGCTGTTGTTGTCGCCGGTGCTCCAGACATAACGGCAGGGCACATCGGCGTGGGCCGTGAGTTGAGAAACGGCACCGGAACAGATGGACAGGTTGCCCGTGATGGACACGTTAGGCACTTCATTGACAAACAGCGACGTGCCAAGTTCTATCTGGCAACCGTTTGTGTTCGTGACCGTTACCGTATAATCGCCCGCTATGCCCGTTTCAATCTGGTTCGTGCTGCTGCCGTTAGACCAGCGATACACATATCCCGAGCTGCCCGAAGCCGTCAAGGTGGCGGTCTGTCCGCTGCATATCGTCCTATGTTCAGTTATGGATGCCACCGGCAGCGGCAAAGTGGAGAGGTCGAGGGTACTGGTACCCGGGCATCCGCCCTCGTTGTAAACCGTCACCGTATAGATTCCCGCGGTTGTGGCCGAAATCGTGCGGGTCGTCATGCCGTTGTTCCATTGGTAGCGGGCGCCGTTACTGGCCGTGAGACTGATGGTGTCGCCGCGGCAAATCGAAGCGCTGCCGTTGACCATGCTGTTGATATAGACCGAGGGAGAAGCAATGGCAGTAAGGGTCGCCGTGGCGGTGGCAGAACAGTTGTTGTTGTCGATGACCGTGACCATATAATAACTGGTGCCCGCATCGGGCTGCACCGTGATGGACTGGGTAGATTGACCGCCGGACCAGGAGAACATACGCCCGGTGGAGCACGACGCATACAAAGTGGCGTTGTTGCCCACGCAGACCGACGGCGGCGCCAATATGCTGACTACCGGACTCGGGTTGACGATGATAGACTCTGACGTCACGGCCGAACAGCCGTTGGCTGCCGTAACCGTGACGGTATAGACCCCCTCTTCCCTCACATTGATGGTGTTGGAGGTGGCTCCCGTGTTCCATTCATAGCGGGAGGCTATGGGCGCACCCACGGCCGAGGCCCGAAGCGTCACGCTTCCGCCCTGGCAAATCACTTGGCTTCCATACACATACGATATCAGCGGTGTCGGTATCGGCAACTCTCTCACTATGACCTCCCGGTAAGTGCTGCAGCCCAAAGCATTGGTGGCATAAACCCGGTAGGTGCCCTCTTCCAACACGACCAGCGTGTCGCCCTCAGAGCCGTCGTCCCAGCGGTAGGTGTTTGTCGAGTCGCCATTCACACGCAAAGTGACTGTGCTGCCCTGACAATAAGTGTAACGTTCCGCGATCGAGGCGCGCACCTCACTGTAGGTAAGCTCAACGGAAGCCGTTGACTTGCACCCTTTGCTGTCGGTGCCGGTGACCGTATAGACCCCCGGCGTGGATATCGTAATCGACGTCAACGTAGAACCATTGCTCCAAAGGTAGGTTTCGGCCCCCGAGATTGAGACGGTAGTGGACTCCTCGCGGCAGAAAGCGGTCTGCCCTGATATGTTGAGGACTGGCAACGGGTTCACCTTGAGAACAATGCTTGCCGTGTCTTGGCATCCATGTTCATTGGTTGCGACAACCGTATAGACACCGTCAGTCTTGGCATAGATGCTGTCTGTTTGCTCACCTGTGGACCATTCGTAAGAGACGCCGCCCGCGGCCTTGAACAGCACACTGTCGCCGTCGCAGATCTCCAGCGGACTCCCCGTGATGAGCGCGACTGGCAACGAATGGACCGTAACGGCTATGGTGTCGCTACTGTAACAGTGTGTCAGCGTGTCGGTTCCCGTCACCGTAAAAAGCGAGTCCGTGGTCGGGGCAACCTGTATGCGGGCTGACGTGTCGCCCGTGCTCCAACGGTAAGACAACCCGTCGGGCAAGGCAAGTTCGATCCGGTCGCCAAGGCACATCGACGTGTCCCCCTCGATGCTGACCACGGGATTCAAGACATCTGTGACTACCACGGAATCTTTGGCCGCACAGCCGTTGGCGGACACGGTGAGGGAATAGGTCCCGGCCGTGTCAACAACGATGGACAGGCTGTCAGCCCCCGTGCTCCACAGGTAAGTGCAAGACGGACAACTGTCTGTATAGAGAATTGTAGAGTCCCCGGAACACAGGTATGGATTGCCGTGGATTGCCGGTGTAGGAGTCTGAATGACGAAAAGACGCAGGAAATAGATGGAATCGCAGCCGTCAACCAACGACGGAACCGTGAACGTATAAGTTTTTGTTTCATAGAGTGCCGAATCGAGTTCCACATACGGCAACTCGTGCGAGCATAAAGTCACGGCTTTGGTGACGACACTGTCCTGCAACCTGAGACGAACGACAACCGCGCTGTCGCAGCCCGTCTCTACGGTCTGGTAATGGAACGTGTAATCCCCCGCCGCCGACAGGCTGCTGTCGCCAAACACGAACGGGAGGTTGAGACGATAGACACAATAGTGCAACGTGTCGGGTTTAATCACGACAGTGTCGCAGGGGTCAACGTCGATTTCTACGGTCGAGCTGTCGGTCTGGGCGACCGTTTTGAGCGGATTCCCGCATAAAAACAGGAAGAGCGTCAACAAAAAGAGCGCAGTTCCCATGAATCGATATGTTTTCATAAAAATGCTATTTATTCAATGTATATACAAAAGGCGCAAAAATAGCAATTTTATTCCACGTGGCAGCATTTTTGTATTTTTGCGGCAAATTTGAAAAATGTTCTATCATCTCGGAAGACATATTGTCATTCAAGTCATCGCGTTGGTTTTGCTTATAGGCTGGGCCGCATATTCCATTGTCACCGGTCTCCTGGTTTGTCCTGCCGACGGCCAGCCTGTGCTGTACCAGTTGCTCGAATCTTTCTGGAGTGCGAAGCCTGTATATGGGAAAATCTCCGCCATTCTTATGCTGTTAGTGGAGACCTGGCTCATCGGGCGTTTCTTCTCTACTAGTAAATTTTCTGAAAACCAGAGCCTTATGCCCACGTTGTTTTTCCTTCTGTTGTTAAACATCGGAGGTTTCACCTGTAATTTAGGGCCCGCCCACGTCACCGTTCTCTTCTTGACCATCATCATCTCCTTCAATTCGAAAGTTCAAACGGAAAAGGGGGTTGTCAACAACCGCATCTTCACCTCCGGCATCCTCACGGGCATCGCGTCGCTCGTTGACCCTGCCGCCGTCGGCATCCTGCTTTTCATGACGATGTCGCTCATAGCACACCATTACTATTCCAAAGGCAAAAAGATTACCATTTTCTTTGTAGGTCTCCTCTTTGTCTTCATCTACCTCTTCAGCGTCTATTTCTTCCTCGGGCGCATCCCCGAACTGCTGGAGTCGTTCCGGAGTCTCAGTTTCTTTGATTTATTCCATAATTTCAAGGAGTTACGTTTGCAAGACTACATCTTTGCCGGTTATCTGGTTGCCAGTGTGCTGTACATCGGCATCCGGCTCAAGCTACTTTACGACAACAAAGCCATCATGCTGCGCCGCCATCTGGTCTCCCTGAACATCCTCATGTTCGTCACCGCCGCCATGATTCTGCTCTCCGGGCTCGATTTTCGCAGTTGCCTGATCTATATGACCGTGCCGCTGTCTCTCTTCTTCAGCATTCTCACCACCCAGAAGAGCAAGTTTGTCTTCCACGACCTGCTGCTCATCGCCTTTTACGCGCTGCTGCTATGGGTCTGAAACCGCATTTTTCCGACGACTTGCTGATTGAATGTGGCTGCGACGAGGTGGGACGCGGCTGCTTGGCAGGCCCTGTCTGTGCCGCCGCCGTGGTCTTGCCGCACGACTATTTCAACGAAGAGATCAAAGACTCCAAACAGTTGACTGCCGCCCGGCGGCTCAGGCTTCGGGAGGTCATCGAGCGTGACGCTCTCGCCTATGCCGTGGCGGAGGTGCCGGCACAGAAAATCGACGAAATCAACATCCTCAACGCCTCTTTCCTCTGCATGAACGAGGCCGTGGGCATGCTCTCCCTAAAGCCGCAACTGCTGCTCATCGACGGCAACCGTTTCAACGACTGCTGGCACATTCCCTACCATTGCATCGTGAAAGGCGACGGCACTTACCTCTCCATCGCCGCCGCTTCTATCCTGGCCAAAACCTACCGCGACGCCCTCATGGAACGGCTCGACGCGGAATGTCCTGTCTATGACTGGAAACACAACAAGGGATACCCCTCGCCGAAACACATCGCTGCCCTGCAGCAATACGGCCCAAGTCCCTACCACCGCAAGAGCTTCCACCTCAAAAGCCAACTCAAACTCGACTTTGACGTTTAGTCTATCTGGTTGATGTGCATCATTTTCTCGATTTCCTTGTCCGACTTGCCCAACATTTTGATGTATTCTGACAACTGCGCCGACAAGGAATCGTCGGGATAACGGTTCATGAAGTCACGGTACTCGTTTTCGGCACTCTGATAGTCGCCCAGGATGTCGTCGTAGATGATGCCGCGCTGGTAATAGCAATAGCGGGCGTTTTCAGCGTCGGGATAGTTTTTCTGGTAGAGATTGAAGATGTAGATTGCCTTTTTGGCATGTTCGGCGGTCTGCACCCGCCCCTGTGCGGCCTTGGCGAGGATCATGCTTCCGATGCCGGCGCGGTAGAGCATATCCTCGGAGATGTCGTCTTTAGGATAGGCTTCGGCAAAGGCGACGGCCTTCTCTATGAAGCGCGCGAACATCGCCGTGTCGATGCGGCCCTCCTTGTAATAGACCGAATCGGCCATATTGTACAGCTCCACAATCTCTTTCTGCCGGCTTCCCAATTTGCGGCTCTCCCCCGTAGCATTGCGCTGATGGCAACCTGCCGCCAACATGACGGCAGCAAGCAGCACCATCGGTATCAGAAAACGTCCTTTCATCTGAAGCCTCTTTATTTGTGGGCCGTTTTGTAGGATGCCCTGAACTTGCCCTGCGCTATGTCGTTGAGTTTGCGCTTGATGACCATCTTTTTGATGGGCGAAAGGCGGTCGGTGAAGACCATTCCGTCGAGGTGGTCATACTCGTGCTGGATGATGCGGGCCACCGGCCCGTCAAAGTCCTCGGCATGAAACTTTCCCTCCTCGTCGTAGAACTCGACGCTGATCTGCGACTTGCGGGTCACGTCCTCATTCAGGTCGGGAATGCTCAGACACCCCTCGCCGAAGACAAAATCATCGCCCCACATTTTGGTGATGACGGGGTTGATGAACGCCCCCTTGTAGATGCGCGCTTCGGGATAGGTCTCCTTAAACGGTTCAGAGTCTATGACAAACAGCCGGATGGAGCGGCCAATCTGCGGGGCGGCAAGTCCTACGCCATTGGCGTTGTACATAGTTTCAAACATATCTGCCACCAGCGGTTTCCAATCTGTGTTTTCAACATCCACGGCTGCGGCCGTCTTTCTCAGCACAGGCTCGCCATAAACATAAATAGGTAATTTCATTGCTCTTCTTTATTTCTTTGTTTTATTATTTCCTGTTGTTCCATATAGGACTGCAGAATGATAGTGGCGCTGATCTTATCTACCAACGCCTTGTTCTGGCGGTCTTTTTTTCCGAGACCCACATCAATCATAGTCTGGAATGCCAGCCTTGAGGTGAAACGCTCGTCCATGCGCGCAATGGTGGTGTGGGGCGATATGAGCGGCAGTGCCTTGCGAAGCCTGTTCACAAACGGCTCTATGAAACGGGCGGAGTCGGAGGGCGTGTTGTCCATCTTGCGGGGCTCGCCCACCACGACAACGTCCACTTCCTCCTTTTGGAGATACGCTTTCAGAAAATCGAAAGCTTTGGCTACCGGTATGGTATCCAATGCATTGGCGCAAATCTGCAATTTGTCGGTCACGGCAAAGCCTACGCGTTTCTGCCCATAGTCAATGGCCAATATTCGTCCCATAATTTTTAAAGAGGCGCAAAAATACAAAAAAAGCAACTACTGAAGTAATCCGACCGCGGCTAACGCCACGAATGTAGAATGTAGAGCGTTACGCATCACACATTCCTAATTCCATCTTCCTTCATAAGTCGCAAGTCAGCCCGAGGCTTGAGCACCAAACGGGAAAAGTCTTTACTTCGTCCAATTCTCAATCCGGATTCCGTCAATGTGTGAAAAATGGTTTTCATTGTTCGTCACCATAACAAGATTTTTCGCCACGGCTGTACATCCTATGAGCAAATCAAAGTCCTGGATGCTTAAACCTACAGTCCTTAATCTATAACGTTCTTTAGCATATAATGTTATGGCTTCTGGGAATGGAACAACATTTATAGCCGACAGGAATTGGTCAAGAACAAACCTGTTTTCATCATATCTTCCGCTACAACAATTACCATATTCCAATTCCGCAACTGTAACATCAGAAACATATACCAATTTAGGGTCTATCGAGGATAGCCTTTCAGCGACGCCTTTTTGGTTTCTGAAGAGGAATACCACAATATCCGTATCCAACAAGTATCCGTTCATAATGATATCTCGGAATTTGGAGTTCTTGCGTCATGAATATCTTTTACAATTTTCTCATCCGATCGATTGTCATGCCATTTACCCGCAAAACTGTACACCCAAGACTTTGCTGATGGCTGTTTTTCATCCGTTTTAGCCTCATCCACGGATATCCATTTCATCCGATTTGCCAATTCCTTGAAAAATTCTGTATCCTTTGAAGGAATATAATAGACCACACCGTCTGTCAATACTGCTGCATTCATAATTGCTTGTTCATTATCGTGAATAACGCCGCAAAGATAGTTTTTTCCCGCACTCATAAGTCCTTGCGGACTTACACTGCCACGACTACCGCACGAATTTAGAATTTAGAATGTAGAGGCGTTACGCATCACACATTCCTAATTCCTAATTCCTAATTAAGTCTTACGTCTTTGTTTTCCGATTTCCTCACGGTTGCGCAAATAGGCCGTTGAGCCAGTCGGCAATCGTGTCGAGCACCGACGGCATCATTGTCTGCTCTATCTCGCCGTACTCCTTGGGACTGCCGGTCTTGCACGGCTGCAGCAGGTGGTTGGCATCAGGCACCGCCACGAAGCGGTGGCGGCTGTTTTTGGGCAAGTATTTGGCAAAGAGCACATTGTTGGTTGCGGCATCCACCTGCAGGTCTTTCTCGCCGCCGATGGCCAACACCGGGCATTTCACCTTTTTGAGATATTGCTTGGGCTGGAGGCGGAAGAACGCGAAGAACCAGGGCGAGCACATCTGCTGCACGGCGGTTCGCTTCCGTTCATCGGTAAAGCCGTAGCGTTGCTGCTCTTCGGGGGTCAGGCGTTGCTGCTGGCGTTCCCATACCTCATCGAGCACCTTGGCGGCCTCTGTTGTGGTTTTGGCTTTGGCAAACGCCCGGTAAAGAGCAGCCGATAGCGCCACGGAGTTGTCAATCTCGGCGGGGGTGTATTTACCCTCGGCTTCCGCGATGGCCCTCAGCTGGTAGAGGAGCACCTCAGGCACGGGCTGCGCCACGCCGCCGAGCGATATGATGAACGCCACACGGCGGTCGCGCGAGGCGGCAATCTCCGCCACAAGGCTGCCCTCGCTGTGCCCTAACAGACCTACCGGCACACCTTGCAGGTCAGGACGGCGGCAGAGCGTGTCGAGTATCCTGGCTACGCCGTCGGCAAAGTCGTAGGTGGTGCTGCGGGCGAACACGGCAGCGGGATAGTCGTCATGGCGGAACACGGCATAGCCGCGGCGTGTCAGCATGTCGGCCAGCACCTTGAACGGCTTGTGCCCGAAGAGGCTCTCGTCGCGGTCTTGCCACCCCGAGCCGGAGATGAGTATGGCCAACGCCTTGGGCGGCTGCTCGGGCATGGTGAGCGTTCCGCTGATGAGGTCATAGCGTCCTCGGGGCTCCTTGAGCCGCACCTCCTCCTCCCGATAAGGATAGGGCGGCTGCGGGGTCTGCGGACGGCGGATCACCTTGCGCTCAAAACCGCGGCACATGGTCACCGGCAACGACCGGCCTTGTTTGAAAGTTCCCTCTATCCGCTGCCCGTCTGCCGACAATCGTCCTGCAAAGGAGGCATTTATGGACGACGCCTTCCACGACAGGTTGCTGTCAACGAGGTTTATGACATCAACAGGGATGTCTTGCGCGTACTGGTCGGGGCTGTCGATCACGAGGTTGAGTGTGTCGCCATCCTGCCGGACAAACATCCCGATGGTCAGGGAGTCGCTGTTCGTAACATGCAGCATGCCTTGCCAATAGCCCGCGATGTTCTGTGCGGCGCAGGGCAGTGCCGCTGTCAGCGCAAGGTTGGCCAGCAGCCACAACACGTTCAGGGTCTTATTTTTCATCATTCTCCACACCATAAAGAGAAGAGACCTCCGCCCACAAGCGGGCAAGGGAGGGATAGGAGCCTTGCAGTTTCCAGGCCACGTCGGGGGCAGCAACCCAGACTGCCTGCGTGATATCCTCTTCCGTCTGCGGCACAAGAGGCTGGTTGGCGGCACGCATCGCAAACCAGTGGGTGACTTTGAGGATCGGCTCATCGTGCAGGGTGTAAGTGTGGTATGTGTCGGGCAGCGTGCAGCCAAGTTCAAGGTCGCGGAGGCCCGTTTCCTCCGACACCTCGCGGAGGGCGGTCTGTTCGTGCTGTTCGCCCGGCTCCGCCTTTCCCTTGGGAAAATCCCAGCATCCGAGCCGGTAAATCATCAGTATCCGGTTTTGTTGGTCGGCGACAATGCCGCCGGCGGCGTGAATGAGGCGGTAGTCTTTGGCAAAACGTTCAAAGTCCGCTTGCGTATCGAGAGCCACGGCGTGGCTATTTTGATAGACAATCATAGCGACAAATTTTTAGACGGCCGCAAAGATACAACAATCTCGGCTGCCTATTCCTGCATCTTCGACATGTCGCGGAGCAGGTGGCGCAGTTCGTTGATGAGTTCCTGTGCCTCCTGGATGATGTTGAGGTAGAGCAGCGCCACATTGAGGTTTTCGCCGCCCTGCTGCACGCGCTTCATCTGGCGGTCGCGGATGGCCAAGATGAAGTCCTTGCGTTCTTTGAGGATGCCGCGCAACTCGTCAAGGCCGGCATAGTCGCCCGTTTTGATGACATCAATCGTCTCGTCCATCGAGAAGAGCACTTTGGCTTTCACCTCTTCGAGTTCAGCGAAGTATTTTTGGTCCAGCGGGGTAAAACTGTTGTCGATATGTTCTTTTACGGGCTCGCAGATACGGCGCAGCGAGTAGAGGATCTCCTCCACGCAGTTATAGGAGAGATGGAACCAAGTGTTCACCCTCATCATCCTTTTGTTCTTCGACAGCTGTATAGCCTTTATCTCCTTTCTTTTCAGGATCTTCATCTTTATTTTGCGGTCTTTGGAGTCGGCAATCACCTGTCGCAGGGCGATGATGTCCTCTTTCATGAAGCCGTCGATGGTTTTGGTGAATGCGGTGCGGGAGAACTCCACGAGGCCGGAGATACTTTGGCGGATATGACCGAGCACGACATGGGAATACTCTTCCTCGTCGGTGCAGCTCTTGAGGGTCTCGAGCAGCGAGTCTTCGGGTTCCGTTTTCTTGTCGGAGAGCATCTTCACGAAGATGAAGGCGGCGAGGCAGATGACGAGAACCATCGCGACAACGCCGCCGAAGTGGCATATCAGCGTAATGATGAAGCTGAGCAGAAACGCGGCCAATGCGGTGAAGAGCCAACCGCCGATGACCGAGAAGACGCCCGTGACGCGATAGACGGCGCTGTCGCGGCCCCATGCCTTGTCGGCGAGCGACGAGCCCATAGCCACCATAAACGCCACGTAGGTGGTAGAGAGCGGCAGTTTGAGCGAGGTGCCCAAGGCTATGAGCAGGCCGGCGAGCACGATGTTGACAGAGCCGCGCACCAAGTCGAATGCAGCGGTTTCGGAGGGGTCGCACATGGATGTGTCGAACCGCTGGTGCAGCCAGTTCTTGAACCTATCGGGCATGATGCGGCGCAACGTGTTGGCCGAGGCAAGGCTTTTGCGCACAATGACGCGTGCCACCGCCGACGAGCCGAACATTTCAGTGTTGGTGTCCTGCGACGAAAGCCCGATAGAGGTCTGCAGCACTTTCTTCGACTTCTTGGAGGTGATGAGCGAGAACACCATCACGGCACCGGCAATCACCAACACATATAAGGGCGTGCCAGCCGGGGCGTTCAAAGCATCCATCGTATATTGGTCGATAGGCACGTTGGCATTCTGGGCAAAGTCCTGGTAAGTGCTGAGCCCCGCCAGCGGGATGCCGATGAAGTTCACAAGGTCGTTGCCCGCAAAGGCCATGGCCAAGGCGAAGGTCCCCACCATAATGATGACTTTGAAGACATTGACTTTCAGAAAATAGAGAATCTGCGACAGCAGCGTGCAGAGCACAAAACTGCAAGTCAGCAGCAATAGGGTGTGCGACTTGATCCAACCCGAAACAGCAGGCGTCATAAAAGCGGCATCGCTCAGTCCCTTGATGAGTACAAAATAGATTATAGTAGTAATGGAGAGGCCTCCAAAGACGCCGATTTTCCATTTCAGGTTTTTCTTGTAGTTAAAGGTAAACAGCAGTCGCGCCAAGTGTTGCACCACGATGCCGAACACGAACGCGATAGCCACGGACAGGAAGATGCCGAGGATCATCGTCAGAGCCTTGTCGGTATTGAGCAGTGCGGCAAAGGGCACGTCGCTGCCGTCGAGGCTAGTCTTGACGATGGCCATGGCAGTGGCGCCGCCGATGAGTTCGAACACCATCGACACCGTCGTGGAGGTGGGCATGCCCATGAAATTGAAGATGTTGAGCAGCACAATGTCGGCGATCATCACCGACAGGAAGATGGTCAGCACCTCGCTGGCGGTGAAATATTGGGGATGAAGCACGCCGTTGCGCGAGATCTCCATCATGCCGTTGCTCGAGATTGCCCCGAACAAGATGCCTAAGGAGGCCACCAGGAAGATGACCTTCATAGAGGCGGCCTTGGCGCCCACGGCGGAACTCAGAAAATTGACGGCATCGTTGCTTACGCCCACGTTCAGGTCCACCAGCGCAAGCAGCAGGAGGACGATAACGACAACTAAAAAGACAGTCTCCATATCTTGATATCTGTAAGTGAAAAACGGTGCAAAAGTCCGTTTTTCCGCGACACGGCAAAGGGTCTCAACACGAATTAACCAAAAGTTAACGGAATATGCTATCTTTGCCGCATGATTCAAAAAGAGACGATTTTAGTTGTTGAGGACGAGGCCAACATCCGCGAGATCCTCACTTTCAACCTTGAGAATGCCGGCTATACCGTACAAGAGGCCGCCTCCGCCGAACAGGCGCTGCAACGGCTCGACGACAGCACCGCGCTCATCCTGCTCGACGTGATGCTGCCCGGCATGTCCGGACTCGAGATGGCGGAGCAACTGCGCCGCGACTGCAACAACACCCCCGTCATCTTCCTCACCGCCCTGAGCACCGAGACCGACCTCGTGAGAGGATTCTCCGCCGGCGGCGACGACTATGTGAGCAAACCGTTCTCTGTGGTGGAACTGCTCCACCGCGTGAAAGCCGTGCTGAAACGCTGCCCGCACAACGCGCGGGATGTCTTCCACAGCGGCCCGCTGACCATCGACTACGACGCACGGCAAGTGCTCATCGACGGCAACCCCATAGAGATGCCCAAAAAAGAGTACGACCTCCTCTGCCTGCTCGCCGCCAACCCCAACACCTACTTCTCGCGCCAACAACTGCTTGCCAAACTCTGGAAAGAGACCCCCTTTGTGCTCGAACGCACCGTGGACGTACACATCGCCCGCATACGCAACCGCCTCGGCAAACACCGCAACCTCATCCAAAACAAAACCGGCTTCGGCTATTGCCTCAACACCGGCCACACCTCCGCTATGCCATGAAAAAATACAACAAAACCCTCTTCTACTGCTTCCTCTTCATCGCCTGCCTCCTCTTCATCGCCATCATTGCCGTGGAGGTCCACAGCGAACACAACTACAAACGCGCCCTCCTGCAGTCGCGGCTCGACGGCTATGCCGACATGATCGACGTGGCGGGCGACTTCGGGCGGGTGCGCGGCTTCCTGCCCGCCGACCTGCGCGTCACGGTAATGACCCCCTCGGGGCAGGTGTTCTTCGACTCGCACGAGACCTCCGCCGCGCTCGACAACCACCTGCAACGCCCCGAAGTGGCCGACTGCCTCGAACACGGCAGCGGCTATGCCTCCCGCTTCTCCTCCACCGACGGAGCACGCTACCTCTACTACGCCAAGATGTTTGACGACAAGATTGTGCGCGTGGCCCTGCCCTTTGAGGTGAACGCCCGGCAGTATTTCCGCCCCGACTGGCTGGCGCTCATTACCATATCCTCCCTGTTTGCCGTCACTGTGGTAGTCATACTGGTCATCTTCGTCTTCTACGACCGAAAGAAGAACTCGGAACAGAAAAGGAAAATACGGGTGCTAAAACAACAGATGACCGGCAACATCTCGCACGAGCTGAAAACGCCCGTGAGCAGCATACGGGGCTACCTCGAAACCGTCATCAACACCCCCGGCATCGACCCCGCCAAAAGAGACGCCTTTGTGCGGCAGTCGTACCAGCAGAGCGTCAGACTCTCGGAACTCATCCGCGACATCTCCCTCGTGAACAAACTGGAAGAGGTGCCCGAACAGTTTCCCCTTGAGCCACTCGACCTGCACCAGATTGCCGATGAGACCGCCGACGAGTTTGCCGACGCCCTGGCGCACAACGGCCAGCGTTTCGAGAACCGGCTCCCCTCCCCCACGCCCTACCTCGGCAACCGCGCGCTGCTCTATGCCGTGCTGCGCAACCTGGTGGAAAACTCCGTGAAACACGCGGGCAACGGCGCGCTGCTCTGCATAGAACCTACCGAGAGCAACGCCAAATTCTTGCGCTTCGTCTATTACGACACGGGCTGCGGCGTGCCCCCCGAGAGCCTCGACAAGATCTTCGACCGCTTCTACCGCGCCAAAAACACCCGCGGACAGGAGAACGACGGCTCCGGACTGGGCCTCTCCATTGTGCGCAACGCCGTCAACTTCCACAAAGGCAACGTGCGCGCCCACAACCGCGAACAAGGCGGCCTCTCTTTCACCGTGTCCCTGTCCAACAAACTAAACGGCTGAACGGGAGGAACGGGAAACTGGTAACCCAACGCTGTATTTTCATAATATATAATAGTAACACATCTTACCCATGTCGCCGATTTTGATGATACTTGTAGCCGCCCTGTTTATAGGGATTGTCCTGTTTGCCATCCCCAATGCGGTGTGGCTGCTGTGGTGGCTTGTTGCCGCCGTCGCGCACTTTCCCAAACCCACATACTCCCCCTTTGGCTACACGGCACTCGGCTTGGTGCTGGCGGCCTGGCTGGTATTGGGCTACGGCTTCCTCATAGGACGCTTCCGCCACGAAGTGAAGACCTACGAGTACCGCCACCCCGACATCCCCGGGGCTTTCGACGGATACCGCATTGTGCAACTCAGCGACCTGCACCTCTCCACCTACCGCGACCGCCCCACCGCACTGCAACGCATTGTGGCCGCCGTGAATGCCCAGCAACCCGACCTCATCTGCTTCACCGGCGACCTTGTCACGATGGGCATCGCCGAGGCAGAGCCCTTTTTGCCCATACTGCAACAACTCCGCGCCACCGACGGCATCGTAAGCGTGTTGGGCAACCACGACTTGATGATCTATACCCCACTATCGGAGGCTGAACGCACCCACGAGACGGAACGGCTCGCCCGCCTGGAGCAAGACACCCTGGGCTGGCAGCTGCTCCGCAACCGCCATGTCACCATCAGCCGCCACGGACAGACCCTGACCATTGCGGGCGTTGACAACTGCTCGTGCGGCGACGAGGGCTTCCGCTCCGTATGCCGCGGCGACCTCGAACAGGCTTTGGCTCAGAGCAGCGGCTTCCGCATCCTGCTCTCGCACGACCCCACCCACTGGCGAGCCCAAGTGCTGCCCACTGCCGACATCCCGCTCACCCTCAGCGGCCACACCCACGCTGGACAAGTACGGATGTTCGGCAAAACACTCGCCGACAGAACCTTCCGCGAGTCTGCGGGCTGGTACCACCAAGGAGCACAGTCGCTCTATGTGAACACGGGCATCGGCTGCACCCTGCCCCTCCGACTCAACTGCCCCTCCGAAATTACCGTCATCACCCTGAAGCGTAGCACGAAATAATTATTTTCGCACTACGCATGTTGAGTTTTTGGTTGAATGTATAGCATATCCGTATTCTTTGCGCTGACCATGGGCATCGGAGATGCCCAATCAATGGCGGCTCGTTGAGTCGCCATTGACCATAACCGACGGTGAAACCGTCGGAGCAAGCCGCACCCCGAGTCAAATAGAGCCTCGAAGAGGCTCAACATCGTAGAAAGAGAGATGGTACGACCTGCGTAACGCTCTGCATTCTAAATTCTACATTCGTGCGGTAGCCGTGGGTCAGCAATAAAAAACACTATATTTGCCGCTCCGTCTTCTTTGGGTTTTGGCTAATAGACTTCACAAGGTTCAGAGGGTCGGTGTGAAAATGTTAAGAATAGAAGTCCCCTCAAGACTATCCTCGAAGCGGCATTGATAACGGCAGGAAGTCTTGTGATGTTGTACAAATAGAAATGACAATGGAAGAAATTAGGATCGACGTAAACAAGCAGACAAATGAAGAACTGGCACTGGCGGCGCATTACGCCCGACTCGTACATCAGTTCAACCAAGCAGAGCCATTCTCTGAACAGTGGTGGAGGCTGCAAAAGGAAATCTTCAAAGGCAAGATTGGTGAAGGCTCGCGCGTGATGTCACCCTTGACCGCTGTGCGACCGAACCAAGTGACCATCGGCAAGAATGTTGTTGTGATGAACGGTTGTCTCATGATGTCTGCCGGAACTATCACCATCGACGACAACGCCCAGATTGCCGCCAACGTGCAACTCATCAGCAACAACCACGACCCTTACGAGCGCCAGGTAATTACCTGTAAGCCCGTACATATCTGCGAGGGTGCATGGGTGGGTGCAGGAAGTACCGTCCTACCAGGCGTTACCATTGGCAAACATGCCATCGTTGGCGCGGCGTCTGTCGTGACCAAAGACGTGCCCGACTATGCGGTGGCGGTTGGCAATCCGGCCAAGGTTATCAAGTATCTCGACAAGGAGAAATTCGAAAAATGATACGCTAATGAACATCGAAGACGTAAGAACATATTGTCTGACATTGCCTGGCGTAACGGAAAACATGAACATCATCCATCCAAAAAACAGACAAGAGATGCGCAAGTGGCTGACAGCGAATGCTTCAACTGAGAAAGAAGTGTTCGTCCATTGCATCCGTCGTGAGCATGAAAGCATCATTCCCT
>CAVIJD010000036.1:0-22820 GCA_963643165.1 bacterium | reverse complement strand
ACGCATCCATCATATTCCGTGGTGAGGATAATTCCTATTATGAGAAGATTCTTGCCACGGGTGAGGTGAAGTGTATTGATGAAGAGATACCATTTGAGGTGCCACAAGGGTGGGAATGGTGCAAGCTGGGAGAGATTTCGACTTATGCTCAAACAAAGAGAAAAATCAATGCCTCAAACGCTGACTCACAGATGTGGGGATTAGATTTAGAAGATATAGAAAAAGGTGGGAGACTTTTGAACATAAAGAGTGTTGGAGAACGTAATGCTATCGGTGATAAAACCATCTTTAATCGTGGCGATATCTTGTACAGCAAGCTTCGCCCCTATTTATTAAAGATACTAATAGCACCACAGGAAGGAATTTGTACACCAGAAATCATACCTTTCACTTGCTATGGAAATATCAGTAAGGATTACATGGTTGACTTTCTAAAATCCCCATATGTAGATGATTATATAAATTCTGTTACATTTGGTGTTAAAATGCCTCGTGTTAGTACCGATACGATGACATCTTTGTTGGTTCCTCTTCCTCCTCTCGTAGAGCAACAGCGTATTGTTACCAAGATACAAGAGTTGGAGCCATTGATTGAGCAATATGGTAAGAGTGAAGATGCATTGGACAAACTGAATGCATCCATCAATGAGCTATTAAAGAAGTCCATTCTTCAAGAAGCCATCCAAGGTAAACTTGTGCCTCAGATAGCTGATGAAGGCACTGCCACTGAACTCTTGCAGCAGATAAAACAGGAGAAGCAACGACTCGTAAAAGAAGGCAAACTCAAGAAGTCTGCCATCACCGATTCCGTCATCTATCGAGGTGACGATAACAGGTATTGGGAGAAGGTTGGTAATGAAACGCATTGTATTGACGAGGAAATTCCATTTGAAATTCCGGCTTCATGGGTATGGGCAAGGTTAGACGCCTTATGTTCCTATATACAACGTGGAAAGTCGCCAAAGTATAGCCCAATAAAAAAGTATCCTGTTGTTGCACAGAAATGCAACCAATGGAGCGGTTTCTGTATAGACAAGGCTCAATTTATGGTCCCAGAAAGCATCTCGTCCTATTCTGAAGAAAGGATATTGCAAGATGAAGATTTGATGTGGAATTCAACAGGTTTGGGTACACTAGGTAGAATGGCTATATACTACGAACGATTAAATCCATACGAATTGGCAGTAGCTGACAGCCACGTTACAGTAATAAGAAGCATGAAGCAATTCGTGAGCCCTCAATACCTATATAGTTACTTTACGAGTAACACTGTTCAATCAGTCATTGAAGACAAAGCTGACGGCAGTACAAAGCAAAAGGAATTATCCACAAACACCGTAAAAAGTTACCTTGTTCCATTGCCACCATTAGCTGAGCAAAATAGAATCGTTGCTAAGATAGAAGAAGTAACAGGTATTATGAGCAGATAGGAAGTCAAGTTACTGACATAGAGATACCTTTTGATATTCCTCAGTCCTGGAGCATTGCTCGTCTGAGTGCCGTTTGCCAGCTTACTGAGGGCAATAAGCAAGAAGGACAAGGAGTGCTGCTTGATGCCAAATATTTGAGAGGTAAGTCTGCGCCAGTGTGCGTTAATAAAGGCAAGCACGTTCAAGCAGGAGACAACATCATTCTTGTTGATGGTGAGAACTCGGGAGAAGTATTTCCTGTTCCACAAGATGGATATATGGGCAGTACATTCAAGCAATTATGGCTCAGTGAATCAATGTACGTTCCGTATTTGCTGGCTTTCATTCGTTTCTACAAAGATGCCTTGCGTAATTCAAAAAGAGGCGCGGCAATACCGCACCTCAATAAAGACTTGTTCTATAATCTCATAGTTGGTATACCTCCCATACACAAGCAGCAACGCATTGTTGCCCAAATAGAGAAACTCTTTGAGCAACTGCGTTAGGTGTTGCGTTGCCTGCTGTCGCTTCAGGAAATAGCCGGACAGAAACAGCGGAAACGCGTTCTATGTGCTGACACAATGCTTTTGCGAGGACAACCTTCTGCGGCGATTTCCGTCTGGCAGCCCAGCAAGTCAAAGGTCACCGTCGGAGCAAGCCGCGCCCCAAGTCAAAACAGAGCCTCGAAAACGGCTCAACCCCGTGGAAAGAGAGAACGAACAACACGCGTAACGCCTCTAAATTCTACATTCGTACGGCAGCCGTGTGTTTTTCGCCCTTTCACTTCTCCGCTTCGTATAGTCTCATATACTCGTCGGCGATGTCGCTCCAGTTGAACTCGTCAAAACGTTCGGGCGGCAGTGTGCGGTATTGTTGAGGTTGTAGCAGCAAGTTGCGCAGCCCTTTGACGATGCTCTCGGTGGAGGTTGGGGTCACTCGCTCGCCAACAGGCTCGTCAAAAAGTCCGTCAATGCCTTCGTCTTTCGAGTAGAGCACCGAGAGTCCTTGGCTGAGGGCCTCCACATAAACCAACCCAAAGGTTTCGTGCAGCGAGGGCATGGCAAAGACGCTGTTTTGCCGGTACAGTTCCTGCAACTCTTTTTTGTCATAGACGGGGCCGTGGCTCACTATGATGTCGGGGTGCTGTTGCGCCCTGTCGTTGAGCACTTTGTCGCGGTTGCCGCTGCCCACAAGGTGGAGGCGCACGTCCGGGATCTCGGCGGCAAGTTGCAGCACGGCGTCGGCGAGGCGAACTACGTTTTTGTTGCGGTCAAAGTTGCCCACATAGATGATGCTGTGGTTGAGGAAGTGCTGTGAAGGGTCGGGGTGCAGGTGGCTTAACCAGTAGTCGTTAAGTCCATTGCAGATGACCTCTCCCTTGCGCCGGAGGGTGTCTTGCATGCGGCGGAGCGTCCAATGTCTGGCGAGCCTCCGCTGTAGCGTCGGCGTGATGAAGATGACCCGGTCGGCCTCTTTGATGACGGCGCGGTGTACCCACCAAAGATAGGGCGTGTATTTCAAGAAACCGTTGATGTCGGTGTTGCGAACCGCCACGATGTATGGGATGCCGTACCGTTTTTTGAGGGCAAGCGCTACGGCGCCGTCGCTGAAAAGGTTGGAGGCATGAATGCAGGTGACTTCCGAAAGGTCGATTTTGCGGACGATGTCGCGCGTGATTTTGTCTATTTTAAGGTTGAAAAATACGCGGTGCAACGGGTTCAGGATATACGAATAGATGATGGTGGTGTTTTTGCCCTCAAAGCGGTTGTTCCCCTCCAGTTCTTTTTTGCGGATGGGCGTATAAACGATCTGGTTCACCCCCTTTTCGTCAAGTTTCCGATAGAGTTCAGCGTGTACTTTGCTGTTGACAAAGTCGTTGCTGAGATGCAGGACGTTCTTTCCCTTTTGTTTCTTGCGTCGTTCGGGAACGGTGTCGTAGGCTTGCAGTGAAGCTCCCAGCAGCACGAATGCCAGCATCTGCACAGTGCCCGGACCGTAGGGGAAGTTGGGCTCCGCGAGGCTCACAATCAAAGGTATGGTGCATGCCACGTAGCCGATGTCGCGGAGGTCAGAACGTCTTTGCCGAAACAGGACACAGATTGTCTTGATGCCGAAGAACAGGTAAAAGCCGATGATGGGGAACGACCAGATGCCGTAGCGTACAAGCCTCAACAAGAGGTAGTTATGTATCAGTAGAATGCCCGAGGTCTCTTTTTCCTCGCCGTGCATCGGGTTTTGAAGGAAATAGTTGATGCCTTGGAAGTTGCGTTCCATCCGGTGCGAAGAGATTTGGTCAAGGCTGTGGTCTCTCTTGCCGCCTACCATAAAGGTCTTGAGTTCGTCGCCGATGAAGCCGGAGTAAAGGATGTAGCCGATGAGCACAAGCCCCAGGACGGTCAACACGGACTTGACGCTCCAATTCCATTTCAGGTTCCAGTCTTTTGCGGTGAGCAGCATTGCGCAGGCTATCAAGGCGAAGAAGTCGGAGCGGGCGCGTATGAGCAGGAGCAGCAGCAAGGAGATGACAAACAGGGTTATGAAGTGTTTGCGTTCCGTCTTGAGGTGAATGGCGAAGAAGAAGTCGGCGGCGGCGCAGATGGCCAGCAGCTCGCCGATTTGGTTTTTGCCTTTGTCAACCAGGTAGTATTCCGGGATATAGAGTCCTTTGGCAAAGTAGAAGCAGTTGATGACGGTCATGATGATGATGCCGACGGTGTAGTAATAGCAGACGTTGCTCCAGAAGCGCATGTCTTCGTCTATGCCGATGCCGATAACGATGCAAAGGCAGGCTACAATCAGTTCGCTGAGGTCGGTGAGGACGAACCGGAGTCCGAGCAGGCGGAAGCAGACGGCTTGGACGGCAACGATGACGATGCAGAGGATGAAGAGTCGCATGAAGCGTTTGGAGCAGATTTTGTCTAAAGAGAAGGTGCAGAGTGCGGCGGTTGCCATGCAGGCCATGATGCCATATCGCAGGATTGGATACACGATGGTCATATAGAGCCACGGAAGATGAGAGGCGATGATCATGACCATGGCGGCGTAGAGCGTGTACTTGGCTATGTTCTTTTTCATAGATGTTCTTTTCAGCGGGATGAGGGGTTAGCGATGTTTGGTTGGGAGTTGGAGCATTTGTCCGAACAGCAGGTCGGTGGAGGGCAGTCGCCCCTTGTCGAAACCGCCGCCCGGCGTGAAGGTGAGTTCGCCGAAATAGGCTTTCCCGTGTTCGAGGTAGAAGTCGGCGCGCACAAACGGGAACGGTTCAGAGAGAACTTCGGCATAGTGGAACAGTTGGTCCATGCCGTCAGGCTTGGGGATGGTGAACCCCTCGGGGGCGGCTTTGCCCTGCCGGTTCAGACGGTGCAGTTGCCAGTTGCGGTCAAAGAAGTAGAACGACGGTTTTTCCTGCTCACCCCGGCCGATGCAGCAGAGCACGAGCTCTACTTTGCCGTTGAAACAGTAGAATTTGTAGTCCACGGGCGAGTGACCGTCGTCGGTTTCGATGAACTGCTCGCACAGGATCAGTTTCTCTTTGAAGTTGTATTGCGGTTCGGCGGTGATGAGGTGGAATTTCAGCTTCTCAAACCGGTTGAGGTCGCGCACGGCGGCGGCCTTGTCGAGTTTTGCCTTGTCGGGGCAGATGACATTTCCGCCGTTGCCGAAATTCCACTTCAGGACAAATTTCTCGGGCAGTTCGTCCCAGTCGATTTCGTCGGCATGTTTGTAGGTTTTGATGAGGGGGTTGAGGATGTGCTCGAGTCCCCGCTCTTTCACATACCCGCGCACCCGGTACTTGTCGGCGCAACGTTTTGTCAGCTCGTTGTCTTTGTAATAGTGCAGTTTCATCCATTGGATTTTCTCGTCTAGGGTCTGCGGGTTCTTGAGGTGGAGCCGGCGGTGGTGGCACAGCCAGAACTGGACGCGGACGCTTAGTGCCGGCGACAGCGAGGTGAGCAGATAGCGGAGCGACAGGTTTATCGGTGATCGGAATTCCATTTCGTCGAAAAGTTATAAGTTGATGTTGTTGTTGGCATTGATGGCAGGGGCGGCGGCGACAATACGCTGCAGATGACTTTGCGACAGTTCGCTGCTGTGCCTGCCAAAGTCGCTGCTGTAGCCCGCTTTTTTCCAGGCCAGATAGCAGTCGCGGATCTCAGGACGCCAGCCTCTGCGGATGAAGTACTGCCCGGTGCGGTCCCACATGTCGTTGACCTCAATGGCTACGGGGCCCTGTTCGGTGATGGCGATGTCCCAGCCTGCCGCCTTGATGTAGGGGAAGGCTTGCTGGAAGCGGAGCACCTCTTTCTTGATGGAGTCCCAGTCGTCGATGGTGACGCCGTTGATGGGGCTTTTGCTGTCGGGGTGGCTGTCGATGTCGCGGATGTTGCGCCAGCCGTCGTATTGGATGGCATACTGGAGCGTGCCGGTTTCGGTGTTCACGCAGGCGTCCACGTTGCCGCCGGCGCCGGCATTATCTACACATTTGCCGGCCCGTCCTATTTTGATGAAGGTGGCGATGAGGCGCGCCTCGCCGTCGGGATACAAGGCGGTCATGAAGCGCACCGTGTTCACGGAGGTGGCATTGAGGGCGTTCATCTGCTCTGTCTGCTCGACAAGGCTTTCAAACAGGAGCGGCTCTTTCCCGATGAAGCCGGAGAGCTTGCAGATGGTGCCGTTGTAGAGGTGCAGCAAGGCCTCGCGGTCTTTGTATTCGATGGACTTGATGACGGTGACATTGTCGCCGTGCGAGCTTTCCGTGGTCTTGACAACGCATCTGGTCACTTTTTTTTCTTGCAAGATGCCGCACAACTCTTCGGCATTGCCTGCCATTTCGTTGCCTTTGCAGTGGCAGCCGGGGTGATAGTAGGCGTAAAGCTCGGGCTTGCGGATGCCGGCATCTTCCAAAATCTTGTGGGCAAAGTATTTGTTGCGGGCCAGGATGTAGTATTTCTGCGGGTTGAGGAGGTCAAGGTAGAAACGCTGTTCGTTGAGTCCGAGAAAGTTCTCCTTGAATTGCTCTGAACGGCTCTCGAAGGCGAAGTCGTGGTACTCTTCAAAGTCGAGACCTTTGTGCCAGTAGAGTTTCAGGCATTCGCAGGCCACGTGCCAGCGGCTTTGCGACGGATAGAGTTGCAGCCCTTTGAGGAGATGGTATCCAAATGCGAGTGTTCTTCTGATTTTCATATTGCTGTTTTATAGATGGTTTCGCGAATAGCCATATTGTTTGTCAAGTGCCTGTTCTTGCTGCCGGTCGAAGATGCGCCGGACACCCTCTTTCTTGGCCTCCGCCGGTGTGCCCACTATCAGGCAACCGTTTTTGTGTGCCGAGAAGTCCTTGTTGACGAGACTGTTGGAGGCAACGATGGCATAGTCGGGGAGCACGGCACCCTTGGAGATGGTGGTGCGGTTTCCTACCCACACGTATTTGCCGATGACGATGGGGGCGGTGAGGCGCGCCGGATTCCGGTAGTCGCCGGCATGCTCCATGTAATGGAAGGAGGTGTCCATGAGCTGGATGTCCCAGGTCAGCTCGGCATAGTCGCCGATGGTGATGTGGTCAAAGCAGAAAATGCGCATGTTAGAGCCGAGCAGCACGTTGCCGTCGCCGATTTCGAGTGTGCCGTTTTTGGCGACCATCAGATAGGAGCCTTGCATAAACCTCGCGCTTCCGTGGAAGATGAGCGTTCCCGCGACGGTCCAGATGCTCTTTTGGCAGGCGGTGGCGACATAGTAGTCGTTTTTGCCTATTTTGACCATGCCGGAGTGGATAGTGTCGGTGGCCAGAATGATTTTCCCCGTCAGATCACGGAACGAGACTCTGCCGTAGATGTAAATGGGCAGTTTCCAGGCCTGCCGCCACGGCAGCATCTTGAAGTTGACCCAAAGCGTGCGGGGCAGGTTCGTTTTAAACAGCAGGAACAGGAAATACCGTATATATTTCATTTTTTTATCTTGTTAAGAATGATTTCCTTGTAGGTGCTGTAACCGTCGAGCCGAAGCAAGACCGAGAAGAGCCAGTACAAAAGAACATAGAGGACAATCTGAATGAACATGACAGGGTAGGGGGACAGCGGAAGAGCCATTCCGGCAAAAAAGGTTGCCGCGCCGACGAGGATGGACAGGAGATAGCAGATGCCGGTGTCCTTGATTTGCGCCAGAATGCCGTAGCCGATGAGTTTGCCGTTGACGAAAGCGTTGATGAAAAAGCAGATGTATCCGGCGGCGGCAACGGCCCACAGCAGCCCCATGATGCCGAACCGGACACCTAAGATAATCAGGGCGATGCCGATAAGGCGTTTAGTCAGTTGGATAAAGAAGTATATTTTGCTTTTCCCTATCGACTTTATGGCATTGGTGTTCAAGGTGTTGAGGGTGTAAATCATGCTGGAGAGCGCGATGATCTGGAAATAGGAGGCGGAGACATCCCATTTGGCGCCATACAGCAATGTGACAATCGGGTGGGCAATGACGATGAGCAACGCCATCATCGGGAAATTGAGGTAGGTGACGGCTTTGACGTTTTTGCGCAACCCGTGAACGAGTTGCTCTTTGTCATCTTGCAGGGCAGAGAAAACAGGGAAAGAAACCTCATTGACCACGGCAGACAGGGAGGTGGTGGGCACCTCTTCCAGTTTCTTGGCTTGGGTAAAGAAGCCTAGGTCTTTGGCGGAATAGCATTTGCCGATGACGAAACTTTGCAGGTTGTTGTAAATAGTTTCCACTAAAGAGGACAGCAGCATCAGGCCGCCGAAGTTGAACAGGGACTTCAGCGACTGGAAACTGAAATCCAGGGAAGGTCGCCAAGGGCTCATCCGCCACAGCAGCAGCACGCTGACGAGGGCGGAGACAAGTGCGGAGGCCACCAGACTCCACACGCCGCAGCCGAAGAAAGCCATGATGATGGCAACCACCATGCCGGCAAGGGCGGCGGCTATGTTTCTGGTCGAGAGCGACTTGAACCGGAGGTTCTTCTGTAATTGTGTGGCCTGCACAAAAGAGAACGACTGGATGAGCAGAACCAGGCTCTGAACGCGCAGCACGTCGCGCAGCAGCGGGATGTCATAGAAACGCGCTATGGCGGGGGCTGAAAAGAAGAGGATGAAGTAGAAAATCACCGCCGTGGCAAGATTCCAATAGAAAACGGTAGTGTAGTCGGTGTGCGTCGGTTCCTTTTTCTGGATCAAAGCCTGCCCGAGCCCTCCGCTGACAAACACGCCAGAAATGGCAATGAAGACATACAGCATGCCAATGCAGCCGAAATCATCCGGCATAAGAAGACGTGCCAGCACAAGGTTGGAGATGAACAAAATGCCTACGGTGCCAATGCGGCCTATGCCGCTCCAAATCATACCTGAAATGGTTCTCTGCTTCAAATCGTTAGGCATGGCAATTTAACAGTGTCAGTTTCTCCTTTCATCCGATATTTCCATTAAAGATTATCCGGAAAAATACGGTGGCAAAAATACAAAAAAGATAAAGGTAGTGCCACTGATTTGCCGTGCTTTCACATTTGCTTTCGGCACGTCAAAGGGAAACATAAAAAGCGTACTTTTGCGCGCAAAACGAGATATGGGCAAGAACACGAAACCGATACAGATAGCCATTAAGAACCGCAAAGCGGAGTACCAGTATTTTCTGCTCAGTTCTTATACGGCAGGGCTTGTCCTGACCGGCACCGAGATCAAGTCGATACGGGCGGGCAAGGCCAACATTACCGACGCCTACTGCTCGTTTGAGAACGGCGAACTCTGGGTCCACAATATGCATGTGAGCGAGTATGCGGCAGGCAGTTACAACAACCACCTGCCTAAGCGCGACCGTAAACTCCTTCTCCAAAAGAGAGAGATTAAGAAACTCCTGGTGAAACTCAAGGAGAAAGGCTTTACGATTGTCCCCACCTTGTTGTGGATCAATGAGAACGGGTATGCCAAGCTGGACATTTCACTCGCAAAGGGAAAGAAACTCTATGACAAGCGGGAGAGCATCAAGGAGAAAGATGAGCGTCGCCGCAAATTGCAAGACGGGGAATGATGAAAGCGTTTGAGGAAGATATGAACTGCTTGCCATTTCCGGAATTGCAAGACGAGACCGGGCGGCTCTATTACAGTATGGGCGAGGCCACAGCCATTTTCGGACTGCCTGCCTCAACGCTGCGTTTCTGGGAGAAGGAATTCGATATGCTGAAGCCGCGCAAGAACAAGAAAGGCGACCGTTTCTTCTCAAAGAACGATATGGACATCATCAGGACAATCTATTATCTGACCAAGATCAAAGGTTATACACTGCAAGGTGCCAAGGAGGCCCTTAAGCGCGACATGATACGTGAGGCCGACAATGCAGCAATAGTCACTTCGTTGCTCAAAGTGAAGGAGATGTTGCTTAAGATTAAAGAGGGCTTGGATTAGCGAGGACTATTTTCCCTGCATACCATTCAGAAAAGCAAGTAGTTTAGCGATGGCGAGACCGCGGTGGCTGATGCGGTTTTTTTCTGTCTCATCCATTTCCGCAAAGGTTTTGTTGTAGCCGTCGGGTACAAACACGGGGTCATAGCCGAAGCCGGCGTCGCCACGCGGGTTTTCGATGATCGTTCCGTCGATGCGGCCTTCAAAGTAGTAGGTCTGGTCGTCCAAGATCAGGGCGATGACCGTTTTGAAGCATGCCTTACGGTTGGTGAGGCCCTCCATTTCGGAGAGCACCTTGTTCATATTGTCCAGAAACGAGCATTGCTCGCCGGCGTAGCGTGCCGAATAGATGCCCGGTCGTCCGTTGAGGGCTTCGATTTCCAGTCCGGTGTCGTCGGCGAAGCAGTTGACGTGGAAGCGGTCATACACGAACTGTGCTTTTTGCAGGGCGTTGCCTTGCAGCGTGTCGGCGGTTTCCGGGATCTCTTCCGTGCAGCCTAAGTCGGAGAGGCAGACAATGTTCCATTGTGGGCCGGCGATGGCGCGGATCTCATGAACCTTATGTTGGTTGTGGGTGGCAAATACTAGATTCATAATCAAGTTATTATAGATGATTGTAAACAGAAAAAGATGGCATAATCGCTTATGTCATCTGTCTTAAAAGAGAAAGAAGCAACGGGGGCTTATTGTGCCGTTCCGCTGACCTCGATGGCCTGTTTTCCTCTGTAGTAACCGCATTCGGGGCAGATCCTGTGTGTAAGGATGGGTGCACCGCAATGGCTGCAGGTTGTCAGTTGAGGAGCCGTAATAAAGTCGTGAGCTCTTCTCTTATCTCTTCTCATTGCCGAGTGTCTTCTTTTTGGATTAGGCATATCTTCTTCTTTTTATGTGTTTTTTAATCAGTTATTATCTTTTTCAGCGCGTCCCAGCGCGGGTCATTCTCCTTGCTGGACTTGGCGGCGTTTTCCAATTCTTCCATTTTCCTCAGAATGTCAGGGTCGCAAGTGGGGTTGCCGTTCTCGTCGTCCCTGTGTACAATGCGGAGCGGCAGTGCCAGGAATATGGACTCATAGACAAAGTGAAAAACGTCCAACTCGTAGGTGTTCTCGTCTATGATCCAGATGTCGTCGTCATCGGTGGCGGCACTCTTCTCGGGCTCGGCAACCAGTTTCACAATCAGCTGGTTGTCGAAATCCATCGGGATGTGTACCGGCAGCAGGCAACGGTCGCAGGGCGCGGAAACATAGCCGTAGTAATCAAACGTCAGTTTTGCCAATCTGTCAGATTTTTCCATCTCAATCCGCAAATCGATGTCGCCGTCTTCCACGTCTGCAATCTTGGCCAATTCAAAGAACGCTCTATTGCATTTTATTGAATAACAATAGTTTCCATCTTCAACTCCGGACAAGCGAATCTTAAATTGTTCTTTCAGTTCCTTGTTCTCCATCGTTCTGATTTTTGGGTCGCAAAAATAGCATTTTATTTTTAATGGCGCAAGTGCAAATTTCAATAATGTCTTTTTTGTGGCCAAAATCTGCCCCGCCCAAAAACCCGACGTATTTTATTAACAAATTGATGTCAGAATACATTGTTTAATGAATGAAAAATGTATCTTTGCTCCCTAATTTCGGTTTAGATTGGAAAATCGAATATTTTGATATTGTAACTATTTGATAATAAGTATAGTAAGTAATGGATATGACTACATTGAAAAAGATTATCTTCGCAGTGACGCTGTTCTGTGCCCCCCTGCTGGTCTGGGCGCAGCCGTTGGATACGGCAACGGTTTATTACGAGAACTTTGACGGAAGTTCTCCTCAAGTGACGACAACGCGTGTGTTCCAGACAACGGGCGACTGGACTTTGGACAGTTCCCTCTATGCCTCGTCGCCCGCCTGTTTCCATTCGAGCGTCTATAACCGAAGCGGCAACTCGTCCATGACTACCGAGGTCATCCCGCTGACTTCGTCGTCCATGACACAGCCTGTTCGCCACGTCTATCTCAGCTTCGACCACATCTGCAAGGTCAGCCAACTCGACAATGCCACCATCTACTATTCTGTGGCAACGGGTATCGATGAGGAGGGCGCCTATATTTGGGAGCCGTACCGCATCCTCAATTTTTCGAAAACCAGTTCTTTCTATTACGGCGACGGTCTTGCCGACCCCTACGGCAGCCGTCCCAACGACCATTTCGGCAACTATACCGGCGGCAAGTTCAACGACGCCGCCTACGGCACGGGCAACTCCGGCTGGCGTCCCAACACTGCGTCGGCGGCCCCGGCAAACAGTTGGTGGAAACACGAACTCCTCGACATCACCTCTTTCGTGTGCGTTGAAGGCGCCACCCATTTCAGACTACAGTTCCGTATCAACAAAACCTCCCCGGAGTCGTCCGGCTCTGAAGTGTGCGCCGGCTGGTACGTCGATAACCTCACTTTGCTGATGTCCAACTGCGAGCTCGAAGCCCCGAGAATCACACTCACCGCCCCCATCTATGTGAACAAAAACACGGCGATGAAAAACAACACGGGCCCGTATGTGATCCATGCCACGCTCCAAGACAACGACACCATCGACTTCAGCTCAATCGTGTTCACCTACCAGAAGAATCAAGAACCGGTGGTCACAGTGCCCAATACCGACTTTTCCAACACCACGCCGACGGCCAGCGGACACACGATTGCGGCCCAGTGGCAACTGCCGAGCATCTGCTATTATGATACCATACGTTACCATATCGTGATGGAAGATGTACACGGAACTCCCAAACGGCTTGATACATTGCTGATTTCATGGCACGACCAGACGAATATCCACAACAACGACTGCCGGGCCGACAGTATCAACGTCTCCGAGTTCCCGCACTGTTTCATCACAGGAACGGCTCAGCCTGTCAAGTTCTACTTCACCAACAAGAGCGACGTGCCGCACTCCCAAAGTACGGGCAGCGACAACCAGGTCTCATTGAGTGTTACGCTGAAGGTTGAGAACGAGAACCACCAGGTTACCCATAACTCTACCCACAGCTGGACCGGCAACATCTGCTTTGACATCAGCGACACCCTTGCGCTGGGCTCGTTTGTGCCGACGAAAGGCTATAACTACATCACAGCCTACGTGACGACCCGAAACGGACAAGCTGACGGTTATCAAACCAACGACACCATCAAATATACGGGCTTCGCTTGCGACAGCCTGCTGCACGGCAACTATACCGTAGGCGGCAGCAACCCGGACTTTGCAGACATGACCGCCGTGAAGGCCGCCTTGGAGTTCTGCGGTCTGAACGGTCCCGCCACATTCCACCTCCGCCCCGGCACCTATCAGGATTTCGACTTCTCTGGCGTATATCCGGGACAGTCGGCAACCAATACGGTAACTTTCCAGGGCGACAGCCGCGACAATGTCATCATCGTCAACAATCACAATGACGTCGGCAACACCATCTATGGCGCAGTTACGCTCGTGGATGCTCACCACTTCATTTTCAAAGATTTGACAATTCAGGGCAAGAGCCAGAATGTCTCGAGGGGCGTGACACTCCGCGGCAACGGAAGTAGCAATATCGCTTTCCAGAACTGTAAGATTACGGCCTACCAGACAAACACGACAGACAACACCAGCTTCGCCGTCGGTCGCCCGACCGCTTCTACGTCTGCCGCTCCCGACACGCTGACTTTCACCTCCTGCCAACTTGTGGGCGGCAACTACGGCTTCTATTTCATCGGCGCAAATGCTAAACGCAACAATGTCACGATACAGAACAACTCTATCACGTCGTGCTACCGCGGCATCCATACCTATTATTGTAATGCTACCATCAAGGGCAACCATGTTTCCCAAGTCAGCACGAGCCTTCCGCAGAACTTTACGGGTATCAATGTCGAATATGCCGCAAATCCGGACATTGACGGCAATACGGTTGACAGCACCTACGATGTCGAATATGGCATCTGCATGAAGAATGCCTCCGGCAATTTCTTCGTACGCAACAACCATGTGAAGGTGGGCAAGTCCAATTATGGCATCCTGATTGGCAACAGCTCATCGACCAGCACCACTACGGGCCTCGTCTATAACAATGAGGTCATTCTCTATCCTGTCCTCGCCGCCAGTTCGTATGCCATGCAGATTCTTTCCAGCAATGGCTTGAAGGTCATCAACAACAGCCTTTTTGTCAAGTCGGACGCACCGTACAGCAACACGGCAGCCTTGATGATCCAGAACAACAATACGACACAACTGAGCAACAATATCCTCATCAACCAGTGCAACAACAGCGACGGCACAGACTATCCGCTTTACCTGAACGGGAACTCCACGGTGACGGGCACATACAATGACTTTGTCTCCGGTTCGGGCGTGATTGCTTACAAGACGGTCGCCCGCAACACCGTCGCCGAACTCGAACAGGCCATACCGGCACTGAGTCAGAGCATCAGCCAGCTTCCGTCTATGGCCAATGCCACCGCCAGTCTGCTCCCGACCGAATTTACAGGACTGGAATGCGGCAGAAACGCTGATGTGTTGCAGGACATCCGGGGGCTGCAGCGTACCGGCCTCACCTACATGGGCGCTTACGCCAATCCTATTGCCACCGTTGACGCTGCCGTCGTGGCTATGGTGTCCCCGTCGCTGGGCACTTGCCCCCAACCTACCTACAACATCACGGTGTCTATTGCCAACAAGGGCTCTGAAATCCTCAACTTTGCCCAAAACAATGCCGTTGTGACGGTTCATTCTGACTCTCTTTCTCTGCATCAGACCACGAATGTCAGAAGCGGCAACATCCAACTGCTCGGAAGCACATCGCAGGTGGTGGCCTCGAATGTGGTCATTCCGACCAATCAGACCATAGACTTCACCTTCATCATCACCACAAGCGGCGACAACAACAAGGCAAATGACACGTTGCGCACCAGTTTCATCATGGAGGTGGCAAAACCCTATTATGAAGAGGACTTCAGCAACGGCACACAGCAGACGTGGACCATCCAGCAGGTGTCCGCCACCGGTGCCGGCAACTGGACCTTCCAGGAGGGTGCGGGCACAAATCCCGACATCGCCCCGGTTTATGGTACCGGCCGCCTCTTCTTCAACTCCAAAACTTTTGCAAACGGAACCAAGTCGAGGGCTATCATGCCGGTTGTAGATCTGAGCAACGCCGTAAACCCGATTTTGGAAATGTGGTTCGCGCACGACAAGACCAGCAACAAGGCTCAAGAGGGTGTAACCGTGATGATTTCCACGGACGGAGGCACCACCTTCACGGCCATTGCGCCGCAAGGTCAGACCGCAACGCTGGTGAAACGTTACAAAGCCACGGCCAACGTGCCGGAATGGGCATTATATACGTATGACCTTTCCAACTACATCTCTTCAGGATGCGTCTATATCGCTTTCGACGCTTTCTCACAACAGGGCAACAACATCAACATCGACCGTGTCAGACTCCGTAATCTGCTGAACAATGATATCGCCGTCAACCAGATCTACGCACAGGGCGAAACGCCTGCTCAGTTTGGCATGGAGAACGTTGTGGGCGCATTGGTCCGCAACGAGGGTCGCCAAACCCAAACCAATGTCAATGTTTATCTTAACGTTACTGGCACTGCGGAACAATACCGTGACACGGTGACCATACCGAGCCTCTCTTCCGGTGCAGAAGCCATCATCTATTTTGCGGATCACCAGTATGCCTCTATGGAGGTGAAAGACGTGGAAGTGCGCTCCCGCGATGACCAGGACAACACCAACAACGCTATCCATTGGCGGATGGAAACCACGCCGAACATCGCAAACTATGCCGACACGGCCGCCGTTGGAATGAAGATCGGCGACTACACCGAAGTCATCCGTCCTTGTGTCCGCTACAAGATTGCTGAAGAACTTGCCGTCACGGCCGTAAAATATTATTACGACAGAAACTATATCGCCAATCCTGAAAATGGTTTCCGGGCTTTTGTCTCCAATGCCGACGGTGAGATTATCACCACATCAGAAACAATTGAGTTCGACAGCCTCACGCCCGGAACTTGGAACATCATTCCTATCAAGAATTACGCTTTGACCAACCTCACCGGCGAGTTCTATGTCGGCATCGAGATGCTCTCCAAGGGTGACTACCTTTGCGCCCAGGTTGAAACGCCGCTTCGCGATTCTACATTCTTCTATCTCGAAAGCAATGGCACCTATACGCCGCAGACCACGGGGCGCTTCATGATTGGCGCCTTGGTGGATACGCCGTACGTTCACGACCTTGCCCTCCTCGATATGCAGAACCCGACCACGCGCTGCGACCTCGGACACGAGCATATCCTGGTGTCTCTCACCAACAACGGTATGACAGACGTGTTGCCCGGCACACGCCTCAACTATTCTGTCAACGGCTTGCCTACGGTGACCGAAACACTGACCGACACGCTCTTCAGCCATGTCACCAGAACGTACACATTCAATACCGACTTTGATTTCACCAACAACCGTATTGATTATGATAGTATATATAATATAAAGGTATGGATCTCCAAAGACGCTCAAGACCGGCTTCAGTATAACGACACCTTGAGCATGACAATCCTCTCTCTTGGAAAATCGCCGAAACCGCTGGTGCATGACACCGTCAACGTGCCTTACCACACCGTCGGCATCCTGACGGCCCACCTGCCGGCATCTGTGCCGCAAGGTGTAATTGGATGGTATGCCAACACAGGATACGAGTCTTGGGAATTCCTGGGCTATAGCGACTCCACCTTTGCAACGCCTGTCATCAATTTCGACACGGTCTTCTACGCAAATACCAACCCCGGAACGCTGTACGACAATATTGTGGGAACGGGCACGCAGTATTCAGGCTCACAGCCGTTCATCTTCAACTCGGGCTACTCGCGCGGACGAATGATCTATACGGAAACGGAAGTCGGACAACATGGCTCCATTACAACCATTGGATTGAATGTCAAGAATTTCACGTCCAGCAATATTGGAGACGAAGGCATCCCTGTGAAGATCTACATGAAAGAAAGAAGTGCGGCGCAAGGACTTTATCCAACGACTGCCATCAACTGGGACAACGACATCTTAGGCGCAACGCTTGTTTATAATGGCCGCCTCAATCCTACTACAACAGGTTGGTATTACATAACCCTTACCACGCCGTTCAATTATGCCCAAGGTAATCTTGAGGTATTGATGGAAACCAACTGCGGCGACTATTGTACGGGCACGGGCTCTCAGTGCAACAACTGCGGACAGTATGTCTCGGGCGGCACTGGATACCCGAACTTCTACCAAACCGCAACCCCCAGCAATGCCAACGGCTATGTTCAGTACAAGAATGCCAACACCCGGAATATGACGGGCAACTATACCAATTTCACCAAGCGTCTGAACATGTACTTCAAGATCGCAAACTTGGAATGTGGTAGTGAAAAAGTCCCCATTTACATCCATGTGCCCGACATTCCCAATTATGACGTAGAGACCCAGACGCTTGACTCGCCGACGGGCGGCTGTACCATCCGCACGGACGAGCACATTCAGGTGACGGTCAAAAACATGCTCAACAATACCATCCCGGCCGGAAAGGTGACGATACATGCCCAGTTCAACAACAGAACGGTCACGCATACCATCAACGAACCTTTCGCTTCTGAAGAGGTGAAAACAGTGACCTTTACAGACCCGGTTGACCTTTCAGCCCCGACCGCAAACGTGACCTACAACTACACGATTTACACGACGCTCAATGGCGAAAGCGTGGTATATACCCGCAACGACACCATCACAGGATCATTCGTTTCCAGCTATACCGTGCCGGTGCAAGACCAGTATGTCTATACGGGCTATTACGACTCTACGATGGTCATCTTGCAGCCCAACGACGTGAACGGCTTCAACAACAAAATCCGTCTCTTCAAGTATTTCCGCAACCAAGGAGATGCCACACCGATGCAGACGCCGACCGTTACGCTGAAGACTTACACCACGCCTGCACTTTACGACACCGTGACTTACTGGTTTGAGGGAACTACCCGAATGGGTACCGGCAACGGCACTGACGGCTGTCCTACAAGACGAGTGCCGATTCATATCAATGTCTTCAAGCCTCAGTATGACCTTGAAACAATGGAGTTGGTTGAACCCGTTTCGTACCAGTGCCAGACAACGCTTTCACCGAAACTGAAAGTCAAGGTGATGAATACGGACACGGCTGCCAATTCGGTGATTCCGGCAAACACGTTCGTGCTCAAGGCCGACTTCTATGACGGCACAAGACATGTTACGGGCAACTCCAACGTCAATGTTCCGGTCAGCCACCGCGCATCTGTTGATGTCCAGTATGCCAACGGAATGAATCTGGTTTCCCAGACGCAAAACAAGAACTATCAATATACCGTCTATACGGATCCTGTTGAAAGTACGATGGGGGTAGTTCGTTATAACGATACCATCACAGGAACGGTCAAGATTCCGGCTTCACCTGTCGCTCCGTCCAACATTACCCGCACCGGTGCTTATGGTCAGCCGTTAACCGTCACGCTGCCCACCAACCCGCTCAACTTCTACTATTTCTATGAAACAGCCACTTCCACGACGCCGATAGCACAAGGAACGTCATTCACGACGGACCCGATTTATACCTCCCCGAAAGTCTATTACTACAGCGGCCGTATCGAGAACGCCGACTTTGAAGAGACGATAAGGGTCGGCAATGTGGGTAACGCTCCCGCTTACAATGGCGGCACCGACAGTGAATTGCCGTTCAGCATGAGCTCGAACCATTCGTATGCCAAGATCCTGTATGCGAAGTCAGAGATGGGCGGACTCTCCGGCCGGATTGACTCCATAGGCTTCAACGTTTCGCTGCGCAATGCCGGCGGCTCGTCTGTCCCTGTGAAGATCTGGCTCAAGAACACGCAAGATGCAGCCACAATAGCCAGCACGAGCGTCAACTGGGCTACAGAAACGAACAGTGCCCAACTGGTGTTCGACGGCGAACTCGGCTTTGGCAGCACTGGCTGGTTCAGCATCCCGTTGACGGGCGGCTTCGACTATGAGGGCGAAGGCCTGTTTATGTATGTGGAGCATGACTGTGGCGATGGTACAGGTACCGGCTGTGTGGCTAATCAAGGTGTCAGCCCGCTGCCGAAGTTCAAGAATACCAATATCACCTCCAATAACCTCAAGAAGGTACTTAAGAAGTCCAACAACACAGCCATCACAGGCAACACGACATTCCAGAAAGAGGGCAACCGTTGGAACACGAAGTTCTATGTCAACCATACTTGCGAATCACCGCGCGGAACCATCACCATCACCACCTCCGTGCCGCAAAAGGATGTCGCCGTTCTTGCCATCACTGCCCCGACAACCCCGAACAACGCTTACACACAGAATGAACAAGTTACCGTGACGCTTAAGAACAACGGCTCACAAACTGTCTCTAATGTCCCCGTAAACTACCAACTTGCTAACGGAACGCCTGTGACGCAAAACTGCACACAGTCGATAGCCTCCGGCGCTACGATCAATTTCTCATTCTCTACGAGAGCCGACCTCACAAGTGTCTATTTTGACACGCCGTTCAAGGTCTATACCTCGTTGACGGGCGACACTTTCCACGACAATGACACGGTTTCGATTATGCTGAAAAAACAAGATCCCGGCCTTTCTCATCCGCAGACCTCTATCGACGGAGTCTGTATCGCAAATGTCAAATTTGCCGGCATCGACAATGGCACCGCAACCCCGTTCCTGTCGCACCCGCAACCTGACGTGCAACTGCCGAGCGACCGCTATGTGGACTACACCTCAACAACGCCCGCCAACGTTGTCGTTGACCAACGCTACCCGATTGAGATAACCCACGCTTTCAATAAACCCACCGCGACGGGAAGCGTTTATAAGAAAGTCTATATCGACTACAACAGAAACGGCGTTTTCGAAAATACTGAACTTGTCTATAACTCCGGAAGTATCCCCGGCGCCACTAACGCGGCCAATGCCACTACGATGACCTACATTGACATCCCGGCAACGGCAGAGACGGGACTGACCCGCATGCGTATTATCTGTTCAGCCAACAATGTCGGATACCCCGACCGTATCTACAACTTTGCCGGCGAGACGGAAGACTATGCAGTCAGAATCCTGCCCAGCTACACGCACGATATGGGCATCGTTGACTATGTACACCCTGTTGGTTATGTATGCCCCGACACGGCCGCCATCATGCGTGTTACGCTCAAGAACTTCGGCACAGAGAGCGAGACATTCACGGAGGCCAACAGTTTGACCGTTACCGCCACTGTCGCTCAAGGAGGCAATACCGCCACCTATAACACCACGCTGACCAGCGGCACGGTGGCTCCCGGCGAAACCATAACGGCTGTGATTGAACACGTCAATATGGATGCCCGTGGCGACTATAACATCAGTTCGCGGCTTACTTACCAACCCGACCTGTACAGCCACAACGACACTTTGAGTACTAGAGCCAATACGGACTCGCTCACCCAGATTTTGTCTGTGCCGTTTATCGACAACTTCGAGACGAACACAGGAACATCCTCTACGGGTCTCCACTTTACTTCTGATTGGTTCTTGGGACAGTCGAGTCCGGGCTACGAATGGATCGTCAATCAGGGCGCCAGCGCCAACAATCCGACGGCGGGTGCTGCCCACGACCACACGCAAGATGGACTGCCACTTGAGAGCAAAGGACGCTTTGCCACAGTTCCCGGCGTGAACGGCACGGCAAATCAGAACAAATGGACAACGCTCACCACGCGATGCATCAATATGCATTACCACAACGGCTATCCCGTTGAACTCAGCCTGTGGAAGCATTTCCATGGCGTAAATGATGCAGACTTCAAACTGTACATCGAGGCTGGTTCAGGCGAGAATTTCGTCATCATCGACTCTCTGACCAGAGAAGACGGCGGTCAGACTTCGGCTACTTCGCCTTGGACCTCATACACCAAAGCATTCTCTCAAATCGATGAAATCGCACAGCTGCGCTTCAGACTGACTAAACAAGTCAAGAAAATTGACCCGTGTCTTGATGACATTTCCCTCAGCACCGGCCTTCCTGACCTTGAGTTGGTCTCTATCGACCGTCCCAGCAACGATGATACTTCTTGCGTGATTATCGGTGCTGACATCTGTCCGGCAGTCACATTCAGGAACAATGGCTTCTCGCCGATTCGTGAATTTGACGTGCGTTGCACCATGGCTATAGGTAACGACTTTGATACCATCATCCAACATGTAGAAACGAACTTGGCACCTAATGAGACTATTTGTGTCGAGTTTGACAGTTGCTTCAACGTCACCGCCAACACACGCCGTCTCGAGTTCCGCTTCATGGGCTTGATTGACTCCGACAAGGATACCACCAACAACCTGGGACGTATCATCACATGCACTAATTATGACGTTCCGGTTTATGAGAAGTTGGGCATCATTGTGGCTCAGAATGAACCTAACCCTGCCGCCAACAGCACGCGTATTGCTTATGCCGTGCCTAATGAGGGCAAGGCTATGTTGAACATTTATTCCGCAGCCGGTCAGCTGCTCTATACTGACGCTCAAGATGTGGTCGAGGGTGAGCATTACTTTGATGTGAACACCTCCAAGTTGGCTGACGGTATCTATTTCTACACCTTCAGTTTCAATGATGTCATTGTAACCAAGAAGATGGTTATCCAACGATAAGCCGTCTTTTTAACATATTTGAACTACCCGACACGTTTCGGGTAGTTTTTTTTTAATCAATCGAAAAATGAAAAGAAGAATTATCTTGTGTGGCCTTATGCTTTGTGCGTTTGCCGCTTTTGCCCAGCCGCAGCCGGGCGCTTATAATATGGAAGCCTACTTGCCGATGTTAAAGGGTAAGAATGTGGCGGTTTGCGGCAATCAGACTTCAAAGGTGGGCTCTACGCATCTGGTAGATACACTGCTCGAAAGAGGAGTGCATATTGTGAGGCTGTTTTGTCCTGAACATGGCTTTCGCGGTGAGGCTGAAGCCGGTGCCGCCATTGCCTCATCTGTTGACAAAAAGACGGGACTGCCTGTCGTGTCTCTCTACGGGAAGAACAAAAAACCACAGCCGGAGCAACTGAAAGGCATTGACGTGTTGCTCTTTGACTTGCAAGATGTGGGTTGTCGATTCTATACTTATATCTCAACGTTGCATTATGTGATGGAGGCTGCGGCCGAAAATGACGTGCCCGTTGTAGTGCTTGACCGTCCTAATCCCAACGGCTATTTCATCGACGGTCCCGTGCTCGTTCCACAATTCCGCTCCTTTGTGGGGATGCACCCTGTGCCCGTGGTGTATGGTATGACGATAGGGGAGTATGCGCAGATGATCAATGGCGAGAAATGGTTGCGCGACAGCCTACAATGCAGCCTGACGGTTGTGAAAAACCGCAACTATGAACACAGCGACCGTTATGCCCTTCCCGTTTCTCCCTCTCCAAACCTGCCTTGTGCCGAAGCGGTCTATCTCTATCCGTCGCTTTGTTTCTTTGAGGGCACGGATGTCAGTGTCGGGCGCGGCACCAGTTTCCCTTTCCAGATTTACGGTTCTCCGCAGTTTGTGGAGGGCGATTATGAGTTTGCACCGCATCCTATCAAAGGTGTTTCTGAAACCCCTTTGCACAAAGGTGAAGTTTGCAGAGGTTTCTATTTGAGAGATACGGCGACTGCCAATCTTAACAGAGGCAACAGTCTCAATTTGCAGTATCTGCTTACGGCTTACCGCCAATACAATGATGAGCGATTCTTTACCAACGCCGCTTTTTTTGACAAGTTGGCAGGCTCTGACATGTTGAGGAAACAGATTCTCTCTGGCATGACCGAAGCGGAGATCAGGGCTTCGTGGCAAGCAGATTTGGCGAAATTCAAGGAGGTGCGCAGCCGCTATTTGCTGTATGACTAAAAACAGTCCTGTCCGTTTCGAGTTGTCCCGCCTGGTCAGCGAGTCCGCAGAGCAGTT
>CAVIJD010000035.1:23161-23529 GCA_963643165.1 bacterium | reverse complement strand
CAAAAATACAATTTTGAAAGCAATTCACAACGGTCATTCGGTAGTGGTTGTCGATTACCGCGATGTCAAAGACCGCGCAAAAATACAATTTTGAAAGCAATTCACAACTTCTCGACGCTTATCCGCCACATCATCGCGATGTCAAAGACCGCGCAAAAATACAATTTTGAAAGCAATTCACAACGGGCTTTGTCCCGTTGTCGAAAAGCTTCATGATGTCAAAGACCGCGCAAAAATACAATTTTGAAAGCAATTCACAACAGGGCTGCGAAAGCGCCACGAGCGGGCCGAGATGTCAAAGACCGCGCAAAAATACAATTTTGAAAGCAATTCACAACTCATAGTGGCCTTCAGCTTGTTGTACCATT
>CAVIJD010000035.1:0-23017 GCA_963643165.1 bacterium | reverse complement strand
GGATGTCAAAGACCGCGCAAAAATACAATTTTGAAAGCAATTCACAACCCACGTGTCAGGGTCCTTGGGGTCCTCGAGATGTCAAAGACCGCGCAAAAATACAATTTTGAAAGCAATTCACAACCCCGGGCGTTATATGGCCCCAGGGCTACCGCACGAAAGTCGTATGCCCTGTAGCTTGTGACAGAATCGTCCCGATGATGTTGTCTCCGAGGGCGCGACGAGGCTTAAAGCGCCCGGCAGAGGTGCGGCTGATTTTCAGCCGCACCTCTGCCGGGCGCAAATTTTTTCGGAATTCATACCTTTTATTAATCAAGAGTTGATAGATGGAACGCGGAAACGGGGAGGAAATGGGAAAAGCAGCCTCTGGCATTGTGTGTTGAACGAAATAAAGCCACAAATCCTAACTTCCCGTTTCCATTTCTATTCCTTGATTAATGAAAAACACAAAACACTTTTGTCTTATCTTTGCCGCCGTTTGTGTTATTCGTTTATTTGGCTGATTATGAAATCTGTAAATCCTGAAATATTAGTTTGGATAGATGAACAGGTGCTTCCCTGCTACGATGCTTTCGACAAAGGACATCAGCGAGACCATGCACTTTATGTGATGCGGACAGCGATAGAACTGTCTGAATATTACGAGGTTGATGTGGATGTGGTGGCTGTTGCCGCCGCTTGCCACGACCTGGGACTGGCCGCCGGGCGCGATACTCATCATCTTGAGTCCGGAAAGATTATCCGCAACATGGCGGCTCTGAAACGTTGGTTTGACCCGCAACAGATTGAAACGATTGCGCAGGCCGCCGAAGACCATCGCGCTTCTTCCAAAGAGCCGCCACGCACCATCTATGGCAAAATTGTGGCAGAAGCCGACCGGCAGATTGTCCCCGAGGTGGTGATCCGCAGGGCTATTCAGTTTGGCCTGAAAAATTGTCCGGCTTTAGGCAAGGATGAGCAATGGCACAGAACTGTCAGCCACCTCAAGGCTAAGTATGCTGCCGGCGGCTATCTCAAACTTTGGATTCCAGAGTCCTCCAATGCGGCAAAGTTGAACGAACTGCGTGCCATTATTGAGAATGAGGCTGCATTGCGGAATGTTTTTGAGACGCTTTATAAAGAAGAATGCGGTAAATAGACTGTTTGGCTCGTCAGGAAAATTGCGCCACAGGACATGCCGTAAAACGGTAACGCTTGGGGCCGTCGTCCCGGTGCGGCAGTCTTGTGCAAAGGCCTGCGTGATGGCGTCAATAGGTGTCGTCTGCATGCAGGCGCGCTCCCGACAGGGTTTCAAGGAAGCAGTCAACAGCCTGATTGAAAGGCTCGGGACATTTGCCGGCGATGAAGTGGTCGCCCTCAATGAATTCCAAGGTCGCATTGGGCAGGTTGCGGGCAATCTCGCGGGTGTGTTCCTCCTTGATCATGTCGTCGGTGCCGCAGATGACAAGGGTGGGGCAGGTGATGCGCAACAGTTCTTCGGGGCGGATGTCTGGCTCGTTGACCATCAGCGCGAGCAGTTCGGCCTTTTTCAGGGCTTCGGGCGACTGGCCGGCGGCTTGTTTCGCAAGGGTGTATGCCGCCTCAATGGGTTCCTGCACCGCCCGCTTTACCCCCTCAGGGTTGAGGTTGCCGCCGTTGAGCACCAGCGCTTTCACCATCTCGGGATGCCGCAGGGCAAATTCCATGGCGATGTTAGCGCCGTCTGAAAAGCCCAAGATGATGGCTCCCGGCAGATGGCGTTCGGTTATAAAGCCGTAAAGGTCAAGCGCAAACTGCTTGATGGTGAACGGCGCAGAGCCCCGCGGCGTCTGCCCGTGCCCACGCGTGTCTATCGCAATGACCCGGTATCTGTTGCTGAAATGCTCAATCTGACGGGCAAAATAGCGGCTGTCTTCTCCGTTCCCGTGCAGGAAGAGGAATGGCTGTCCGCTCCCTTTTTCCTGACAATGCAGTTGTATGTCCATTTTTTTTCTGTGCTTTTTAGGTTTATTCGTGGTGATGCCGTTGCCTGGTCTGCGGTTTTGTTGTTTTCCGGCAGACCTGGGCTTGCATATCACGGCGCAAAGATACTATTTTAACCAAGTGTTGCAAGGTTTTTCCCCCGTTTGTGACAGCGTGCCGTACGAAACCTTTGTTCGTAGGAGTAAGGGTGGGCGATGATCTGAAAAAAATCAGGGGAAAATGTAACGAATGAAAAAACAGTGCTGGAAAAGTCAACGCGATTGTTTATATTTGCAGCCGTTAAGCAATGTTGTGGAAAATATGATGAAAACATTTGGTCTAACCTTAAAAAATATCACAAAAATGAAAAAGAATCTATCCAAAATAGTTGCGCTCCTGATGGCGGCCACGGTCGTTATGCTTGTTGGCGCATCCTGCGAAAAGAACAACGGGGTTTATAGCCCCAAGAAGAAAATCAGCAAGGTCTATCGCGAGGCTTCTTGTCAAGACCTGGACGACCCGTCCGCGGTTAGCGTGCAAGACAAGTACCTGTATGAGAACTGGACCTGGGCGGACGGCCTGATTCAGCAGATTGACCATTATGAAAGCTCAACTTCTGTATGGACGGAGGCTTTCACCTACGACGAGAACGGCCGCGTGGTGAAAATTGAAGACGCCGTGTGGCTTGAGACGCTTGCGTTTGAGTACGAGGACGGCAGAATAAGCAAGTCAAGACTTACCTACGACGGCGAGTTGTCGGAAGAGTGGAACTTCTCGTACGAAAACGGCAAATTGGTTCGGGCGGACGGCAAGTGCTACTACGATGATTTTTACTACAAAAGGCACTTGAGTACCTTTGGCAGCCTCGGCTTTGACGACGCGTTGGACGCCGCCCTGACAAAAGCAGTGGGCCAATGCAAGTCGGCCGCCAAGGGTATCGTGATGGATTTCACGATACAGTTTGAATGGAACAAGGACAATATCACGGATGTGGCTATGACGAGTGACGAGTTTACGGAGGTGGTCCGCCTCGAGTACGACCAATGCAAGAATCCCAAACGGGGCTTCAACAATATCGGAAACGAGGGCTGGCAATACAGCAGCGCCAACAATATCCAGAAGATGACGATTGTGCTCGGCAGCGAGTCGCTCGTGACGGAGTATGCCTACGAATATGACGGAAAGTATCCCGTGACGGTGCGCTGGACGACCGACGAATATGGCTACAGATGCCAATACACTGATTATTACGAGTATGAATAAAATGATCCATAAAACAACTTCTATTATGAAAAATAACATTCTCAGAACGGCCGCATTTGGAATTGCCGTTGCAAGTTTGATGCTTTTTGTCCCCTCCTGTACGGAAACGGAGGGAGTCTATAACCCTAAAAAGAAGATTGTGAGCGTTTATGAATCTTCTGTATATCACGATTATGAGTATCCGGAAGAAGATGAGGTGTATGGAAAAACCCTGTCAGAACAGTGGGTGTGGTCGGGCGACATGCTGCAACAGATTAAGTATTATTGGGACGGGACTCTGATGTCAACCGAAAAATACGCTTACGACAAAGACAACCGGGTCGTCAGCGTGGAAACTTCAGGCTGGGACGGGGAGACTGAATCCCGGATGGACTACGAATATGATGGCAAATTATTGAGCAAATGCAAGTTGTATTATGGCGGAGAACTCGAAAGGGAGTTCACTTTCTCCTATGACGGCAAAACGCTGAGTTCGATGAAATGCAAGGTTTATACAACGGATGACAAGTCCGGCCGTAAACATTTCATGACACCGTTGCGCAGTCTGGGCTTCGACAAGTCTATAGCAAAACCGGTGGAGCAACGCCTCAAGAAGTTCTGTTCCGAAGCCAAAGGGAGCGAAGAGTTTGACATTGCCTTTGAGTGGACCGGCAAAAATGTGACAGCCTTGCGCCTGCGCGGAAACGGCATGTATTGCGATCTTTTATACGAATATGACCAGAATGTGAACCCCAAGAAAGGGCTTCTCGGCAATTATTTTGAGCAGGAGTCGTATTGTTCTGCCAATAATGTCACCAAATACACCGAAACAGAATACGGAGAAACGGAAGTTGAGGAATACACTTACGAGTATGACGGGAAATACCCCGTCACAAAACAGTTGACAGAGCGCGACGAATACGGTTCAGATCAATACACGGAGTATTATGTGTATGAATAGAAAACTTTTTAGTTTATAGGATTTTTCGGCAGTAATGTTTGTTGACACGATTTATTATCCGCTGGTGCGTGCCCTGCGCGACCGCCCCGACGAGACAGCGCTGTCAGTAAAGGGCGAGGCGTACGACAACCGTCGCCTCGCCATGCTGATGGCACCGGTGATGAAAGAACTTGACACTTTCTCAGACAGTACCGTGGCCTTGCTTATGGAAGAGGAGGCCGTCACCAAGGCGGCGCTGTTTGCATGTATGCTCTGCGGCAAGACCGTAGTGCCCGTGTGGCCATGTTGGAGCGAGGAGCAGCAAAAGAGGGTGGTAGAGTGTTCGGGCGCGCGCAAGTTCCTGACCCGGGAGCGGATGTTCTATTACTATTGGATGACCTACGAAGATGCCGTCTGCCGCATTGACGACGGGCTGCCTGTGGCGCGCGACTTGCCCCGCGCCGCCCGCCTCTACTCGTGCGATGAGGAAGGCAACATGCACGACCGCTTCCTCACGGCCGAGGAGTGGCTGCAACACCTCCGCCGGGAAGGCTTCCTCAAACCCGAAGAGTTGAAATGTATTAAAACAATAATGATTTAAACAATAATAGATTTAGTTGATAATTTAATTTTTTATTAATTATGAAAAAAAATCAAATCGCTGTATCACTTTTTGTCGCCGAAGTTTCAGACTGTTCATCTGGAATATCGCGTGAATCCTAAGCCGAGATTGTCGTCGGGGAATCAGACGTGTTCCGCATTGTATGAGATAATCAATGAAAACAGGGCGTTGTATGAAGAGAACCTTGCCGAGTTCTTGCAATACAAGGAAAGGTTTTGGGAAATAAAGGATTCGAAAGATGAAAAGGATGAAAACAAAATAGCCTGGAACAATCAATACCTGCCTGGCCTCGACATCGTAGGGATTTACGGAATGCTGGCAAAATACAAGCCGTCAAGATACATAGAAATAGGTTCGGGCAATTCCACCAAGGTGGCTCGCAAGTCAGTGTCAGAAAATGGACTTCATACTGAAATCGTTTCGATTGACCCATTTCCAAGAGCCAATATCGACCATCTGGCAGACAAGGTTGTAAGAGAGCCTTTCGAAAATATGACCGACAACAGGTTTATTGTTGAATCGTTGGCAGAAAACGACATCCTCTTTATCGACAATTCACATCGGGTGTTCCCCAATTCGGATGCCACGGTATGCTTCCTTGAGTTGCTGCCGTTCTTGAAGAAAGGGGTCGTTGTTCATTTCCACGATATCTATTTGCCATACGATTATCCTCAGGATATGTGCGACCGGTTTTACAGCGAACAATATATGCTTGCGGCTTTCCTGTTGGCAAACCCTGAAAGGTACAGACCAATACTGCCGAACTTCTTTGTCAGCCAAGACCAAGAATTGTCTGAAACCATTTCCCCGGTTTGGGAGCACCCGAACATGGAGAATGTGGAACGGCACGGCGGTTCGTTCTGGCTGCAAATCGGTTGAGGTCTGCTCCATTTCGGCATCAAGGTTGACGAGTCTGTTTTCTTTTTTGTATCTTTGCCCTCGTTTTTCCTATGGATTGTAAACACTAAAATATTCACGACAATGAAGAAAATTACAACTATGGTGATCGCTATCGGCTGTATGGCCTTGGCTATGAGTTCCTGCAAGGACAAAAAAGCGGAAAGTCCGGAAGAGACAGCGAAAAGCGAATGGCAACAGAAGGTTGAAGAGTACGCTTATTTCGACCTGACAACCGACCTTTCTAAACTCAGCGAGAACGACAAACAACTGATTCCTGTCTTCATCGAGATTGGACAGATTATGGACGAGCTGTTCTGGGAACAGACTTTCGGCCCTAAGTCTTTGCTGGACACGATTCAGGACAAATGGATAAAAGAGTTCGCGCTTATCAACTACGGTCCGTGGGACAGGCTGGACAACGACCGCCCGTTTGTGCCAGGATACGGCGAGAAACCTGCGGCATGCAACTATTATCCGCAAGACATCACCCCCGAGGAGTATGAGGCTCTGCAAGACAAGAACAAGTCGTCGCACTATACGGTGCTGGTCCGCAACGAGGACGGCAGCCTCAAGTCGGTGTGGTACCACGAGTATTATGCCGAGAAACTGAAGAAAGTGGATGAGCTGCTCGACAAGGCTATTGAGATAGCCGAGAACCCGTCGATGAAAAAGTATCTGGTGGAACGCAAGAAGGCCCTCCAGACAGACGACTATTTCGCTTCAGATATGGCCTGGATGGACATGAAAGACTCCAAACTTGATTTCGTGTTCGGCCCGATTGAGAACTACGACGACAAACTGAACGTGCTGAAAACCTCTTACGAGGCTTTTGTGCTGGTGAAAGACGAAGAGGAAAGTTCTAAACTCACCAAGTTTGTGGCTATGCTGCCCCAACTCCAGAAGGAACTGCCTTGCGAGGCCAAATACCGCAACTATGTGCCCGGCACCTCTTCAGACATGAATGTCTATGACGTTATTTTCTATGGCGGCGACTGCAATGCCGGCGGCAAGACCATCGCCATCAACCTGCCTAACGACGACAAAGTGCAGGCCGCTAAGGGCTCGCGCCGCTTCCAGCTCCGCAATGCTATGCAGGCCAAGTTCGACAAGATTATGAAGCCTATCGGCGAAATCATCATCGAGCCGTCCGAACAAGACCATATCAATTTCGACGCTTTCTTCTGGAATGTCACGTTCCATGAGGTCGCCCATGGCCTTGGCGTGAAACAGACCATTAACGGCAAAGGTTCTGTGGATGCTGCCATGAAGACGGAGAACACCAATTGGGAAGAGGCCAAAGCCGACATCATCGGTCTGCACCTGGTCTGCGCCCTGATTGACAAAGGCGAAATCACCAACATCACGAAAGAGGATGCGGTCACGACCTTCATCGTCGGTTTGCTTCGTTCGGTCCGCTTCGGGGCCGCTGATGCTCACGGCGTGGCTAATATGATGTGCTACAACTACTTTGAAAATGCCGGGGCTTTCAAACGCAACGGCAACGGCTCTTACCACATTGATTATGACAAGGCACAGAAAGCCATCGACAGCTGGATTTCCACTATCCTGAAAACGCAGGCCGAGGGCGACATCGAGTTCGCCGCTAAATACAGCAAAGACAACGGCACCGTAGGCGAGAACTTGCAGAAAGACCTTGACCGTATCAACAAGGCCGGCATCCCGCGCGACATCCGCTTCAACCAAGGACTGGAGGTGCTCGGTTTAAAATAAGCAAAATGCCACAGCGGCACAGTGAAATGCACAACGGATGTTCTCCAGAAGCAATGTCCGTTGTGCTTTTTTCGATAAACAACACGGAATGTATCTCAAGAACCTGACACTGGCGAATTTCAAGAATTACGAGGAGGCGGGCTTCGCTTTCAACGAGAATGTGAACGGAATCGTAGGGAAGAACGGCAGCGGCAAGACTAACCTGCTGGATGCCATACACTACCTTTCTTTCTGCAAAAGCTATTTCTCTCCGCAGGATGTCTATTCGGTCCGCTTCAATGCCGATTTCTTTGCCGTTCACGGCGATTTCTATGACCGGAACACCCAAAACAGCACCCACGTGAGCTGCGTCTATAAAAACGGGCATAAGTCGATGCGGGCGAACCGGAAGGAGTACAGCCGCCTGAGCGCCCACATTGGGCTGTTTCCCGTGGTGATTGTGTCGCCCTACGACAGCGACATCATCAACGGCGGCAGCGAAAACCGCCGCAAGTTCTTCGATGTCATCATTTCACAATACGACCGCGAGTACCTGCAGCACCTCATCTCTTACCGTAAGTTGTTGGCCCAGCGCAACGCTTTGCTCAAACAGATGGCCGAAAGCCGCCAGCACGACAGCTCGCTGCTGGAGGTCCTCGACGGGCAGATGGACCTGTCGGCAACCGTCATACATGGCGTGCGCCGTGCATTCATCGCCAAAATCCGCCCGCTCTTCAGCAGCCATTACCAACGGCTTTCCCACTCCGCCGAAGAGGTTGACTTGCAGTACCTGTCCGCCTTGAACGAAAAGACGTTCGCGGACGGACTGCGTGAATGTGTTGCGGCAGACTTCAAAAGCGGCTTCACCAACTTCGGCGTGCATAAAGACGACTTCGCATTCCTCCTCGGCGGACAGCCCGTCAAACGCTATGGCTCGCAAGGACAGCAGAAGTCTTTTTCGTTGGCGTTGCGCCTCGCCCAGTTCGACTATTCTTACGAACAGAAAAGCATCAAGCCTATACTGCTGTTGGACGACATTTTCGACAAACTGGATATGGCACGCACGGCCGAACTCCTCAACATGGTGGGACAGGAGCACTTCGGACAAGTCTTCCTGACAGACACCGACGAGAACCGCGTCAAGAGGATCCTGTCCGAGCACGGCATCTCGCACCAGATCATCAGCACCGCGCAGATGTGACCGCAGACGCGACCGGTTGCGCCAAAGGCTAAAAATCGTACTTTTGCCGCCCTTAAAAACGACGGCATGATCGGCAATATAAACCAGCAGGAAAAATTAGAAAGGCTCTGGAACAAGAACTATCTGAAGGTTTGGACGGCCAATTTCATGATCTATTTCTCTTTTATGCTGCTCACGCCGCTGCTGCCCCTGTATTTGAGGGACACGTACGCGGCCAGCAAACAAGTGATTGGCTTCGTGCTGTCCGGCTATACGCTGCTGGCCTTGCTGATCCGTCCTTTCGGGGGCTTTATGGTAGATAGTTTCCCCCGGAAGAAGGTGCTGCTGATCTGCTACGGGCTTTATTGTGCGTGCTTCGGCGGCTATCTGCTGGCCGGCTCCTTGCTGTGGTTTACCATCATCCGGACGCTGCACGGCGCGCCGTTCGGGGCCACCACCGTGGCCAACAGCACCGTGGCTATTGACGTGCTGCACCCGACACGCCGTGCCGAAGGGATTGGCTATTATGGTCTTAGCAACAACATCGCCTCCGCCATCGCGCCGGCCTTGGCCATCTATGTGCTGCATCTGACGCAAAGTTACACGCTGCTGTTTTGGATATCTCTCATCACCTCCGCCATCGGCTTTGCCGTGAATGCCTCCCTCGACTTGAATGCGCGCCCCCTGGTCAAAGACAAGCCCAAGGTTTCGTTTGACCGCTTTTTCCTGTTGAAAGGGTGGAGCGAAGGGCTCACGATGGTCTGTTTCGCCTTTTCGTATGGTGTGATTTCAACATACGTGGCCATTTACGGCGCCGAGGAACTGAACATTCAAGGCGGGTCGGCGCTTTTCTTCATGTTGCTGTCGTGCGGGTTGATACTGTCGCGTCTTATCGGCAGCCGGAGCCTGCGCGAGGGCAAAGTCACCCAAAATGCGGCGGTGGGAATGACCGTCTCGCTGGTCGGATACCTGCTCTTCGCCGCCTTGCACCATCCCATTGGCTACTACGGGTCAGCCTTGATCATCGGGCTCGGCAACGGTCACATGTGGCCGGCATACCAGACTATGTTCATCAATTTGGCGCCGCATACCCAACGCGGCACCGCTAACTCCTCCATCCTAATCAGTTGGGACATCGGCGTGGGACTGGGCATCCTTGCCGGCGGCGTGGTGGCGGAACATGTGGGCTACCATTGGGCTTTCTGGCTCTCGTGGGTCGTCAATGTGGCCGGCGTGGCGGGTTTCTTCACATACGTCAGAAACAGTTACCTGCGCAACCGCCTGCGCTGACGTGCCCGGACGCGAAGGACAGCATCGTCCCCGCCATTTTTTTCGTCCCTTTATCTGCACATCAAAAAACGGCTGAAACCGCAAAAAGTGTATTTTTGCCGCTTGTTTATATTTTGGATATTGAAATGAAGAAACTCTGTCTCTCTGTTGCCTTTGCTGTCCTGCTGTCATGCCTTTCTGCGCAAGATGTCGTAACGATAGACCAATGCCAGCAATGGGCTGTGGCACAGACTTCTGCGAGCCTTCAGAAAGATTTGAACGAGCAAATTCTGAAAACGAGCCTTAACAACGCTTCCGCACATCTCTACCCGAAACTCTCCATCAACGGGAAGTTTTCGTACGAGTCGGCCGAGGCACCTATGTGCAACGGACAAAGCAACACCCCGCCGGCACCTTTCGACGACAGCCCTGAACTCGCCCAAATGCAGTACCACATCGGCCTCGACCTCGAGCAAGTCGTCTTCCAGGGCTGCAAGATGTTCTACGGCCGTCAGTACGCCAAACTGCAGAACGATGCCGAAATCTATAAGATCGGTCTCTCTATCAATGAAATAAAGTCGCAGGTAATTACCCTCTACCTCAATCTTCTGATCGTGGAGAAGCAGATGGGCATCATCGAGAATGTGCAGAGCACGTTCCGCGACCAGATTAAGCAACTGCAGGTGTTGCTCAAAGAGGGTGTCATCCCACAGAACACCCTGTCGCAGCTTGAACTGGAGTCGCTCAAGATGGAACAGAACCACAACGACTTGCAGGCGAAGAAAGAGTCGATCATTTCATCGCTTTCCATCTTGACGGGCCACGACTTGTCGGCGGTGACTTTCGAGATGCCCAGCATTCCGGACATAAATGAAAGCGTTGAGTCGCAACGGCTTGAGTTTGCCATATTCGAGAACCAGGCCAAGCAGATGGATTTCCAGCGCAAGCTGCATCTGTCCAGCAGTCTGCCTAAAGTGTCCCTTTTTGTCACGGGAGGCTACGGGCGCCCCGACTATCAGTTCTATTTCAACCGCCCCGACTGGTATTATATGGCAGGCGTTTATCTCAACATACCCGTAATTGACTGGGCCAAGACCTCCGGCATCAGCAAAGTCATCAACACGCAGAAAAAAATACTGCAAAGTCAGGAGGAGGATTTCAAAAAGTCGAACATGATACAGGTTCAGGACAAACTGAATGAGATAAAGCGCATTGAGAACCTGTTGATTCTGGACAAGTCCATCACCGAAAAGTACAAATCGTTGACGGAGACCTACTCGAGTCAGTTGGTGAACGGCACAATCACGGCCATCGACTATGTGCGGCAGCACAACGACGAGTTGCAGTCGCTGATGAATCAGGAACTGCATTCTATACAATTGTTGAAGGCGAAGTACGAGTTGATGACCCTAAAAGGGCTGTTATGATAAATAATTTAAACATATTAAAGTAGAAACAAAAAGTAATAACAAAAATAACTAAACAACAAACAAATGGATCGTTTATTGAATGTTTCCGGTTCGCCGCATGTACACAGCGATGATTCCGTGAGAAAAATCATGTGGTCGGTAGTGCTGGCGCTGATGCCCGCCTTTGTGGTGTCGATTTTCTATTTCGGTTTTCCCGTTGTGATCCTGACGCTGGTGTCTGTAGGATGCTGCGTTCTTTTTGAGTATCTGATACAACGTTTTATCCTCAAAGTAAAGCCCTCGGTCAGTGATGGTTCCGCAGTAGTCACGGGTTTGCTGTTGGCTTTCAATGTGCCCTCCAATCTTCCGGTTTGGATGATGGTAGTGGGTGCGCTGGTGGCTATCGGCATTGCCAAGATGCCGTTCGGCGGTTTGGGGCACAACCCTTTCAACCCCGCGCTGGTGGCCCGCGTGTTCCTGCTGATCGCGTTCCCTGTGGCTATGACAACGTGGCCCACCCCGACGCCGGTTTGGTCTGTCAGCGACATCGTTACAGGTCCTACCGCACTGGGAATACTCAAAGAGGGTGGTGCGGCAGAGCTCCCGACTTATACCAACATGCTGGTAGGCCAGATGGGCGGCAGTTTTGGCGAAGTTTCGGCTATAGCCCTGCTCATCGGTGCCGTGTTCTTGCTGATCCGCAAAGTGATCACCTGGCACATTCCGGTCTCCTTTATGCTCACCGTGTTCCTGTTCGCCGGTCTGTTCTGGCTCATTGACCCCACCCAGTACGCCAACCCGTTCTTCCACCTGCTTGCCGGCGGTCTGGTCTTGGGCGCTTGCTTCATGGCTACCGATATGGTCACGTCGCCTATGACGCCTGCCGGAATGATCGTGTTCGGCATCGGTTGTGGTCTGCTGACCATCATCATCCGTATGTTCGGCGCCTATCCCGAGGGTGTGTCATTCTCAATCCTGATTATGAACGCGCTTGTGCCGCTGATCAACAAGGCTTTCAAACCCAAAACTTTTGCTAAATAACTCGAATAACATAGTATTATGGAACAGAAAAAAGAACCCTCATTATTTCGTCTGGTAGCAGTGCTTACCCTCATTGCACTCGTGGCGGGTCTTGCTCTGACGGGCGTATATGCCAAAACCAAAGCTCCTATAGAGGCATCACAACAGAAAAAGAAGACCGAAGCGCTGAATTCCGTCCTGCCCGGCTTCCAAGGGGAATTGAAAGACACAACCGTGACGTTGGACGGCGAGAGCGACCCTGTGATTGTCCATGTGGCCATCCAGAATGACGGTAAACTCTTCGGCGCAGGCATCGAGACCTACACCAAAAAGGCCTTCTCTGGACGCTTTGACCTGATGGTCGGCTTGGCCGCCGACGGCACCATCCTGAACACGGAAGTGATCAAGGCATCTGAAACGCCCGGACTCGGTGACAAGATCAACAAGAGCAAAAGCGACTTCGCTGTGCAGATGAACGGGCACAACCCCGCAGAATACAAACTCTCCGTAACCAAAGACGGCGGCGACGTGACCCCGATCACGGCAGCTACCATCTCCTCTCGCGCCTATTGCGATGCCGTTCAGAGAGCATACGATGTTTTTATGAAAGTAAAGGAGGCCTACAATGAGTAAACTCAACATTTTAACCAAAGGTTTTTTCAAAGAGAACCCTAACTTGATCTTGGTTCTCGGCACTTGCCCCTCGCTGGCAGTCACCACCTCAGTGAACAACGCGCTCGGCATGGGTGCAGCCACCACATTCGTGCTGCTTATGTCTAACATGCTGATTTCGGCTATGAAGAATATCATCCCCGACAAGATCAGAATCCCTTGCTATATCGTCATCATTGCCACGTTCGTGAGCATCATCGATTTGCTGATCCAAGGCTTTGTGCCGGCGCTCTCTGAGAGTCTCGGCGTCTTCATCCCGCTGATTGTCGTGAACTGTATCGTGCTCGGACGCGCAGAGGCATTCGCCAGCAAGAACCCGGTCTTTGACTCTATGCTCGACGGACTCGGCATGGGCATCGGCTTCACCATCTCCTTGACGTTGATCGCCGCCGTGCGCGAAATCCTCGGCGCCGGCTCCCTGATGGGCTTCCAGTTCATCCCCGAAGAGTACAACATCCTTATCTTCGTGCTCGCCCCCGGCGCATTCTTTGTCTATGGCTTCATTATGGCCTTGGTGCGCCATATCCTCGCTTCGGTTGAGATGAAGAAAAAACAACGGGCATCGGCAAAATAATAAATTATAAATTAGTAACTTACAACTGTTATGGAATATATATTAATGATTATCGGGGCAGTGCTGGTAAACAATATCCTGCTGGTGCAGTTTTTGGGCATCTGTCCTTTCTTGGGTGTCTCTAACAAGGTGAATACGGCACTCTGCATGGGCGCCGCTGTCGTGTTTGTGATGGCTCTGGCTACATTGGTGACCTCTACGTTGCAGATGTATGTGCTTGTTCCTCTTAATATTACCTTTTTACAGACGATTGTGTTCATTCTGGTGATCGCCGCACTCGTCCAGATGGTCGAAATCATGCTCAAGAAGATGAGCCCCTCCCTTTACAAGGCCCTGGGTGTCTATCTTCCCCTGATTACCACCAACTGCGCCGTCCTGGGTATCGCCATCAAGGTGACGGAGCAGCCGATTATCGCCGCTCACGGATTCTCCATCCTCGACAGCACCCTCTATGCAGTGGCTATCGCTGTCGGTTTTACGTTGGCAATTGTGATTTTTGCCGGCATCCGCGAGCAGATGGAACTCGTAGAGATCCCCAAAGGTATGAAAGGTGTGCCCATCGCATTGATTACGGCCGGCATCCTGGCTATGGCTTTTATGGGCTTCTCTAACCTCGTGTAAGAATAAAAAGGAACCATAATTCCCTTGACCGTTGAACAGAACAATTTAATCTCTGCAGGAAGATGAAAGTGCATTTTATCGCAATCGGCGGCAGTGCCATGCACAATCTGGCTATAGCACTGACACTTAAAGGCTATGAGGTTTCCGGCTCGGACGACGAGATTTTCGACCCCGCAAAAGGACGACTCGCCAAATACGGCATTTTGCCCGTGGCCTTCGGCTGGTTTCCTGACAAGATTACCGCCGACCTCGATGCGGTCATTGTGGGGATGCACGCCCGTGCCGACAACCCTGAACTGCTGAAAGCACAAGCGCTGAACCTTAAAATCTATTCCTACCCCGAGTACCTCTATGAGCAGAGCAAGGACAAGGTCAGGATAGTTGTGGGCGGCAGCCACGGCAAGACAACCATCACGTCGATGATTATCCATGTGCTGCAGCAATGCGGCGTGTCGTGCGACTATATGGTGGGCGCTCAACTCGACGGCTTTGAGGTGATGGTGAAACTGTCCGACGATGCACGCATCATGGTCATCGAGGGTGACGAATACTTGACCTCACCGCTTGACCGCCGCCCTAAGTTCCACGTCTATCAGCCCACTATCGGCATTGTCAGCGGAATAGCCTGGGACCATGTCAATGTGTTTCCCACTTTCGACATTTATGTGCGTCAGTTCGAGATTTTTGCAGAAATGATACCTGCCGCGGGCAAGTTCATCTATTGCGAAGACGACCCCGAACTGAAAAAGTTGGGTTCCCGGACGATGAACGCCGAAAAGCAGCCGTACAGTGTCCATCCGCATCATGTTAAGGACGGCATTACCTATCTGGACACTCCCTGCGGAGAAGTTCCGCTCAAGATTTTCGGGCGGCATAATCTTGCCAACCTGAACGCCGCGCGCCTCGCCTGCATGGCGGCAGGCATTGCCGAAACGGATTTCTACAAGGCCATTTCCACGTTCAAGGGCGCTTCGGGGCGACTTCAGCTTGTGGCAAGTAACGGCAACTGTTCCGTATATAAGGATTTTGCCCACGCCCCCTCCAAACTCCGCGCCACCGTGGCTGCCGTCAGGGAGCAGTTCCCCGACCGCAAACTCGTGGCTTGTATGGAGTTGCATACGTTCAGCAGCCTTACCGAGCAGTTTCTTATGCAGTACAACGGCGCGATGAATGCTGCAGACGTGGCTTTCGTCTTTTTCTCACCTAAGGCCGTGGCCTTGAAAAAACTGCCTCCCGTTCATCCCTCTGCCGTCTATGACGCTTTCGGATGCCCGGGACTTCAGGTTTTTGATGATGCCAAATTGCTGCAAGACAAACTCTTGAGTCTCGACTATTACAACACTGTCCTGCTCCTCATGTCTTCCGGAAATTTTGAAGGCATGGACATTGCCGGACTGGGCAATAAAATAATATCTTTGCAAGTCGAAAAATAAAACAACAAAAAAATCATAACAATGAAAAAATTAAGTTTATCGATGTTGTTGGCTTTGGCATTCCTTTGCGGTTTTGCCCAGCCGAAAATTCAATTTGATCAGACTACCTATGATTTCGGAAAAATAAAAGAAGAGGGCGGAAAAGTCACGGGCAGATTTGTATTTACTAACGTAGGCGACAGTGCATTGGTGCTCACCAATGTGCGTCCGGGATGTGGCTGCACCGCCGCCAATTATTCGCACGACCCTGTGGCTCCGGGGCAGAAAGGCTTCATTGAGGCCACGTACAATCCTTATAACCGTCCGGGCGCTTTCAACAAGAACATCCGCGTGACGACCAACGAGCCGCAATTCCAAGGCGAACAAAAGGCATCGCCGCACATGATTTTCATCAAAGGCGAGGTTATCAAACGCCCCCCTACAAAGTTTGAACTGGCAGGCTACACGCAAGGCAACGGCATGTCACGCCTCAAAACGATGAACGTGAAGCACAATCTGTTGAACACTGAAAGTGTGAACGATACGTTTAAGGTGCGCAATTTCTGGACCAAGCCGATATCTTACGAACTCGACAAAAACACGCCCTATATTTCTGAAGTCAGCAGAACATTCGGCAGCAGCCTTATGCCTGGCCAAGAGGGTGAGATTGTCCTCAAGTATGACGCCGCCAAGCGCAACGCTTTCGGTCAGTTGAAAGACCGCGCCATTCTGCTCACCAACGACTCCATCGAGTCGAAGAAGACCATCTTCTTTGCAGTAAACATTAAAGAGGATTTCAGCAAACTCACGGCCAAACAATTGAAGAACGCCCCCGTGGCCGCCTTGAGCGCCCAGTCGTACGATTTTGGCAGAGTGCAAAAAAATGAAACCAAAACCGCTACGATAACGATCGAAAACAAGGGCAAAAGTCCGCTGTCCATCCACACGCTCCAGACCAGCAACATGATGTTCAAAGTCTCCGCCAACGTGATGGAAGTGCAGGCCGGCACTACTGCGCAGATTACCGTGACCTTTAGAGCCAATTCGCGCACGGCCAACCAAAAGGCAACCATTGACGTCATCACCAATGACCCCAACAACCCCATGCAGACCATCAGCCTGACCGCGCAGGTGCTGTAAGTCTCCAGTCGGGTATATCGAAACACAGACAGGAATGGCAACAATACAGTGCTGTTCCTGTTTTTTTTTATTAAAACGGCAAAAAAAACTACCCACCAGTTGCAAAACCTGTCAGGAATCCGAATTTGCAGATTAAAATGTGGTGGGCGTAGGACACGCAATTTTTTGTATATTTGCCCGCTTAAAAAATCGGGTACGAAGACAGTATGATATCCAAAATTAAAGACTTCTTTCTGAACAAATATCTGGCAGACAACAAAATTGTCAGACATCCCAATCTGTCCTCGCTTGAGCGGGCTGAAACCGTCGGGATACTTTGCGAGATAACCGACGAGGCCTCTTACAAAAGCATATTCCGGATTTTCAACAGACTTCAGCAGGAGGGGCATCGCGTCAAGATGGTCGGTTATGTGAATGCTCCCGAGGTGCCTTTCTATTGCCTTCCCCAATTGTCGGCCGACTATTTCTGCAGCAAGCATCTCAATTGGTACGGCTATCCGAAGACGGTGCAGATTCACGACTTCATGAAAGACGACTTCGACATGTTGCTTGACTTCAACACACGAAGTTTCCCCGCCGTAAAGGTGATTCTTTCACAGTCGAAGGCCAAGTGCATAGTGGGGCGTGACCTGGGCAGCCAGCCGCAATATGATCTTTTCATCAACGCTCCGCAACACGACGAGATGCGTTTCCTCGATGAGGTTTTCACCTATACCCAAAAACTGACAGGCAATGAAAAACAATAACGACAAATTCAAAGGGCTGGGCGTTGCCGTCATTACGCCATTCAAGGAAAACGGCGAAGTTGACTTCCCGAGCCTTGAAAAGTTGATTGAGAATCTGATCGGCAACAAAGTCGATTATCTCGTGGCACTGGGAACAACGAGCGAGTACCCGACAATGACGGATGCCGAGACCGCCGACGTGCTGCGTTGCATCGCGGACGTGAACGACAGGCGGCTGCCGCTCATTGTGGGCATTGGAGGTCCGGACACGCAATCCGTTCTGCGTAGGGTAGAGCAGGCTGACAAATTGCCCGCCGATGCGGTGCTGTCGGTTTCCCCCTACTATAACAAGCCGACACAGCGCGGACTGATTGCCCATTACACAGCCATAGCCGAACATTCGCCGCTGCCCGTGCTGCTCTATAATGTGCCCGGCAGAACGTCTTGCAACATACAGGCCCAAACAACCCTGCATATAGCCGAAACGTGCCCCAATGTCATCGGCATCAAAGAGGCCTCCGGCAACATGGAGCAGATTCTCTATCTGCTGCACCACAAGCCCCGCAACTTCTCGGTCATCTCCGGCGATGACCTGCTCGCACTTCCTTTGATGGCTGCGGGACTCGACGGACTCATTTCCGTGATTGCCAATGCGTTCCCGGACGAGATGTCCAACATGATGCACTTGGCTATGGAAAACCAGTTCATCAAGGCACGACTCTATTACGACAGGCTTTTCGATGTGCTTCAGGCCTGTTTCAAGGAGGGGAACCCTTGCGGCATAAAGTGCATCCTTAGTGCGCAGGGGAAAATCAAAAACGTGCTGCGTCTTCCGTTGGTGCCGGTCTCCGCAGAACTTCAAAACGAGATAGCGCGCCTTGTTGCAGGACGTTAAAAGAGCCTCGACAAGATGCAAGAAATGCATGCCAGTCCACAATAATTATCAGAAACGGTCGCTTTGAACTGATAACCGAACTTTTTTTATGACAAAGAGAATCCTTGCCTTTTTGCTCTGTGCAGTTTCTGCCATGTCGTCCTTTGCCCAAATGGTACAGATTTCTGCCCTTGACACCGGCCGTGTGGAAACTTATATAGTCGCGGATGTGGATTTGCGGCAGATGCGGCTACTCGACAGTCTCTTTCATGTGGACTATGCCGCAAGGACGTCCGAAGACTGCGCTACGGTCAGGATGTGTCTCGCCAAGCATGAATATGCTGATTTTCTCGCATTGGGCATCCCGTTCACTGTGCCGGCACAGAAGCATGCCGCTGTGCGCATGGCGCATTCGTACGAGCAGCTTGCCGCCTCGTGGAACCGCTATCCGGACTATAATACCTATCTGGCGACACTGGACACCTTTCAGCAACGTTATCCTGACCTTTGTCGCATCGAGACCTTGATTGAACACACCCCGGGAGGGCACAGCCTCCGCGTCGCCCATATCAGCAACAACCTTTCTGACCGTGGCGAAAAGCCGGCGTTCCTCTATACCTCCACGATGCACGGCGACGAAGTGACGGGCTATTATGTCCTGCTTCGTCTCATAAACCACCTGCTTGTCAATTACGCGACCGATGAAAGCGTGCGCACGCTGGTTGACAGCATCGACATTTGGGTCTGCCCGCTCGAAAATCCAGACGGAACATTCAGAACCAGCAACGACTCGCTGAACGAGTCGCCTTACAGCACACGCCTCAATTATTATGGTGAGGACCTTAACCGGTCGTACCCTCTGATAGGTGAGCCCCTGGCGCGCAACCGAAACCGCATGCCCGAAGTGCAGGCCATGATGGATTTTGCCGCCCAGCGCCGCTTCACGATGTCGGCGAACCTGCATGGCGGCGCTGAAGTGTTCAACTACCCGTGGGACCTGTGGACCACCGATGAACGAGCCGTCGCCGACCTCCAGTGGTGGGAACTTGTCGGCTCTCGTTTTGCGGCCACGTGCCACCAGACAGACCGTTATTATATGACAGACCTGGACAATGGCATCACCGAGGGCGGCGACTGGTACGTCATATCAGGTTCTCGGCAAGACTATTTCAACTATTTTGCCGGCTGCCGTGAAGCCACCATCGAGATTAGCGAGAACAAAGTGCCGTCGTCAAACTCGCTGAACGGCTTTTGGCTCAAACTCAAAGCCTCGATGCTCGACTATATGAAAGAGTCACTTTATGGAATCCGCGGCATCGTGACGGACACGCTGACGGGCGCGGCTATCGAAGCTAAAGTCTTTATACAGAACCACGACCGCGACAGCACCCATACCTGTTCGATGCTTCCTCACGGCAACTACCACAGACCCATCAAGGCCGGCACCTACAACGTGACCTTCTCGGCACCAGACTATCAGTCCAAAACCTTGACCATAACGGCGGCCGACCGGCAGACCACCTGCATAGACGTGCAATTGATGCCGTTGAACAGCCACATTCCAGAAACGGACGCTCCTGCCTTTGTCCTCTTCCCGAACCCCTCTTCTGGAATCCTATTCGTGACGTCAATGGCGATGCCTCCACATTTGTTCGACTTTCTCATTTATGACAGCCAAGGCCGGCAGATCTACCGTGCCGAATTGGAGTCGGGGACCTCGACACTCAACATCTCCTCCCTCTCGGCAGGCACCTACATAATCCACATCATGGACGGCGGCAGCAGAATCTACCAAACCAAAATTGTGAAAAAGTAAAAAGGTCAATTCCCGAACTATTCCTGTGAGGCCTTTGGAGTGACGAGCACCTTGTCGATGCGGTTGTGGTCAATGTCCACAATCTCAATGTGGTAATTGAGGAAATCGAAATTGTCGCCGATCTCCGGGGTCTTTTCGATATGGTCCAGCACAAAGCCTGCCACCGTCGAGTAATCGACCTCGTCGAAGTCAATTTCAAAACCGTTGATGACATCCAGGAGTACGTCAATGGGGGCGTTGCCGTTCACGAGCACCGAATTGTCGTCGCGCACATAAATGTCGGGCTCCACGATTTCCTCCTCTTCGGGGATTTCGCCGACAATGTTCTCCATGATGTCGTGCAGTGTGATGATGCCCTCCAGCTCGCCGAACTCATTGAGCACCACGCCGAAATAAACCTGCTCTTTGCGGAACTCGTTGAGGATGTCTTGGGCATCGGTGGTGTCGGAGAACACTAACGGTTTGAACAGCATATCGTTGACGGGCGTGTTGTCGTTTTTGATCTCGTGCATAAAATACTCTTTCACGTTCAGCGTGCCCAAGAAGTTCTCGATGTGTTTGTTGCAGACCAGAACCTTGCTGCTTTTAAAAGTGAAAAGTTGGGCGGTGAACTCCTCTCTCGGGAGGTTGCCGTCAATCCATTCCACTTCTGAACGGTGGGTCATGATATGTTTCGCTCGCTTGTCGGCAAAATAGAAGACCTTTTCGTGAATCTCGTTCTGTTCTTCTTCAATAACTCCTGACTCTTCGGCCTCTTTGAGCATGTTCCGGATCTCGTCTTCCGTGATGCGGTTGTCGTTGTGTTTGATGCCCAGAATCTTGTTGACAATCTTGGTGGACCCGGAAAGCAGTTTGACAATGGGGCTGAAGATGCGGCTGATGACGAACATGACGGGAGCGACGCGCAGCGAGGCCCGCTCGGGATTGGAGAGCGCCACCGTCTTTGGCACCAGTTCGCCAAACACGATGGTGATGAACGTGACCAGCAGAATGCTGACAATGATGGCCGTGGTTTGGGCGGCCGCCATCGGCATCTTCATCCATTCCAGCAGCGGCACGAAATACTTGGCCACGGCGCTGCCGCCGATGAAACCGTTGATTAGCCCGATGAGGGTGATGCCGACTTGGATGGAAGCCAGAAAGTCCTCCTGGTCTTCCTGCAACTTCAAGGCAAAACGCACCCCTTTCTTGTGCTTGCCGGCATATTGGTCAATTCGGGCTTTCTTGAATGAAACAATGGCAATCTCGCTGAGCGAAAAAAAACCGTTGAGCAAAATGAGAAGCAGGATTATCAGAATGTCCATAACCTATCGCTGTTTCTGCTGTAAGTCTCGCCGGTTCTGCTCGATGTACTTGAAATACAAGAAAAGGTCGCAGGAGACAATGACAAGGTTCATGGCATAGAGCCAAACAACCCAGTTGCCGGGCTCGTTCACGAGTTTGTGGATGATGCCGAAAATATAACCGATGATGATGATAATCATGAAAAACGGACTTTTGCCGATGACAATTTTTGTTTTCAGAGCTTTGACGATGGATACCGGCCAACTGCAAGCAAAGCAGACAAGCATGATGATTTCAAAGATGTATTTTGTCATAAAGCCGAGAAAATTGTTAGTATGTTCTTGATATACACTATAATATGTTTTCGTTTGTTTGCTGTGCGAACAGCCGCAAAGATACACTATTTTTCATAACCAAAACTTGTGAATGAGGTGGAGTGTCTTATCAAAAAACGCTATTTTTGCGGCTTGAATGTGAGGTGCGGGCAAGTACGGTGCCGGAATGGAAACAGCTGTGGCGTTGAAGCTCTTTGGCATTGTTTCCCGATGCAACAGATGGCCTTGCCTGTTCGTTCAATAGACAATGTACAATGCAAAAACTGATTTTATGCAAGATATGAGAACAGATACTGGAAAGAAAAGAGGCGCGGCGCTGCTGTTGCTGGCACTGCTCTGCCTGACGCTGGCCGGCCCGAAAGCCTTCGCCCAAAGTTACACCTACCGCTGTTGGGACCCGAGCACCCATCCCGAAGACACGCACTTTGACTTTATGACACTCGGCGATGCTCAACATCCGTATGTCAAGACGGGAACGGGAACGAGTACAGGCAGTTACAATTCAACGCCGGGTGTCCAAGGTACCGGTGTCACCACTTCCCATAGAATCATTACAACTCAATCGAACGACCCCACGCGCTGCTCGCAGAGCGCCGGCGGAACCTACACCCACGAGCCTGTCCTCCCGCCGGCATGGGACGGCGACCCGACACACCGCCTCGACAAGGTGATACAGGTGGGGTGCTATACCTGCAATAATGGTTCATACAGTTGTGTGTGTTCCAAAAACACAGAAACGGAATACTGGTTCAAGCCGCAGATTGATTCCAGCGTGTTGCTCATCTATTTCTCTTTCTCAGAGGAGGATGTCTATTATCACGAATGTGACTATAACCCCCGCTTCTATATCGAGGTGCTCGACGGCCAGACCAACCAACTCATCTCCGGCGGCTATTACAAGAACAAGACCTCCTCGTGCGAGCCAGGCACCACCAACAACCAAAACTGGCCCTACAACCGTTTCCTTGCCGTGCCCAGCGGCGAAGACTCTCCTCAGGATTGCCACTCTTCGCCCGACGACTATGGCATCACTACCTACTATTGGGCTTATTTTGAAGCCACACCTACATCATTTGATATGAAAACCTGTCCGCGAAGCCAGATACAGTCGCCTGCGGAGATTGACAATAACAACCAGGTGAAGTGGTTTGAGTACAAGCCGTTGGCATTCGACCTCACCTCCTACGCCGAGCAGGGCAGGTCGGTGAAGCTGCGCATCAGGACCCGCTCTTGCGGTGCTAATACCCACTGGGCCTACGGTCTTTTCGCCGCCAAGATGGTGTCGGGCAAGATCAACGTGGACGCCTGCGGCGACGAGCCCATCACGCTCT
>CAVIJD010000034.1:0-23743 GCA_963643165.1 bacterium | reverse complement strand
GAGGGCCAACATCGTGGAAAGAGAGAAAGAACAACACGCGTAACGCCTCTACATTATACATTCTAAATTCGTGCGGTAGCCGTGGCTTTGCACGGAATGCGGCCCAAAACACCCAGACGAACCGGGCTTACAACGTATGCCACTATGAACAGGGCTTACGATTTGGAACAAAATCGTTAACACAAACCACTGACACACAATAATTTACCCCCCCCAAAAAAAATGGAAAATTAACCGAAAAACATTATATTTGCCGCACCGACATCTTTGGATTTTGGCTAAAGGACTTTACGGGATTCAGAGGGTCGGTGTGAAAATGTTAAAAATAGAAGTCCTCTATTGTTACTATGAAAAGATTATCCTTACTTCTTGTCTTCACAATGTGTTGCGCCGCTTCCTCTTTGTCTGCCCAAACGGGAAATGTCAACGGGAAGAACCAACCGGACTTTCCTCGTCACGAATTGGGGATTTCCTACGGAGTGCATCCGTTTTTCCGCATCTGCGACCATGATGTCGCCATATTCACCCCCGGCGTTTGGCCTCATCGTTGCCCCACATCTGATTTCAACATCAAAGATGAATATTTCACACTCTTCGGGGCTGTCAATGTCTTTTACCAATACAACATCACGCCAAAACACAGTGCCGGGGTGACGCTCTCCGGAGTTCTTGCCAAATACACAATCCCCGCCGGAACCATGAGCTAGACTTCTACTTTTGGCGGTTATGTCTATTCGGCCGCTGCCCGTTTATATGGAGAAAAGGTTATTCGGGCCATGTCGGCAGTGTCGGCTTAAATGTTTTCTACAAATTCACCTACAAGACTTTTGACAAATGCGCTCTCTATTTAGGCGCCGGTGTCGGATTCAACGCCGACATCCAGGACAAGACCTTGTTCCATTACCGCCAAATAAAATACGGCACCCGAGGACAAGACACCCCCGATTACACCGTCTATGGCAACTGGAGCCGCGCTTTCTTCTACCCGTCGTTCCAGATTACGGCGTTAGGCATCCGTATCGGACAGAAAAACGCCGCCAACATCGAATTGGGTTTCGGTTCCGAGGGCATCTTCAAGGCTGGCTACAGCTGCAAGCTGTGACCGTCAAAGACATCTCGCATTGTTGCCGGCTCGCAAAACTTCAATGACGTGAAAAAAGCGGCATCGCTTCCAACACGCCATCCGTATCTCCACGGCAGCGACTGCTCACTCAACGAAAACGGTTAGTTCCCATAAGTGAAACCAACCGTTTTTTTCTTTTTTTCACAATGGTCATCGATTGAAAAAAAACATACCTTTGCGCCACCTGTTATTATAGGTGAAATAGTTCTTTTTTTTTACTAAAATACTTAAATATCATAGATTTATGACAATGCAAGAAAAGATCAACGAGTTGCTCTCGTTGCGGGAAAAAGCTCGTTTGGGCGGAGGACAGGACCGTATTGACAAACAACATGCCAAAGGTAAATACTCGGCTCGCGAGCGTATTTTGATGTTCCTTGACGAAGGCAGTTTTGAGGAGTTCGACATGTTCGTGACCCACCGCTGCACCAACTTCGGGCTCGAGAAAGAGCAATACCTGACCGACGGTGTCGTCACGGGCTACGGCACGGTGAACGGCCGGCTGGTTTATGTTTATTCGCAAGACTTCACCGTGTTCGGCGGCTCTTTGTCGGAGACCGTCGCCAAGAAGATCTGCAAAGTGCTTGACCAGGCCATGAAGGTCGGCGCGCCCGTCATCGGCTTCTGCGACTCCGGCGGCGCCCGCATCCAGGAAGGCGTCAACAGTTTGGCGGGTTATTCCGAGATTTTCCAGCGCAACATCCTCGCTTCCGGCGTTGTGCCCCAGATTTCTGCCATCTTCGGACCTTGTGCCGGCGGCGCTGTCTATTCGCCCGCATTGACAGACTTCATCATGATGACGAAAAACACGAGCTATATGTTCGTCACGGGTCCCAAGGTCGTGAAAACCGTCACCAACGAGGACGTGACCACCGAAGACTTGGGCGGCGCATCGGTCCATTCCAAAAAGTCGGGCGTGGCACACTTCGCCGTCGAGAACGAAGAGGAGGGCATCCAGATGCTTCGTGAGCTGATTGGCTACCTCCCCTCCAACAACATGGAAGAGCCGCCGTTCGAGGCCACCGAAGACCCCATCAACAGACTGGAGGACAGCCTCAACTCCATCATCCCCGACAACCCGAACCTGCCTTACGACGTGAAAGACGTCATCACGGGCATCGTTGACGACGGCAAGTTCATGGAGATTCAGCCGTTGTTCGCCCCCAACATCGTCATCGGCTTCGCCCGTTTCAACGGCATGGCCGTCGGCATTGTCGCCAACCAGCCCAAATACCTGGCCGGCGTGCTCGACATCAACTCTTCGCGCAAGGGCGCCCGTTTCGTGCGTTTCTGCGACGCTTTCAACATCCCGCTGGTAACACTGATCGACGTGCCCGGCTTCCTGCCCGGCACGGCCCAGGAGTACGGCGGCCTGATCGTTCACGGCGCAAAACTGCTCTACGCTTACGGCGAGTGTACCGTGCCCAAAGTCACGGTCATCCTGCGCAAGAACTACGGCGGCGCTTACTGCGTGATGAGCTCGAAACACCTCAGGGGCGACATCAACTACGCATGGCCCACGGCTGAGATCGCCGTCATGGGCGGCAGCGGCGCCGCAGAGATCCTCTACGGCTCCCAGATGAAGAAAATCGAAAACGCCGACGAGCGCAAGGCTTTCCTCGACAACAAGGTGGAAGAGTACCGCAACAAGTTCGCCAACCCCTACGTGGCTGCCCAGTACGGGTACATCGACGACGTGATCGAACCGCGCAACACCCGCTTCAGAGTGATCCGCGCCCTCGAGTCCCTCAAGAACAAACGCCTCGAGAACCCCGCCAAGAAGCACGACAACCTTCCTTTGTAATCATTATCGCTGAAACAACATAGAGATATGAAACATTTTAACAGACTTGCAATCCTGCTGTTGGCGCTGTTCGCTGCCGGCACCTCGGCAGGCCAGTCCACACAGGACATACGCTTCAACGAGATCTTCATCAAGAACACCGACAACTACGCCGACGAATACGGCCGACATGTGCCTTGGGTTGAACTTTTCAACACGGCCTACAACACCGTTGACCTGGCCGGCTGCTACCTGACCGACGACACGACGGGACTTGCCGCCGCCGGTCGCAAAGGCGGTGAAATTCCCGAACACTGGTACCACATCCCCAAAACGGACATCAACACCTCGATGCCGCAGCGCACATTCGCGGTGTTCTATATGGATGACGACCCGCTCTTCGGCACGTTCCACGTCAACTTTGACCCCACAACGTCCAAGACAAGTTATGTGGCCCTCATCACTTCAGACGGCAAGTCGTTGATTGACTTGATGGTCTATCCCAAGAAAGAACTGATGGACACCGCATTGTCATACGGTCTGCTCCACGACGGCGTAACGGAAGAGGCCCAGATGCTCGACCAGTTCACGCCCGGTTCCACCAACGAGACGAAGGTGGAGGTCAGCAAGCAGGAAAAACTGAGAAAGGATGACCCCCACGGCATCGGCTTGACGATCATTGCCATGTCGGTGACGTTCACCGCCCTGATCCTGATTTACATCATGCTGAAAATCTTCGCTCGTCTCAACCGCAAAGATGCCGCAAAGAAAAAGGTGGGAACCGACACGGCAGCCGCCCCTGAAAAAGAGGCCGGCAACAGGACTCCGGACGAAGACTTCATGAGCGGAGAAGAGGCTGCAGCCATCAGTGCCGCCCTCCATCTGCACTTCAACAGCATGCACGACGAGGAGAGCGAAATCATCACCATCAACATGCCGGAGGCGCACTATTCTCCCTGGTCACAGAAAGGACTCTCCATGAAGAAAACACCGGTAGTAAAAAAATAAATCATTCAAACAACAGATTACAAGAAGAATATGAAAAACTATAAATTCACAATCAACGGAAACAAGTATTCCGTAGAAGTAGGCGATATCGAGAACAACGCCGTCAATGTTTCGGTCAACGGAACGGCATACAACGTGGAACTTGACACCGAGATCAAACAGCCGGTCAGACCTCGTCCGGCAGTGAAGGCCACAGCCGTCCCCGCATCCGCAGGTGTCAAGGTTGCCGCCGCCCCGGCCGCAGCCACTGCCCCGGGAGCCACCCTCAAGTCGCCGCTGCCCGGCACCATCCTCGACGTGTTCGTCAAAGAGGGCGACAGCGTCAAGGCCGGCCAACGCGTCATCCTGCTGGAGGCTATGAAGATGGAAAACAACATCGATGCCGAGAAAGACGGCGTAGTCAAAGAGGTGAAAGTACACCGCACCGACTCCGTAATGGAAGGCGATGTGCTCATCGTTTTCGAATAAGCCCGCCTATAATTCCATAACTTGTCCATTAACTAAAATGATAGAAATATGTTAGACTTTTTCAGAGATGGCCTCATACAGTTTTTCGGATACTCGGGATTCGGGAACTGCACATGGGGTCATATAATCATGATCTGTGTGGGTCTGTTCTTCATAGCACTCGCCATCATCAAGGAGTATGAACCTATGTTGCTGGTGCCCATCGGCTTCGGCATCATCATCGGCAACATCCCTTTCACCGACGGTCTTCAGATTGGTGTCTATGAGAGCGGTTCCGTGCTCAACTATCTGTACTTCGGCGTAATCAAGGGGTTCTACCCGCCGTTGATATTCCTTGGCATCGGTGCCATGACGGACTTCTCGGCCCTGATTTCCAACCCCAAGTTGATTCTCATCGGTGCGGCTGCCCAGTTCGGCATTTTCGCCGCCTATATCGTGGCATTGCTGGTAGGCTTCACGCCAATGGAAGCCGGCGCTATCGGCATCATCGGCGGCGCTGACGGCCCTACGGCCATCTTCCTCTCCTCCAAGTTGGCGCCGAGCCTTATGGGTGCCATCGCCGTGTCGGCATACTCGTACATGGCTTTGGTGCCGGTAATCCAACCGCCCGTAATGCGTCTTTTGACCACACCCAAAGAGCGTCTTATCCGTATGCGCCCGCCCAGAGCCGTCTCCCACAGAGAAAAAGTGCTCTTCCCGATCTTCTGCATCCTGCTCACCGCTTTCCTCGTTCCCTCCGGCCTTCCGCTGCTGGGCATGCTCTTCTTGGGCAACCTGTTGAAAGAGAGCAACGTCACTAAACGCCTTGCCAACACGGCCTCCGGTCCGCTGATTGACATCGTGACTATCCTGATCGGTCTTACCGTAGGTGCTTCCACACAGGCCACGAACTTCCTGAAACCATCTTCCATCCTGATTTTCGTGCTTGGCGCATTCTCCTTTGTCATCGCCACCACCGCGGGTGTGCTTTTCGTCAAGTTCTTCAACCTCTTCCTGAAAGAGGGCAACAAGATCAACCCGCTCATCGGCAATGCCGGCGTCTCCGCCGTGCCCGACAGCGCCCGCGTCTCTTATGTGGAAGGTCTGAAGTACGACAAAACCAACTACCTGCTCATGCACGCCATGGGTCCCAATGTGGCCGGCGTCATCGGCAGCGCCGTGGCAGCCGGTATCCTGCTGAGCTTCCTCTATTAGCCATACGGCTTATTCTGATACACCGGCGGGCTGTGAATCCACAGCCCGCTTTTTTTGTGAGATGAAAGGGGGCTGTACCCCAGGGCTATCGCACGAACGAGCCAACTTGATTGCGGCTGGCGTTTCGCTTTGACGACTTTGCCATGCGCACTGTCATGCACGATTGAGGATGCCTATTCCGCAAAGCGAGTCCGGAACGACTTCGGGTTCAGATTCTGGAAGAAGCACCGCAGCGTGTCGTCTGTCGGCAAGCCTTTGGAAAGGTCGATGTACTTCTCGAAGTATTCCCGCTTGTACTTGGCGAAGTCGGCGATTTCTGACCAGCACGTTGATGTTGGCCCTCTTCGAGGGCCCATAGGGCGTGGGCGCATCGCAGCCGACGGTGAAGCCGTCGGAGCAAGCCGCGCCCCAAGCCAAACAGAGCCTCGAAGAGGCTCAACATCGTGAAAAGAGAGAAAGAACAACACGCTTAACGCTCTACATTCTAAATTCTAAATTCGTGCGGTAGCCGTGGGCTGTACTCCGAATTTTTCTTATAATTGCAAGCATTTTTCAATTTAAAAACCTTTTTGCCAACTTTCTATATTTCAACAGATAACGACTGACAATAAAACGCACTGAAACCGATACCTGACTCAAAAAAAGGTTATAGACATCATTTTTTAAGACACTCGCCGGATGGAACCGTCAAACAACACGCCCGTAACACAGAACAAAACACGCATCCTGATTGTAGATGACCACAAACTGATCCGCCTCGGGTTACGGCTCACCTTGAAGACCAAACAGGACGAGATTGAATTAGTGGGCGAGGCCGACGGGGTTACGGGATGCATAAAATTGCTCGACAGCGGCATCGTGCCCGACCTGGTCATTCTGGACATGAAACTCATAGACGGAAACGGCATTGAAATTGCCCGCCATCTGAAAGAGCATCATCCCGAGGTCAAGATCTTGGTGTTGTCTGTTGACCTCTCGCGGGAAACCATCTACCAGATTGTGAAATTAGGTGTAAACGGCTTTCTGAACAAGAACTCCACGGAGGAGGAACTTCTCGTTGCCATAGAGTCCATCATAGACGGTTCAGACTATTTCAACCAAGATTTCACCAAAATCCTGAAAAACCTGAGAGATGCCGACAATGCCATCGACGAAATGCTGACAAAGAGAGAACAAGAAATCATCAAACTCTCCTGCGAAGGAAAGAGCTCGAATCAGATTGCCGAGTTGATGAACATCAGCAAAAGAACCGTAGAACAGCACAAAAACAACATTTTCAAGAAGATGGGGTTCAATTCTACGCTTGAGATGATAACGTATGCTATCGAGAACGGCATCATCTCGATAGACCGTCCCCGATAGCACACATCACACCTTTTACAGGCTTATTTTCCGATAATTGCGGACAGCTCGTCCGTTGTTTTGGGCAGGTGCGGGCCGAGCACCTTATGTCCCGTTTCGGTAATCAGCAGGTCGTCCTCGATGCGGATGCCGCCGAAGTCGCGGTACTCTTCCACCTTTTCATAATTGATGAATTGGGAGAATTTGTTCTCTTTTTTCCAGATGTCAATCAAATGAGGGATGAAATAGATGCCCGGCTCTATCGAAACGACGAAGCCCGGCTTCAGTTCGCGGGCCATTCTGAGCGATGCCCAACCGAAGATGTTGCTCGGTCTGACGGTATCGTCATAACCCACATAAATCTGTCCTAAGCCCTCCATGTCGTGTACGTCAAGGCCAATTTGATGGCCGAGGCCGTGAACCATAAACAAGGCGTGTGCACCGACCTCAACAGCCTCTTTCACATCGCCTTTCATCAGGCCCAGGTCCTTGAGGCCTTGGGCAATCACCTCGCACGAAAGACGATGGAGGTCGCGGTTGTACATGCCCGGATGCGCTGCCTCAATCGCGCTCAAGTTAGATTTGAGCACAATCTCATAAATCTCTTTCTGTTTCTGTGTAAACGTGCCGTTCACAGGCATGGTGCGGGTGTAGTCGGAGCAATAGTTCATCAGACCCTCGGCGCCGGCATCCATCAGAAGCATATTTCCCGCTTTGAGAGTGCCGTTGTGGAGATGGTTGTGCAGCGTTTCGCCATGTTGTGAGAGGATTACGGGAAAAGAGATGCCGTTGCCGTACGAGAGGGCGATGCCTTCGGCGATGCCGGCGAGTTCGTGCTCGGAAGCCCCGGCCACACAGCGGCGCATCACGGCCGTGTGCATCCTGACCCCAATTTCGCAAGCCTTTTCCATCTCCTCAATTTCGCACGGCTCTTTGGCAGAACGCAAAGCCACAATGCCTTTGATGAGGTCAATGGAGGCTTCCTCGCGAACATTGTTCACCGGAATGCCCGTAAGGTTGGCGAGGATAATCTGGTTGTCGCCACGGTAAGGCGGCGTGAAATGCACTTTGCGGCCTTTGGCCTGTGCCTCGCGGATGTACTCCTGCAGCTTGGCCATCGGGCGGGTCGCCCCTACTCCCACTTTCTCCGCCAACGAAGAAATCGTGGGCTGGTCGCCCATCCAGATGATGTCGTCAATGCCGAAATCATCTCCGAAAATGATAGACTTGCGCTCGTCAAAGTCGATGACGGCGGCAATGTCGGCGATTGAAAGTCCGAAAAAATAAAGGAAATCGCTGTCCTGACGGAAATTATAAGTATTGTCAGGATAGTTCATCGGAGCCTCGTGGTTCCCTAAGAAGACGGCTATTCCGGTTTTGAGGGTTTGGGTAAGCCGGTCTCTGCGGTTAGCGTAAACGCTTGCTTCAAACAAAGGATTCATAATATTCTATTTAAAGTTTACGGATTTATTGATTTTCAAATTTCAGTTCCACCCACGACTGCTCCGTCTCTTGGAGCCTGAGCGAAGAGAGTTTGACATTTTCAGGCAATTCCGGGGCAAGCCTTGTGGCCATGTACTCGAGCAGATTTTCGGTGGAGGGTTGGAACGGGACTATCATCACCTTTTCATAATTCTTCATCAGCAGCCGCTGCAGTTCATCGTCTGTTTGCGCAGACAAGACAAGGCAATGGTCGAGGGGGTCAACCACCGTGTGGTTCACTATGTCTTTCAAATGCTTGAAATCGATGACCATGCCGCTGCTTTCCAACCTGTTGCCCGTAACGGTAACCTCAAGGCGGTAGGAATGGCCATGGATGTTGCGGCACTTGCCGGGATAGTCCGTCAGCGCGTGCGCCATCTCAAAAGAGAACTGTTTTGTGACATAAAAAGTGCTCATAATTTCAATAATTTTCGGTTCAACACAAAATTGCGTCCCGTGATGCGGACAAAATAGATTCCGGAAGAGCGTCCGGCAAGTTCCAGTTGTACAGACGTTCCGCCAGAAGACTGGCTGCTCGAAAGCAGTTCGCCTGCGGCATTGAATAACTGCACGACAACCGGTTCCTGAAAGGTGTCAGGAAAGGCAACCGTAACCTTGTCAGACGCGGGATTCGGACAGAGCGTCAAAAAGGAGATTGCCTCGTAATCGGGCACTGCATTGGGGTCGAAAGCATTAACAGAGTCGGCGCCCCAAATCTTCCCCACCAATTCCGGGTAGTCGATAAAGGGGTTGCGGTTATGCTGTAGGGCAAAAACAGCATTGTTGCGGTCGGTTTCCTTTTGGCTGACAGGGTCTTGCGCGTGCCAGCGGAGCATTACCGCCAAGGCCCACGGCTTGAGCGAGCCGGCGGAATACATGGACTGGGATGTCTGCCCGAGATTTTTGTCCATATAGCGCACCGCCATATAGAGGACACTGCGGGCGAAGTCGCCCTTATAGGCATCAATAGGTTCAAAAACCGTATCATAACAGCCCTCGCAGGAACTCGTGCCGAATTTTGAGCCGTTGGTACTGACCCATTGCACGTTGCCCACCTCGCCGAATGGATAATTGCCGCGCTTGTTGTTGACATAGCCGTCGGTGGGATAGAGATGGAAAAGGTCGGAATACATCGGCATCTGGTCGCCAAACCAACTCTTGGGAATGCTGTGCTCGCGGTTGAAGCAGTCGCCCTCGTGACTGTAATTGCCGCAATGGTCGCTAAAGTCGAAATAGTAGGCGGTCGCTCCGTCGGGGTTGTCGGAATACATGTCCCACACCTTGCCGTTTTGCGGGTTCCTGTCCGTTTGTTCAAAAGCGTCCCAAAGATTGCTGTAGCTCAACGAGGTATGGTCGTCGATGATGTTGTGCAGGGCGACACGCAGGGCATAGCCTTTCTTGTGGTAGGCGGCGGAATAATAGCCGGACGGGGCTTGCGCCGAGGCTGCGAAACCGAAGAGAGCAAAGAATATGGGCAACAGTTTTTTCATACCATTTCTTAATAAGGGTTGCAAAGGTAATAATTTTTCAAAGCGAGTCGGCAGTCGTGACTGTATCTTGTGCAGTAGCGCAAAGGGCGGCGGGAGATGGAGCGTGTGTAGTCTTGAGCCGTTAAAAAATCCTAACGCAAGGCTCCATGTAAGAACAAATCTCTATTTTTGCTCTGCATTGGCGGCAGGAACGAACCTGTCGCCCCATAAAACCAAACATTTTATAAAAGTATGAGTATCAAAGGAACAGAAACAGAAAAGAATCTGATGCACTCGTTTGCCGGCGAATCGCAGGCGCGGATGCGTTACACTTACTTTGCGAGTGCCGCAAAGAAAGAGGGTTACGAACAGATGGCCGCCATCTTCATGGAGACCGCAGAGCAGGAAAAAGAGCATGCCAAGCGCATGTTCAAGTATCTGGAGGGCGGCAACGTTGAGATAACCGCCAGTTTCCCCGCGGGGGTCATCGGCACCACCTTAGAGAACCTGAAAGCCGCCGCCATGGGAGAGCATGAGGAGTGGACGGAGGCCTATCCGCATTTTGCGGAGGTTGCCGAGCGTGAGGGTTTCCCGGACATCGCCGCGATGTACCGCAACATTGCCGTGGCAGAAAAGGGGCACGAAGAGCGTTATCTGGCGTTCGTGCGGAATCTGGAGAATGGGGAGGTTTTCAAAAAAGAAGAGACGGTAGTGTGGCAGTGCCGCAACTGCGGCTTCATCTATGAAGGCACAGATGCGCCGAAGGTTTGTCCGGCTTGTCAGCACCCGCAGGCCTATTTTGAGGTGATGAAGGACAACATTTGATCTTTCTAATCCTTTTTTTGGGGAAAAAGATATTCCGAAGATTTGTCCGGCTTGTCAGCACCCGCAGGCCTATTTTGAGGTGATGAAGGACAACATTTGATCTTTCTTGTCTTTTTCTCAAAAAGAAAGAGAAACGGTCGTGAAGGACGGCAGTTTCTCTTTCTTTTATTGCTTTCATAAAAAAAAGGCGGAGGTTCCGGTGATGCCGGAACCTCCGCTGTTATGATTTCAGCGTCTGTAGAAGACGCTTCAGATGAAATCAACGATTAGATGATGCCTTGAGCGAGCATAGCTTTAGCAACGCGCATGAAGCCGGCGATGTTAGCGCCCTTCACATAGTTGATAGAGCCGTCAGCCTGTTTGCCGTATTCAACGCACATGTCATAAATGTCGTTCATGATTTTGTGCAGTTTGGCATCCACTTCAGGAGCGGTCCAGTTGATGTGACCGGCGTTCTGGCAGATTTCGAGGCCAGATGTAGCCACGCCACCAGCGTTGACAGCCTTGCCGGGAGCGAAAGGAATGCCGGCAGCCTGGATAGCGGAGATTGCGCCAGGTTGGCAACCCATGTTAGAAACTTCAGCTACATACTTCACGCCATTGGCGATCAGTTCCTTGGCATCTTCCTCAGACATTTCGTTCTGGAAAGCGCACGGGCAAGCGATGTCGCACTTGATGCTCCAAGATTTCTTGCCGGCCGTGAATTTAGCCTTTGCAGGGAACTTGTCAGCCATTTCCTGAACCTTATTGTGGTTAGAGGCACGCATTTCAAGCATATAGTCAATCATTTCCGGGGTCATGCCGCCGATGATCTCGCACACGCCGTCAGGACCGGAGAGAGCGACGACCTGGGCGCCGAGTTCGGTAGCCTTGATGGCTGCGCCCCAAGCCACGTTGCCGAAGCCGGAGAGAGCGATTCTCTTGCCTTCCATTGTGTCGTTCTGTTCTTTCACCATACGCTCCACATAGTAGATTGCGCCGAAGCCGGTAGCTTCAGGACGGATCAGGGAGCCGCCCCAGCCGTATGATTTTCCTGTCAGAGCACCCGTGCTGTGTTCGCGGGCGAGTTTCTTGTAAGCACCGTAGAGGTAACCGATTTCGCGGCCGCCTACGCCAACGTCGCCTGCAGGGCTGTCCTGGTCAGGACCGATGTTGCGCCACAATTCATACATGAAAGCCTGGCAGAAACGCATGATTTCTTCGTCAGTCTTGCCAACGGGATCGAAGTCAGAGCCGCCCTTGCCACCGCCGAGAGGCAGGTTGGTCAGAGAGTTTTTGAAAATCTGCTCGAAACCGAGGAATTTCAGCATAGAAACGTTAACAGCCTTGTGGAAACGAAGACCGCCCTTGTATGCGCCGAGAGCAGCGTTGTACTGTACACGGTAGCCAAGGTTGGTTTGAACTTCTCCGTTGCGGTCAACCCACGTTACACGGAATGTGAAGATACGGTCCGGTTCTACGAGACGCTCGACAATCTTAGCCTTCTCGAATTCAGGGTGCTGATTGTAAACTTCTTCAATAGATTCAAGAACTTCGCGTACTGCTTGCAAGTACTCGTTTTCGCCCGGATGTTTTGCCTCCAAAGCGGACATGATGTCATTTACTTTCATATTGCTATAATTTTTAGTTGGTTAATGAACTTTTTTTCTCCCTTAAAAGAGCGTGCAAATGTATAAAATTTATAATCACCCGCAATTTTATTTTTTTGATTTATTTTTTTCAACCATTTCTCAATATTTCATTCAGCAAACGCCCACTGGCGGATGCAAGGCTACCGCGCCCCAAGCCAAACAGAGCCTCGAAGAGGCTCAACATCGTCGAAAGAAAGAACAACACGCGTAACGCCTCTACATTCTACATTCTAAATTCTTGCGGCAGCCGTGGGGCGGGATGCGGCAGGCGGCGGTCGGGCTGCAGATTTTGCTATTTTTGCAGCCCTTTAAGATGAACAGCAGTAAGGATACCGTTTCGGAGAATCTTGCAGGCAAAGACATCAGCAGTCTGTTCTGGCGCTACGCCTTGCCGGCCATTGTGGCTTCGGCGGCAAGTTCGTTGTACAACATCATCGACCGGGCTTTCATCGGCAACGGCGTCGGGCCGCTGGCCATCGCGGGGCTTGCCCTGACCTTTCCGGTGATGAACCTGACTGTCGCGCTGGGGACGCTGGTCAGCGCCGGCGCCAGTGCCATCATCTCCATCAGGCTTGGCGAGAGAAGCCATGCCCTCGCCGCCGCGACGCTCGGCAACGGTCTGATGCTGAACCTCGCCATCGGGCTTTTCTTTTCCCTGCTCTTCCTGTTTTTCCTCGACCCCCTCCTCAACCTCTTCGGCGCGAGTCCGGACACGCTGCCCTACGCCCGGGATTTCCTACAGATTATTCTGGCGGGGAATGTCGTGTCGCACGTGTTCTTCGGGCTCAACAACATCATGCGGGCATCCGGCCATCCGGCCAAAGCCATGGTCTCCATCCTGCTGACCATCGGGGTCAACCTGCTGCTGGCGCCCACTTTCATTTTCCTTTTCAAATGGGGCATCCGGGGCGCCGCGCTGGCCACCGTGCTGTCGCAGTGCTGCGGACTGGTTTGGGTCGTCGCACACTTCTTCAGCAAATCCTCCACGCTCCGCTTCCAGAAAGCGGGCTTCCGGATCTCAGGCAGAATCATCAAAGACATCTTCGCCATCGGGCTGTCGCCGTTCATCATCCACTGCAGCACCTGCATCATCGTCATCCTCATCAACTTGCAGTTAAAGCGATACGGCGACCTGGAACTCTCCAACTGCCTGCTTGACGGCAAGCCGGTAGCGGGCGGCGACCTTGCCGTCGGGGCTTTCGGCATCATCAACAGCATTGCCGGATTTATGACTATGGTGCTGTTCGGAATGGCTCAAGGCATGCAGCCTATTGTCGGCTACAACTACGGCGCCCGGCAATACGGCAACGTGCGAAAGGCTTTGCGGACGGCGGTGGTCTGCGCCACGGCCACGGCCGCAGCCGGCGAACTTGCCTGCCTCTGCTGCCCCACTGCCATCGCCCGCATTTTCACTGAAGACCAACAGATTGTGGCATTGACGGCCCAAGGGCTGCGACTTTACCTGTCGATGTTCCTTTTCATCGGCTTTCAAGTGGTGGCCTCCACTTTCTTTCAGGCCATCAACAAAGCCTCCGTTTCCATTTTCCTGTCCATGACGCGCCAACTCTTCTGTCTGGTCCCGTGCCTGATTGTGCTTCCGGGCATCTTCGGCACCCGCGGCGTATGGCTTTCACAAGCCGTCTCCGACCTTGCCTCCGCCCTCATAGCAGCCGCCGTCCTCTTTTATCACCTTTACCGCCGCCACCTGCTGTCAGGAAGGCAATAGCCTACTTTGCCGGCTTTTCCAAGGGTAGAACTTCATGAACAACAACGACGAGACGAGCAGCAACGAGCCATAGACCCACTCAGAACACCACACCCACCGTATCGGGAAATGGAACTTTCCGGTCGCAAGGACAATGTAAACGATGTAGAAAACGAGCACGCCCGTCTCGAGCAACAGCGCAATGAGTGTATTGCCCGTGCCCGACACGAACTCGAAATAGATCATGGCAACGGCCATAATGACCGCGCCGACATAGATTGTGTAAAGCGTCTGCACCGACTGTGCGGCCAGGGCGGAATTGTCGGTATAGATGGAGGCGATTTTTTCGGGGAAAAGGGCGAAGACGACCAATATCGGCAGCAACGTCAAAAGCGACATCTTCAGGATGCGCCGCAAGGTTGGGGCGACCTCGTCTTGCTTGCCGGCGCCGATAAGACGGCTGGTGAGGGTGTTGGCCGTCGCGCTGTAGGCGAACACCGTCAACGTGCAAAGCATATACACGCTGCGCACAATACCCGACACGGCCATTGACTCCTCGCCCAGATGTTCAATCAACGCGAAAAACAGGAACCACGACCCGAAAGAATTCAGACGCTGCAACATTGTGGGCACCGAGATTTTAAGCACGGCTTTCAAAATCCCGGGGCGGAAAGCATCGAATGAGAAGAGCCGGTATTTGCGGTACGGCAGTCTGACGAACGTATAGACAAAGAACGTGGCAAAAGCGGCGGTCTCGGCCAGCACGGAAGAGAGCCCTGCGCCGGCAACCCCCATCTCGGGGAAGCCGAAATTGCCGAACACGAGTGAATAGTCGAAAAAGATGTTGACCACAGCCATCACCACGGTGGTAAGCGTGATGATGCCCGTATTGGAAAGCCCGATGTAGAACGAGCGGAAAAGATAATTGACGCTGACGAACAGGATGCCCCACTGCCTGTAGTCCATAAAGCGGATGGCGGATACATATATATCATTGGAGCTGATGATTTTCTGGAAAAACAGGTCGGTGCAGAAGTGCATCACCCCCAAGAGGCAGAGCCCCAAGAAGAGCGTAAAGAGCAGGCCGTGTTCAAAGATGGTGCCGATGCGGGTGATTTGTCCCTCGCCCAGTTTGCGCGCCACCATAATCTGCACGCCTACGGCAAAGCCTTGTGTGAGGGTGGTGAACACAAGGTAATAGAGTCCGGCCATCATGGCGGCGCCGAGTTCGGCATTGCCCACATGCCCCAGGAAAATGGTATTGACCAGCACAATGATCGTTTGTGCCAAGTTCCCGAAGATGATGGGATAGGTTATTTTCCGGATTTCCTTTTGGCTGATTGAGAGTTCCATGGTTATCGGTTGACTTGCTGTCCTTTCTGCAAATCGTTGAGAGAGGCCAGCACATCACCGACCACGAAACAGCTGCCGCCCACAAAAACGATGTCGTCTGCGGCGGCTTCCGACAGGGCTTTGCTATAGGCCTCGGCGGGCGCGCCTTCTGTCTGGCAAGAGAGCCCGCAATCGCGCATCTTTTGCGCCAAAGTCTCTGCCGGCAGAGCGCGCTCAATCTGAGCTTGGCACACATAATACAGCGCATTGGAGGGAAGCAGCGGCAAAATGTGGTCGATGTCCTTGTCCGCCACCATGCCGAAAACCATCCGCAGCTGACGGCAAGGCATAGCCGCCAGTTGCTGCATCGTTTGGGACAAGCCGCCAAGGTTATGGCCGACGTCGCAGATGGCGAGCGGCGTGCGGGAGAGCATCTGCCAGCGGCCGGCAAGTCCCGTGTTCTGCACCACGTTGCGGACTGCCTCTGCGGTGACATCTTTGTCGTAGGGCAAGACTTGCCGCAGCACCTCCACCGCCTGCAAGAAAGTCTTCAGGTTGGCGCGTTGGTACTCGCCGCCCAACGGCATAGCCACATGTTCGTAGCACAATCTGCCGTCCATGTCGCGCACGGTGCAGTCGGAGAGGTCGCCCTCTACGGCAAAACTGTTTTCAGCGAGGAAAAGCGGGGCATTCTTTTGGCAGGCGAGGTCTGTGAACACCGGGAAACTTTCGGGGTGAAACTCCCCTATCACCACAGGCGTGTCCTGCTTGATGATGCCGCCTTTCTCGAAAGCGATCTTGGCTATGGTGTCGCCGAGAAGTTGAGTGTGTTCAAGGGAGATATTGGTAATGACCGAGAGCAGCGGACGGAGCACATTAGTGGCGTCGAGTCGGCCGCCGAGTCCGACCTCAACGACGGCCACATCCACATTTTGCCGGGCAAAATGCCAGAATGCCAAAGCAGTCGTGATCTCGAAGAACGAGGGCGACAGCGTGTCGAACTGGGGTTTATAGCGGCGGAAGAACTCCAGCACCTCCTCCCGGTCAATCATAACGCCGTTGATGCGGACACGTTCGCGGTAATCGACCAGGTGGGGCGAAGTGAAAAGGCCCGTTTTGCGGTGACACTCCTGAAGATACGAGGCCATCAAGTGAGCCACGGAGCCTTTGCCGTTAGTGCCGGCCACGTGTACCGCCTTGAACTCGCGTTCGGGGTGTCCTACAATGTCGAGCAGCGCCTCGATATTCTCGAGTCCCTCCTTATAGGCAGACGCGCCGGTTTTATGGTACATCGGATAGGCTTGGAAGATTTCTTCCAAAATGGAATCATAGTTTCCAACCATTGTCAGCGTAGAAATAAAAAATTATTTGAAGATAATCACGCGCAGTTCCTCTTTTCCGGGGCGGTATTTGGCGCGGAGCGCCTCTTCCTTGCACTGTTGTTGGATTATCCTGTTGGTTATCGTTGTCTTGAACTTGCCCGTACTGATGACGCGGGCGTCTTTCACGGTGCCGTCTTCGAGCACATGGACCTCCACGCACACCTGTCCCTCTTCGTTCACGGTAGTTCTGATGCTTTTGACCATGCCGCGGGTGCCGGTGCCGTAGCCTATGCCGCCGCCGCTGCCCGAGCCGGTGCCCGGGCCCAAGCCGGAGCCGGAACCTGTGCCGATGCCCGAGCCCGAGCCGCCGCCGCTGCCTGTGCCGCCGCGTCCGCCCTTGAAAATGGCCGACTGGTTAATCTTAGGCGTCGCCGGTGCCGGGGCCGCCTTTGGGGTAGTAGTCTTCTCTGAGTGGGCAACCGACGGGGCATCCTGTGCATTCTGCGTGGCGTAGTCGGGGGCTGAGGTACGGGCCGTGCGCGAGGGGGTTGGCACATTCATGCCGCCACCGCCACCGCCGCCCACATCGGCGTCCAGTTCCACCAGAAACACCTTCTTGGAGGGTGGCGGCGGAATCTGGGTCTTGAGCCCGCAGGCCAGCAGAAACACGACAACAAGAATCAAGGACACCACAGCCGTCGTGCCTGACACCAGTTCGTCTTTCTTATTTATATTGTCACCTTTCATTTCGCTTCGGTTGCAAGTACCATTTTATAGCGTTCACCCTCCGGGAATGCCTCATTCAGCTGGTTCAGCACATCCATAAGGGCCACAACGTTCTCGACAGGCACGCTCTTGTCAGCCCGCAAGATCACGGCCTTGACGTCAGCGTGGTCTTGGGCGGCGGCGTCCTGCAACACCGGGAGCAACTCCTCGTATGGCACAGGCTGGGCATTCGACCCCTCGGGGTTGACAAAATACTGCAAGTCCTTATTGATGTAAACTTCGATGTTCTTCGACACCAGTTGCTTGTCGGAAGTGCTCTTCGGCAACACCAGATTTATGGCATTCGGGGAGACCATCGTTGAGGTGAGCATAAAGAAAATCAGCAACAGAAACACCAAGTCGGACATTGACGTGGCGCTGAAGTTCGAGTCCACCTTGTTTTGCATTTTAATAGCCATGGCGCGGGAACTTTTTAGGCGTTTTCATGAAGAAGGTCCATAAACTCCGTCGTGCGGACTTCCAGTTGATAGACCAGATTGGAAATCTTGGACACGATCAGATTATGGAACACGAGTGCGATGACGCCGACAATCAGACCGCCCACCGTCGTGATCATAGCCGTATAGATGCCTGACGACAGTGTGCCGATGTTGAAATTGTTGGGGTCGGCGGCCATGCTGTGGAATGCGGCCACCATACCGACCACCGTGCCCAGGAAGCCGAGCATCGGCGCAATGGCGGCAATCGTCGCGAGTGCGGAAACCCCCTTCTCGAGCCGTCCGACCTCTATGTTGCCCTCGTTCTCCACGGCAGTGCGGACATCCTCGAGCGGACGGCCGATGCGAGAGAGCCCCTTGCCGATCAGCCGTGCCGACGGCGTGTCGTTGCTGCTGCACAAAGACTTGGCGGCGTCAAGCTTGCCGTCATGCACAAAGTCGCGGATGTTGTTCATGAAATTGTACTCCTCTCGCGAGGCCCTGTTGAGCACCATCAGCTTCTTCACAAACAGGTATATGGCAAAACCTAACATCAAGAACAGCGGTAGCATGATCCAAAGACTGTCCTTTGCGAAAACCAGCTGGAAGTAAGACGTTTCCTGTACTTGTGCGGCGACCTGCTCTCCTGCCGTCTGCACTACCTCGGCATTTGCCGCCTGCAATAACAATAAATTATTCATAATCTCGAAAATTTCTGCAAAAATACTATCTGCTCAACGAATCAAAGCAACTTTTTGCCGTTTTTTTTAACATAGGGTTGTTTATATTCTTTTTGACAAACGAAAAGGTGTCCTGAAAATTATACTACTTTTGGCTTTTTGTCAGAAAAAACGTTATTTATTCTATTTGAGATATGAAAGTCACCAGCCATGTGATCAATTCGCAGCAAAAAAAGAGTTCCCGTCACGTTGCCGTGCAGAACCACGTGCAGAAAACCAAGAAAGGGGCTCCCAAGAAAGCAAAAGAGTCGCCCAAAAAACAGTCGGGTTCATTCATGGCTTTCCTGTCGAGCCGCCGAATGGTTCAGGTGTATGGATGTCTGATTCTGGCGTTCTCCCTGCTCCTGTTCGTCTCCATTCTCTCGTTCTATTTTCACGCCCACAACAACCTTTTCTATGTGCAAGGCGAGGCGGCCACTGCCGAGAACCTTGCCCGCAGCGTCGGGGCGCACCTCTCGTTTTTCTTCATCCAAAACATCTTCGGCATCGTGTCCATCGGATTCCCGTTCCTCTTTTTCCTGTATGGGGTCAGGATCGTGTTTGAGAAGAGTCTGCTGCCGCTCGGGAAAACGACTTTGGCCGTCATCCTGACCATGGCCTGGTGCTCGGTGACGCTCGGCGTCTTCTTCACCGGCACTGAGAACTCGTTCCTCTGCGGCTACTTCGGCGACTGGCTCGGCGGCATGCTGCACGAACTCGGGAAACTCGTCTCCGTGCTCATCCTGCTGGTGTTCTTAGTGGTCATCCTGATCCTGTGCTACGACTTTTCGCTGAAAGGCGTGTTTGAACGCACAAAAGCGTCCATTGCCGAACACAAGAGCCACCAGCCCCGAGAGCGCGAGAGACACTCTTCCAAAAACAAGAAAGGCAAAGAGGCGTTTGACCACAAGGACCTTGACGACCTCTACACCTCCGACCACGGCTGCCTGACCAAAGAGTATCATGGCAAAAACACTTTCGAGTTCGACACAGAGACCGAATCGGACGCCCCCCGGGAAACGACAGCCGTTCCGGCGTCAAGCCCCGTGAACACGCACAACGAAGAGGCGGACGAGGTGCCGTTCGACCTTGTGACCCCCAAAGAAGTCGAACCCGCGCCTGAGCATGACGATGAGAACCTTGACGACAACAGCAAAACCGTTGAGCCCGCCGCCGAGCCACACGACCTGGAGCCCTACGACCCCCGCAAGGAACTGTCGCACTACAAATTCCCCGACCTTGACCTGCTGAACGACTATCCCGCCAAGGAGGCCGTTGAGGAGTTGCTCAAGAGTGAACTGCTGGAGAACAAAAAGCGCATAGAGTCCACGCTCAAGAGTTTCAACATCCCCATCAAACGCATCTCTGCCACCGTTGGCCCCACAGTCACGCTGTACGAGATAGTGCCCGACGAGGGGGTGCGCATCAGCAAGATCAAGAGTCTCGAGGATGACATCGCCTTGAGTCTCGCGGCATTGGGCATCCGCATCATAGCGCCCATCCCGGGGCGCGGCACCATCGGCATCGAAGTGCCGAACCGCAATGCCAACATCGTCTCCATGAAGGAGATCATCGCTTCGGACAAGTTCCGCAACAACCGCTACGAACTGCCCATCGGACTGGGCAAGACCATCAACAACGAGCCTTTTGTGGTTGACCTTGCCAAGATGCCCCACCTGCTGGTGGCCGGCGCCACCGGTCAAGGCAAGTCAGTGGGTCTCAACGCCATCATCACCTCGCTGCTTTACACCAAGCACCCCGCCGAGATGAAGATGGTGCTCATTGACCCCAAGAAAGTGGAGTTCACCCTTTACGGAGACATCGAGAACTACTACCTCACGGGCATCCCGGGCGAAACTGAAGCCATCATCACCGACACCAAGAAAGTGGTGCGCACGCTCAATGCCCTCTGCAAGGAGATGGACGACCGCTACGACCTCCTGAAGCTGGCCAAGATGCGCAACATCAAGGAATACAACGCCAAATTCTGCGCCCGTAGTCTGTCGCCGGCCTTAGGCCACCGCTTCATGCCCTACATCGTGCTCATCATCGACGAGTTCGGCGACTTGATCATGACGGCCGGTCGGGAGGTTGAAACGCCATTGGCGCGTCTGGCACAGCTGGCCCGCGCCATCGGCATCCACTTGGTCATCGCCACGCAGCGTCCCTCCGTCAACATCATCACGGGCAGCATCAAGGCCAACTTCCCTGCCCGTATAGCCTTCAGGGTGGCCTCCAAGATTGACTCCCGCACCATCCTCGACACCGGCGGCGCCGACCAGCTCATCGGCAAGGGCGACATGCTTATCTCCACGGGCAGCGACCTGATAAGGCTGCAGTGCGCATTTGTAGATACCCCCGAGGTGGCCCGGATTTCGGAATTCATCGCCCAGCAGTCGGAGGTCAGCCCCCTGCTGGACCCCTACCAACTGCCCGACATCCCCGATGGCGACACCGGCAACAAAGAAAGCGACCTTGACATGGACGCCGAACCCGCCTCCGGCACTATTGACCCCTTGTTTGTGGAGGCTGCCACCTTGATTGTGCAAACCCAGATAGGCTCCACCTCGCACATACAACGGCGCATGAAACTGGGCTACAACCGTGCAGGGCGCATTATGGACCAACTGGAGGAGTTCGGCATCGTAGGACAGACCAATGGCAGCAAACCTCGCGAGGTGCTCGTAAAGACAGACATGCAACTGCGCGAACTGCTCGCCTCACGCGGCCTGATTTAGAATTTAGAATGTAGAATGCAGAATGTAGGACATCACACATTCCTCATTCCTAATTCCTCATTCCTGATTCCAGCGTCTTGCCGAACTAACTATGCTGCATGCTCGGATTGACGTATCGCACCGACTCTAGCGTTGTTTCATCACTTTTTTCATGAAATTATTTTCTCGTTTCTCTGCCTCCTTTCTGCTAATATCGTTTATTGTAATCTTGTATTGCATCCACTCCATCGGCATCTCCTTTATTATCTTCTGCTTGATGCCGTATGTTTTATGGTGTTCACAGAAGCCGAAGTACGAGTTCATCGTCATCTCCAGGCGCTTTGTGTTCTCATACACCGACATGTCCTCTTTCTGGCTGCTTTGCACCGCCGAAAAGAAGTTGCCCTTGACCCTTTTGCCTATGTAGGTGCGGTAGGGCTTCACTATGGCGCCGAGGTACGAAACGCCGTTCCTTATGGGCTGAAGGTATATCTTGTTGGGGTGCAGCACGAGCCCCGACTGCTGCCGCAGATAATCGCGCAGCTTGGGAATCAGCGATTTCAGGTACTCTTTGTCGCGATGCAGGATGAAAAAATCATCCACATAGCGGCCATAGTACCTGCATTTCAGTTTTTCTTTCACATAATGGTCGAAATCGTTCATATAGATATTGGCAAACACCTGGCTGGTAAGATTGCCGATAGGCATGCCGCAGTCCACAGGGGTTTTGAAGAGGCTTTTGTTGCCGGGCAGTCCTTCCCAATCCTTGCGGCTTCCCTTCACGATGCAGTTCTTGGTGGGGTCGTTCAGGATAATGGCTTCCACCAGATACAGCAAAACCTGTTTGTCGTCGCCCTTATATTTGTCGTTTATGATTTTGCATACGCATTTGCACAGAATTTTCTTGTTGATGTTCATGAAGAAGCCCTGAATGTCGAGTTTGAGCACGTATGCCTCCTTGGTATAATTGTCGCTGCAACTGCGCATGAAGCGTTTCAGCCGGTCGATGCCGAAATGCGTGCCCTTGCCTTTTCGGCAGGAGTAACTGTCATAGATGAACTGGTTTTCAAATATGGTGTTCAGCTTGTTGATGACATAATGGTGTACCACCCTGTCGCGGAAGTGTGCCGCAAAGATCTCGCGCTTCACGGGCCGGTTCACGATGAAGCAAATGCAGGGCGAAAGCTGATAGATGCCCTCTGCAATCTCCCTCGACAACTGCATGACATTCGACTCGAATGCCATCTCGAACTGCAGCGCGTTGTGGGTGTTGCGCTTGTTCTTGCGGGCTTCGTAATAGGCCTTGAAAAGCTCCCGCGTCAAATCGTGTGCTGTTGAAAACAAATCCATTTTTTACGAACAATTCTGATTTACGCCCTGACGAACTTACTTACGAATGTAGAATTTAGAATGCAGAATGTAGGGCGTTACACATTCCTAATTCCTAATTCCTCATTCCTAATTCCCAATTCCTAATTAAGTCTCAAGTCTAAATTTCATTTCACTTCAAGGTAAATGTATTCTATTTTTTCATTAAGGTTAGCGAATGACTTTATCGAGAGGTGTTTGAGGTCCACCAGTAGGCGGAGCATCATGCGGATGGCATCCACGCTGCTGCGCATAACGGGGAGTTTGTCGTCCGGGGCGGCCGAGCCGTTGGCGATTGCGTAGGCGGCCAGGGCAAGGTCTATGGAAGCATTGCAGATACGCTCGCCTATAGTGTACTTGTACTCCCTTTTCACGAGGGCCGAAAACTTGTGCAGTTCCACGGCAAGGTCGTAGCAGGCCTTGTAGAGTTGCATCCACGACAGGTTCTTCTGGCTTCTTTCGGGGTGCATGAGAAGATCGCGCTTGTCTTGGGCGGGCAAGTCAAAACTGTTGACCTTGCGTTGTTTCCACACCGTAAAGTCGTCCTCCACGGCAAAGCCAGACAAAAAGGCCAGACTTTCTGATTTCTGCTGGAAGACCGACAAGCCGAAGCCGGCTTTCTCGAGGATGTTCTGCATGCTGGACTGGGGGAAGCCGACGAAGCAGAGGGTTACGTTCTCGTTTTTGTAATGCTTGGCCCGCACTTGAAACGTAGGGGCAATCCTTTCTGAAAAGCGTTGGGCCGACCGCTCATACGCTCGCCAAAAGGTGCCGTCACGCACCAAAAGGATGCGGTCGGTCCTGACATTCTCTTCCTCTAATTTTATAATATCTTTTACTTTCATTTTTTTGTATTCCTTTCCTCATTCCCAATTCCTCATTCCTCATTCCTCATTCCTCATTAAGCCTCAAGTCCAATTTCCCATTTCAAACACCCCTCGCGATTGCCGCGGGATGCCCGCTTTGCAGCAGGGCATCCGCATCAATCGCGACTTTTTTTCAAGGTAAACATTTCCCCGCTTAAAAGCAGGGGAAATGTTTGTGTCTGTTTTTT
>CAVIJD010000033.1:0-24254 GCA_963643165.1 bacterium | reverse complement strand
GTTGACGGTCAGGTGCAGTGTCACGATGCTGTCGCAGCCGGTTGCGGTCTGGAGGTTCTGTGTGTAGTCGCCGGATTGTGTATAGACTACGCCGTTCCACTCGTAACTGTTGCAGGCGGTGGCGAAGAACTCGTGCGTTGTGCTGTTGTTGACGGTCAAGTGCAGGGTCACTGTACTGTCGCAGCCGCTGACGGTCTGGAGGTTCTGTGTGTAGTTGCCGGTTTGGTCATAGACTACGCCGTTCCACTCGTAACTGTTGCAGGCGGTCTCTGTGATGCTGTTGACTTGTGCGGGCGGGCATGGATTCCCGGTCTCCAGCGTGGTCTCTGCCGCTGCCGAACAACCGTTGCTCCAGTTGGCCTGTACTTGGTAGGTGGTCGTGCCGGTAGCAACTCCTGAAATCTGGTAAGAGGTGCTCCCCGTGTTGCCGGTAAGGTTGCCGTTTTGGTAGATGTCGTAACTTTCAACCGTCACTATTGGGTCTTCAATGTACGCTTTCAAGGAGAAATTACGTCCGTAATCCCAACTGAAGAAAGAACTGCCGTCAACGGATATGAGGTCGCCTTTCTCTGGATAATAGACGATGTTTCCTGTGACTATCGGGAATGCCCCTACGCTGTCGGTGAACTGGATGCCGTACCATAGTTCTTGGTTCGCATCGATGGTTATGGGGGTGTTCAGCGTTACGGTGTTCCATACATTGCAAGTTACGGAGTCAACGGCCTGTTCAAGGATTCTTGTTCCGCTTTTTACCAGTCCGTTGACGATGCTGCCGCCGGTATAGACTACAATTTTGTAGTCGTGAATGTGCGCGGTCGGCACGAATGAGATGCGGGTCAATATTTTATTATGGTATGCTACTAAGTCACTGTCGCAGTACCGTTGGCAAAGGATGGTCAGAAGGTCTTGTCCATATTTATAATGCATGGACGCAACAGAGTCCCACGACAAAGGATAGGTGCCCGGCGCTGGCGTCTGCGGCGTGTCCCAGGTGAGATTGACCTGTTGTTGCCCTTGTGTGGCCGACAAGTTCTGCGGTGCGTTGCATTGCAGCAGATATGAACGTCCCGTGAGCGCGATGGTTTTTTGTGCAGAGTTGGTCGAGAATACAAGCGTGCCGTGTTCTGTCACCGCCGTTTCTCCTGACGGGATGTAACGGAGATAGATGTGGCCTGAGGTGGCATTTAAGGACAAGGTGTTTGTGAAGTTGATGTCATCGAGGCTGATGCTGAAATTGCCGGAAACGGTTACTTGTATGTCTTCGGAGAGATTAGTCCCGACGTAAGTCACGGTTTTGGACTCGCTGGTGGCATTTACGGGCGACACGAGCGACAGGGTGTTGTATGCCGTCTGGATGAGTGGCGTGCCGCCTTGTATGCCGATGACGGCACAGTTGTTTCGGTTATAGTTGCGGGACGAACTGGTGCTGAAGGCACCGATGAGGAAGTATCCGTCATTTGAACCGCCCCATCCCCAGTTGAAATGGAAATAGCCTTGGTTGTCATAGCCGTCGCAGATGAAAGCATGTCCGCCGGAACTGCTTGTGCCGGCGTAGAGAACCGGGCGGCGGTTGTCGAGTTCGTTTTTGAGCAAGGCTGTCCATTCGTCATCCGTATAGGAACTTTTATATACTAAGGTTGGAACGGTCAGGATGTTCGCGTTGCTGTCGGGGCTGTATTTGAAATAGGTTTTGAAAGCTGGCGCGATGTAGTTGTTGAACGCACCGCTGCTGCCGGAGTTGAAGTTTGTCTGCACGCCGACCGCACAATGGTATATGAGTTTGGCCACCGCGTTTTTCTCGATGCTGGTGCTGTTGGCGTAGAGGCGGCTCGGCATGTTGTCATAGTCGTACGTCTGATGGTCATAGTAAACGGTCAACTGCCCATAGTTCTGTGAAGTGTAGGTTTTTGTGCCGCTGCCCGAGGCCGGATACTGCCAGTAACGCATAATCTGAGCCATGGCGGTGCCGACGCAGCCCGCGTATGCGTGCCCGCCGGGGCCGTTGGAGTCAACAGGACAATAGAGATTGTAATAGGTGTTCTGGTTCCAGTTGGTCTGAATGAGCGGTTCCACGGCCGTGCCGCCGGAACGGGTGGCCCTGTACGGTTCTGTGCGGGAAAGACTTTCCCATTTCCTGCGCATGTCGGCGTTGGGTGATTTCGCCTTGGCCGCCGCTCGGATGTCGTCAGCGTATTGCTGCAGGAAAGCCTGCATGCTCCCGGGGATGTTCTCAGGGTCAAATTGCCCCGAGGTCGCATACCCCAAAATGGGTTCCGCATTGTCGTCTGCACTTGTGATTACAAATCCGCAGTCCAAGTTGTAGATTCGGATGCAGTCAACATTCTCTTTTTTTAGGGTGAAAGCCAGGGTTGGCTCTGAATTGAGGGAATAAGAATGCTCGAGTTTCCCTTTTGCGAAATTGAGTGCCACACGTTTTGTTGCAAGACTGTCTGTCGGCGCGCTCTGCAGTGTGAGCATGCCTGAAAACAGACAGGTCAGCAGCAGAAACATCGTGCGACAACGGTCTTGATTTGTTGGCATTAGATTTTGGTTTTTAGAATTAAATGTTTAATAATGCAGAATAGAGTGTAGGCAAGTCCGGCTATTGTTAAGATTACGGCGATCATTGCCAGATAGTCGCCGTGCCGGGTGTAGAATGTGGTGTCTTGTTGAGCATATACGGTGTCAACCAAAACTTTCCTTTCCAGATATCTTGTTTTCTGCATAACATTTCCCATTGGGTCGATAATGCCGGAGAATCCTCCGTTGGCGGAACGAAGCACATAACGGTGGTTTTCAATAGCCCTCAGCCGCGCCATCTCAAAGTGCTGAACGTGCCCCGGAGAGTCGTTCCACCAAGAGTCATTCGTGATGACGGTCAGCACATTGGAACCGTTCTTGACAAAGGAGGAAACATGTTCTCCATATATCGATTCGTAACAAATGGCGGTGCTGGTTTTTACCGGCTTCCCGTTCACGGTGATGGGGAACACGCGCCGCTTTGTGTCTTTGCCCAACGAACCGTGTGAGCCGCCCAGGTCAACCAGCAGGTCGGAAAGGAATCCGAACACTTTCGGGAACGGGAGCGCCTCTACGCCAGGCACTAATTTGCTTTTGTGATAATAGCCGTTGTAACGGTTGTGGTTGTAACATACTGCCGTGTTGTACAAGTCGATGTATTGGTCTTTACCGATTTGCTGCACCGTGATGGTGACGGGATGGTCGAACAAGCGGTATGTGGAAAGTCCTAAGATGAGGTTCAGGTTAGGAAAGGTATCCGTCATTTTGTCAAAAAGCGGAAAACATCCGTACGTCGGGTTATCAGTGGGGTAGGTGTTCTCTTTGAGGGCTTCCAGGGATACGGTGTGCGGAATGCACGATTCGGGACATACGGCAAGGCAGGTCTGGCTGTCGCAGTATGGCGTGATCATGTCTATGATGCGCTGCGCCTGCTGCTGGTTTGTGAGCCGGAACTGCTCGTTCCACACGTCCGTGTTGGGCTGCACGACCAGCACTTTCATCGGTGTGCTCTTGTCGATGTTGCGCTCCGCTTGGCTGTACATGCAGAGCGATATGACGATAGGCACGACCAGACAAGCCATAAAAGCGGCCGCTTGCCCCCACGCCCGGGCCCGGCATTCACTTTCGTGGCGGAGCATCAGGTAGAAGAGTGTGTTGCAACCTAACACCCACAACGTGCCGCCGAACGTGCCGGTGACGGAATACCATTGTATGCAGCGCGGCCACACGGCGAAGACGTTGCCGAGGTTCAGCCACGGCCAGGTGAGGTCCCAGTTCAGGTGCAGGTATTCAAACGACATCCACAAGGCGATGAACAGGATGGGGTGCGTCCACCGTTGCGGGATGTGCGTCCGGCAGCTGTGCCACAAGGCGAACACCAGCGACTGCAACAACGCGTTGATCACTACGGCTCCAATGCCGCCCGGCACGGTGCAATAGGAAATCCAATAGGTGGTGATGGCATTCCATACCACGAAGGCGGGTAAAGAATAACCGAGCGCTTTCAAGAACGGCAACTTGCCGTTCTTGTGTGTCAAGGCTTCGCTGAGGATGAATAGTGGAACAAATGCAACAAAGATGAGAAGCGGAAAACCGTGAGGATACCAAGAGAACGCAAGCAGAAGCCCACTCAGGATGCTCAATAATATCAGTTTATGCCATCTCATAGTTGTGTCGCAGGCTTATTTTTGGCTTTTGTATTTGTCGATGCCTTCGCGCAGGAAGCGTATGTAGTTGTCTTTGTTGCGTTCGTAGTAAGTGGGTCCGGAGAGCACTTTCCCGTCGGGGTCCACGATGAAGTAGCAAGGCTGGGAGTTCTCGTGGTAAACGCTCTGCTCGATGTGGCGGTTTTTTGCGCCGAGCATCGTGATGGGCTCCCCTTCGCTGTCGGTAAGTTTCCCTTTCTCTGCCTCAGGCAGCGGAATGACCTTGTCGTCGGCATAGAGGGTGGCCACGATGACCTCTTCGGCGAAGATGCGGCGCACCTCCGGGTCTATCCAGACGGCATTCTCCACATTGCGGCAGTTGGTGCAACCATGCCCCGTGAAGTCCAAGAACACGGGCTTGCCGGCTTTCTTGGCGACGCGCAATGCCTGGTCATAGTCGAAATAACCCTTTATGCCGAACGGGATCTCCAGTTTGTCGGCATAGAGCGGCTCTTCAACCCATTGGTAAGTGGAGGCAGTTCCGCCGTTGCCGCTCTCGTTGCGCACGATGGTGGAGATGTCGAAATCTTGCGTGGTCATCGGCGGCAGCCAGCCTGAGATGGCTTTCAGCGGCGCACCGAACATGCCGGGTATCATATATACGACAAAGGTGAACACGAAAACGGAAAGCACAAAACGGAAAGCGCTTTTCTGCACGGGATACTCGTCATCGGCCGGGAAGCGGATTTTCCCTAACAGGTACAGTCCCAGCAAGGTGAACAGCACAATCCAGAAGGCCAGGTATATCTCGCGGTCCAGGATGCCCCAATGATAGGTCTGGTCGGGCACGTTGATGAATTTCAAGGCAAAGGCTATTTCAACAAAGGCGAGAATCACTTTCAGGGTGTTCATCCAGCCGCCCGACTTGGGCAGTTTTTTGAGCAAACTCGGGAACAGCGCAAAGAAGGTGAACGGCACGGCTATGCCTAACGAGAATCCTAACATGCCGATTACCGGTTTCAGGAACGAGCCGTCGGCTGCATTCAGCGCCACCGCCCCGGCAATGGGTAGCGTACACGAGAACGACACCAACACTAAGGTCAATGCCATGAAAAAGATGCCCATGACACCACCCTGACGCTGACGCTTGGCCGAGCCGTTGACCCAAGAACTGGGCAAGGTAATCTCGAAATAGCCGAGCAGCGAAAAAGCGAAAATCAGGAAGATGACGGCGAACAATAAATTGGGAATCCAATGCGTGCTGAGCACGTTGCCCATGTCTGCCCCGAAAATGGCAGAGAGCACTAACCCGAATATCAAGAAGATGACTATGATGAACAGTCCGTAAAGCAATGCGTCGCGCTTGCCTTTCATTCCCTCTTTGGAGAAGAAGGAGACGGTCATCGGAATCATCGGGAAGACACAGGGCATGAGCAGGCCCACTAAACCTCCTAATATGGCGGTGAGGAAATAGACGAACAGCGATTTGTCATCGCCACCGGCATTCTCGTCGCTTCCGGCAGTGGCTGTCTCCTCAATGGTAGTGCCGCTGTCTGCCGGCTGCTCTGGCTGCGGTGCCACGGTTGCCGTGTCTTCTTTGGTGACGGTGGCGGTTAGGTTGTCAAACCCTTTGATGTCAATGCTGAATTTTTTCTCTACCGGTATGCAGCGGCCCTCCATGCAGGCTTGTCCCTCAACTTTACCCTTGATGGTGAAAGGCTTGTTGTTCAATACTTTGACTTTTTGCTTGAAGGTTACGCTTTTCTCAAAAAACTTTGCATGGCCGAATTCATCTATCAGTTCTGTCGGTTTCGGCTCTGCCACTTTGCCGACGCGTATGTAGTTGCTTTTGTCTTCTGTGAAAGTGAAGACGGCGGGCAGTTCAAGGCCTTTGGTGAATTGCGAATAGAGATGCCAGCCGTTCTGGATGTCAGCCTTGATTTGCAGTTCTGCTATCGAATCGTTGACTTTGTTGGCGGAGAATGTCCAACTGACCGGAGATTCCTGAGCCTTTATGCTGGAAAAGAGTAGGGTAAATGCGGCATAAAAGGTGAGTAGTAGAACTTTTTTCATATTCTGCATTTTAAATTTTAATGCCGCAAAAATAATAAAAAATAAAAAAGAGCGGCAGGCCCCGAAATTTTTTCAGAGCCTGCCGCGTTTTTTTTAGGAGTCCGCCGGTTGGCGGAACAGGTGGTTACGGTAGTCTGTTAGTACATGCCGCCCATGCCTTGTCCCATGCCGCCGCCCATAGGGGCTGCCGGGGTTTCTTCCTTGATTTCAGCCAGTACACACTCGGTCGTCAGCAGCATGCCGGCGATAGAGGCGGCGTTCTCGAGAGCCACGCGGGCAACCTTGGTCGGGTCGATGACACCGGCTTCGATGAGGTTTTGGTAAACGTCCATTCTGGCGTTATAGCCGTAGTCGCCTTTGCCTTGGAGCACGGCGTTCACGACGACAGAGCCCTCTTTGCCGGCATTGTTGGCGATCTGGCGGAGCGGTTCTTCGACGGCGCGGCGCACGATGTCGATGCCGATCTTCTGGTCTTCGTTCTCGCCCTTGAGGTCTTTAAGCGACTCGATGGCGCGGATGTAGCCTACGCCGCCGCCAGGAATGATGCCTTCTTCGATGGCGGCGCGGGTGGCGTGCAGTGCGTCGTCATAACGGTCTTTCTTCTCCTTCATCTCCACTTCAGAAGCGGCGCCTACATAGATGACGGCGACACCACCTGCCAACTTGGCCAGACGCTCTTGCAGTTTCTCGCGGTCGTAGTCTGACGTGGTCTTCTCAATCTGGGCCTTGATCTGGGCGATGCGGGCCTCAATGTTCTGCTTGTCGCCTCTGCCGCTCACGATGGTGGTGTTTTCCTTGTCAACCGTGATCTTCTCGGCGGTGCCCAACATGTCGATGGTGGCATCTTCCAGTTTGAAACCTTTCTCTTCGGAGATGACTGTTGCACCCGTCAGGATGGCGATGTCTTCCAACATCTCTTTTCTTCTGTCGCCGAAGCCCGGAGCCTTGACGGCCACGATCTTCAGGCCGCCGCGGAGTCTGTTCACGACCAGCGTTGCCAGTGCCTCGCTGTCCAGATCCTCAGAGATGACCAGCATAGGACGTCCGCTTTGTGCCACCTTTTCAAGGATGGGCAGGAACTCTTTCATGTTGCTGATCTTCTTGTCGTAAAGGAGGATGAAAGGATTGTCATAGACAGCCTCCATCTTCTCGGTGTCGGTCACGAAGTAGGGGGAGATGTAACCTCTGTCGAACTGCATGCCTTCCACGATCTTGACGGTCGTGTCGGTGCCTTTGGCCTCTTCGATGGTGATGACACCCTCTTTTTTCACTTTCTGCATGGCTTCAGCAATCACTTTTCCGACGGTGGAGTCGTTGTTTGCCGAAATGGATGCCACTTGCTCGATTTTCTCGTGGTGGTCGTTGATCTCGACAGACTGTTTCTTGAGGTTCTCCACGATGGCAGCGACAGCCACGTCAATGCCGCGTTTGAGTTCCATCGGGTTGGCGCCGGCGGTGACGTTCTTCAGCCCTGTGTTGAAGATGGCCTGTGCCAGCACGGTTGCGGTGGTCGTGCCGTCGCCGGCCTGGTCGTTGGTCTTCGAGGCAACTTCCTTGACCATCTGTGCGCCCATGTTCTCAATGGGCTCTTTCAGCTCAATCTCTTTGGCTACCGTGACACCGTCCTTTGTGATGTGCGGCGCACCGAATTTCTTGTCGATGATGACATTGCGGCCTTTCGGTCCCAGCGTTACCTTTACGGCGTTTGCCAATGCGTCAACACCTTTCTTTAAGCCTTCACGGGCTTCCCAGTTATATTTAATGTCTTTTGCCATAACTTTGTGTTTTAAAAATGTTTGCTTTTTGATTTATTACTTGAATTTGGATTAGCAGATGGCGTAAATGTCGCTCTCTTTCATGATGAGATAGGTCTCGCCGTCAATCTGAATCTCTGTGCCGGAATACTTGCCGTACAATACGGTGTCGTTCACGGACACTGTCATCGGTTCGTCTTTCTTGCCGGGACCTACTGCTACGACAGTGCCTCTTTGAGGTTTCTCCTTTGCTGTGTCAGGGATGATGATTCCGCCAGCCGTCTTCTGCTCGGCTTCAGCCGGTTTTACCAGAACTCTGTCTGCTAATGGTTTGATGTTGCAATTCATAGTACTTTACTTTTTTTAGTTGATATTGATTTTTGTTATTTGCTGAATAAGCGGTTGCCTTTATACAAAAGTTGTGCCAAAACTTATTGCTGCCCGACACTGACAGTTTGTCAGTCACTTTTTTTATGCTATATTTGCCCGTCTTTTCCCAAATTCAGAGTCAAGACAAAAAATATTTTCTATATGTCAATGATACAGAATATTATAAACACCAGAAATCTGTCGCTGCAGGATCTTTCCGCACTGCTGTCCGGCAACGATGCCGCCCTGTCAGAAGAACTTCGCGCCGCGGCGCAGATGACCGCACAGGCCGTGTATGGCAAAAAAGTCTTTATGCGCGGCCTCATCGAGGTCAGCAACCACTGCAAGAACGACTGCTACTATTGCGGCATACGCAAGAGCAATGCCAACGCCGACCGCTACCGCCTCGACAAGGAGACGATCCTCCAATGCTGCCGTGCCGGCTATGCCCTCGGCTTCAGGACTTTTGTGCTGCAGGGCGGCGAAGACGGCTACTATACGGACCCCGTCATGTGCGACATCGTCACCGCCATCAAGCGGGAGCACCCCGACTGTGCCGTCACGCTCTCGTTAGGGGAACGGTCGCGGGTGAGCTACCGCCGTCTCTTCGAGGCCGGCGCCGACCGCTATCTGCTCCGGCACGAGACCGCCAACGAAGCGCATTACAGACTGTTGCACCCCGAAAGCATGTCGCTCGGCCACCGGAAAGAGTGCCTTTTCAATCTGAAAGACATCGGATACCAAGTCGGCTGCGGCTTTATGGTGGGCAGTCCGGGGCAAACCCCCGAAACGCTCTACGAGGACCTGCAGTTCATCCGCGAATTGCAGCCTCAGATGGTGGGCATCGGTCCCTTTATTCCGGAACATGACACGCCGTTTGCCGAAAAGCCCGCGGGCACACTGTGGCAAACCCTCACACTGCTGTCAATCATACGCCTGCTCAAGCCCAACGTGCTCCTGCCCGCCACTACTGCCTTGGGCACCATCAGCCCCTCAGGACGCGAAGAGGGCATACGCCACGGCGCCAATGTCATCATGCCAAACCTTTCACCAGTGGAGGTGAGAAACAAGTACTTGCTGTATGACAATAAGATATGTACAGGCGACGAGGCTGCCGAATGTTGCGCCAGCGTCAAAGAAAGTGTCGAGCGCATCGGCTATGAATTGGTGGTTGACAGAGGCGACCCGAAGTGAAACGGCCTTTTTTTTGCCCGGCACACAAGGCCCGGGAGGTCGTGAGACCTGTGATGGAAGAGGTGTCGATAGGCATAACAATCCTTACGCCACGAGTCTAAAATCTCAAGCCTGAAATGCAAGGATAACGGCATTTATCGTATTTTTGCAGCCCTTACGTTAAAACAGATGACAGACAAGACCAAAGACGATAAGAAAGAAGAAGAAAACAAGGGAGAACAAGACGAGGCTATCGTCCTGCCTGACCCGTCAGAAACCGAACCCTCCGACCTGCACAAGGTGATTTTTGCGCAGACGATGTACCGCGAATGGTATCTCGACTATGCCTCGTACGTCATCCTCGACCGCGCGTTCCCGGACGTGTACGACGGACTGAAGCCCGTGCAACGGCGCATCCTGCACTCGATGGACGAACTCGAAGACGGGCGCTATAACAAGGTGGCCAACATTGTGGGCAATACGATGAAATACCACCCTCACGGCGACCAGTCCATCTATGGTGCGCTGGTGCAACTCGGTCAAAAAAAGCTGACAGTTGACACCCAAGGAAACTGGGGTAACATCTTGACCGGAGACCCCGCCGCTGCCGGCCGTTACATTGAGGCGCGCCTCTCCAAATTCGCATTGGAGGTGGTGTTCAACCACAAAACCACCGAATGGCAGGTGTCGTACGACGGGCGCAACAAGGAACCGATTGCCCTGCCCATCAAGTTTCCGCTCCTGCTGGCCCAAGGCGTTGACGGCGTGGGCGTCGGCATGTCCACCAAGATACTGCCCCACAACTTCAACGAACTGATTGACGCCTCCATCAAGATCCTCAAAGGCGAGGACTTTGAAATCTACCCCGACTTCCCCACGGGCGGAATGGTCGATGTGAGCCGCTACAACAACGGTGCCCAAGGCGGCAGGATCCGCAACCGCGCCAAAATCAGCATCGTCGATAACAAGACACTCGTCATCACCGAAATACCCTACGGCACCACCACGGGAAAACTGATCAACGAGGCCAAGAGCTCCATCGCCAATGCGGTGGAAAGCGACAAAATCAAAATCAAGAAAATTGACGACAACACCGCCGCCTCCGTTGAGATTTACCTCCACCTTGCCCCCGGCGCTTCGCCCGACCAGACTATCGACGCCTTGTATGCTTTCACCGATTGCGAGATGACCTACTTTACCAATGCTTGCGTCATCTGGGACGGCAAACCCCGTTTCACCAATGTGAAGGATATCCTCAAAGTCAATACGGAGAATACGCTCAACCTCCTGCAACGCGAATTGGAAATCCAACTCGATGAACTCAACCGGCAATGGCATAAGGTGTCGCTCGAAAAGATATTCTTCGAGAAGAAAATCTATAAGGAACTGGAAAAGGAAACTGCCACTTGGGACGACCAGGTCACGAACATAGAGCGCGCCTTTGACCCCTACCGCAGCCTCTTCCGGATGGAGATTACGCGCGACCACGTGCTGACCCTCTGTGAAAAGCCTGTCCGCAAGATCTCCATCTTCGACATCAAAAAGGCGGAACAGGAGATTGCAGACATAGAAATGTATATCGACGAGGTGCAGAACAACCTCGCCCACCTGGTGGATTATGCCATCAACTATTTCCGCCAACTCAAAAAGAAATACGGCGCCGACAAACAACGCCTTACCGAAATCAAGAACTTTGACACCATCGTGGCCTCCACGGTGGCCGTGGCAAACCAGAAACTCTACGCCAACATGAAAGAGGGCTTCGTGGGCACTGCCTTGAAAAAGGAAGAGGGCGTGACCTACGTCTGCGACTGCTCCGACCTTGACGAGATTATCGTCTTCCGCGAGGACGGAAAGTTCTCCGTCAGCAAGGTGGCCGACAAGCATTTCTTCGGCAAAGACATCATCTACGCGGGCGTGTTCAAACGCGGCGACGACCGACATATATACAATATGATATACACGAACGGCGCCGGCGGCCCGGCTATGGTCAAGCGGTTCGCCGTCGGCGGCATCTCACGCGACAAGGAGTATGACCTCACCAAGGGCAAGCAAGGCTCCAAGGTGCTCTATTTTACCTCTAACCCGAACGGCGAGGCCGAGGTGATCCGCATCAAACTGAAGCCGCAAAAGAAACTCAAGAAACGGGAGTTCGACTATGATTTCAGCAAACTGGCCATCAAAAGCCGCTCCGCCTTGGGCAATATCCTGACGCGCTACCCGATAGCCAAAATTGAACTGGCCAAGGAGGGCGTCTCCACACTGAGCGCCATCGATGTCTATTTCGAGAAGTCGGTGCTCCGCCTCAACAATGACGGACGCGGCGAACTGCTGGGCTCTTTCAAGAGCGACGACAAAATTCTGGCCGTCTATGGCAACGGCGCCTACCGCGTTACGGGCTTCGACAACTCCACACACTTTGACGATGACCTTGAATATGTCAAGAAGTGGAACAGCCATCTGACAATCACGCTCTTCTATCTGCAAAAAAGCGACGGGAAGTGCTATATGAAAAGGGTCGTGCCCGACAGTTTTTCCAAAAAGGTGGAATTGCTCCCCGATGCCGACGCACAGGTGCTGTGCCTCTCTATCGACTATCTGCCGCAAGCCAAGATCGTCTATCGCAAAAAGAAGGAGACGGAAGACAGTGTGGAAATCATTAACTGTGCCGAGTTTATGGACCTTACCGGTGCACGAGCCCGCGGCAAGCGCGTCAACTATTCCGAATTCAAGGAGGTTTCGTTCATCGAGCCGCTCCCCTTTGATGAAAACTTTGACGACGAGGACACGGGTGAGGAAGAGCCCCTCGGCGAGGAGGCTGACGCTGAAGCGGAAGACGTGGACTATGCCGTCGCCAAAGAGCAATTTGACTCCAATCCTGGCCCTGCCGTCGATGCCGACAATGGCAAACACGACGAGGGCGGCGTTCAGGCTGAACTCCTCTTTGATGAATAGGGGCTTGGCATTCTTCTTGGCACTCTTTTCCGGATGTCTTCTCCTGTTGCAGACCTCTTGCCGCAACCGTTACGAGGAGCCCACTCCCTATAACATCAAGGTGCCTTTCGGCTTTCCAGAAAGGCTGAACATCCCCGACGACAACCCGATGACGGTGGAGGGCATCGCCTTGGGCGAGGCACTCTTTCACGACCCCCTGCTCTGCGGCTATGTCGGACAAAATGCGGACTCCATGATGTCGTGCGCTTCTTGTCACCGGCGGGCGAACAACTATGACCTTGGCTCGGACAATCCGCGGCTTCGCGACGGCAGACCCCGCGGACGTGCGGGCATCGCGACGGCACACAATGCCATGCCGTTGACCAATCTTGTGTTCAACGGCGAGGGCTACTTCTGGAACGGGAGCGTGACATTTGGAAACCGTAATGAACAATGCCGCAACATCGAGGACATCGTCAGGATGGCCATTCTGGCGGAAGACGAACTCTGCAGTACCGAAGAACGCACCCTGGCGGCATTGCGCGCCGACTCAAAATATCCTGTCATGTTCGGCAAAGCCTTTGGCTCCGAAGAGATTACGATGGAACGTGTAGAAAAAGCAATAGCCCAGTATGTGCGCTCACTGGTGTCGGGCAACTCCCGGTTTGACCGCTACTTGCGCGGCGAGGAACAACTGACGCCTCAAGAACTGCACGGCTATATCCTGTTCACCACCGAGGAGGGTGCCGACTGTTTCCATTGCCACGGCAGTGAGGGCTCGCCCCTGTTTACCACGAACCTGTTTTACAACAACGGCTTGGATCAGGTTTTCACCGACCCGCTTGACCGCCGTTCTTACACAGGCATGGAAAGCGACCGCGGAGCCTATCGCGCGCCCTCGTTGCGCAACGTTGAGGTCTCCGCCCCCTATATGCACGACGGCCGCTTCCAAACACTGGACGAGGTGCTGAAATTCTACAACGAGGAACTGCAGCCGTCACCCTACGTGAGCCCGCTGATGCACAAACTGGACGAGGGCGGACGGCATCTTTCGCCAACGGACCTCGCCGACCTTAAAGCCTTTCTCCTGACCTTGACGGACGATGAGTTTTTGTCTTCAGGAAACACAAAATCCTCGCAGGGCAAATAATAGGATTTTCTTTTAAAAATCAACCAAAACGAAACATCGGAGCAATAGAGTTTTTTGCTATTTTTGCACCGTTTTTTTAACACGCATTCGGCCATGGCTTTTCATTGTGATAAAGATTTCTCCGTTCTCGAAAATGTCAAGAATTTCCGGGACCTTGGAGGCTTGCGCACCAGCGACGGACGTTATGTGAAATACGGTCTGTTTCTGCGTTCCGGACATCTGGCCAACCTCACAATGAGGGACATTGAGGCCCTGCACGGCAGCCAATTGAAAACGATTATCGACCTCCGCACGCCGGAAGAGTGCAAAGACGAGCCCGACCCCGTCATCTCTGGCATTGCCTATCGTCCCATTCCGATTTTCAAGGAGTCTATCTTAGGCATTACGCACGAACTGAAAGGCAAATCCTTCCGCGAGATCCAGCAGACGTTCAGCAAGGAACGCATCCGCTCGTTGATCCCCAATATGCCCGAGCTTTACAAGAGCATGATTACCAACAAGGATGCCCTTGACCAAATGGCGGCCATCATGCACCAGATTTTCGAGAATACTTACAGCGGCAAAAGCACCCTTATCCATTGCACCGTCGGCAAAGACCGCACGGGAGTCGTGTCGGCATTGCTGCTGGCGTTGCTGGGCGTTGATGAAGAGACTATTGCTGCCGACTATCTGCGCAGCAACGCCGCCATACGCATACGGGCATGGATGATTTACGGTCTTATCGCCGTCTTCAAACTCAATTTTGAGGTGGCCCGGGAGTTTAAAAATGCCTATATGGCAAAAAAAGAGAACATTATGGCGGTGTTCGAGGCCATACAACAGAACTTTGGTTGTATCCGCAATTTTATGTACGAAGGGCTCCAGATCCGCGAGCAGGAATACGAGCGTTTCAAGAACCTTGCCCTCAACGTTCGCTGAGAACAGAGCCATATTGCCCCATTTCCCATCGTAAGTCTCAAGTCAGCCCGATGACTTGTGGGTGGTTATTTCCCTCTTTCCCGAATTTTTATGGGACAGCCATAATTAGAAGCGGGGCATCCGGTGTCGGGTGCCTAAATGCTGATGAGTATGCCGCCGATGAGCAGGCCGGCAAGCATCGTGATGGTTTTCATGATGAGGAAATTCTTGCGCGACTGTGCCAGCAAGGGCAGGCCGGCGTGACCGTTTTGTGATATGGAGTTGGCCAGGAGGATGCCGAATGGGATGCTGTGGTCTAAAAACAGGGCGATGAATATCAGGTTCGGTCCAGACTCGGGAATAAAACCCACCAACACGGCAAACAGGAGCATCAGGTACTTGACGCTGCTGTCGGAGCGCATCAGGCTCTCAATATCGACAAAGAAACCGACAATGGCCAACACGGCCAGCACCCCAAACGACCACAGGAACACTTGCAGCAGATGGTGTTTGATGACGTGGTGCCACACATGTTCTTTCAGGAAGTGCTGCAATTTGCGTTTGCGGTTCATGCCGGCGGTGTGGTTGTCGTCGTGGCTATGGCAGTCTTCGTCTTGGTGTATTTCAAAACGGTGCGGCTCGAGGGCGAAGTGCCATTTGCGTCCCAAAAACTGGAACAGCGCGCCCATGGCCAAGGCGATGCCGAAGAGCACGGCCGTGAGGATGACGCCCCATTTTGGACTCTGGGCAAAAAGATAGAACGCCTCGTCGCCGAAAGTGGCCGTCATGCCGGCGATGAAAGCCCCGAAGGAGATGATGTTGTGCGTGAACATCGACACGACGGCAAACCCGCCGGCACAGCCTGGAATGGCGCACAGCAGCGAGGCGATGACAATCTGCAAGAACGGACGATGCCGGAACCGCTCCATCCATTTCCCCGAAGAGGAGACGTTTATGATTTCTATCAGGGTCATCATCAGCATGACCCATCCCGTGATTTCAAGGGAATCGAGCAGGACATCCTGCAGTTTTTCGAGCATCAAAGCTTTGTCCGTCACTTGTGTTTCTGTTGTTAGCGTTGTTTGGTGTTAGTGTCAGTGTCAGTGTCAGTGATTGTTGAGGTTTTTCACGACAGACGGGTCGGTCTTTTTAGAGCCCCAAACCTTGCGGGAGATTTTCAGGGCTTCTTGCATGTTGAGCATATCACATTGTTCCATAGACCGTTGCACAAATATGCACTGCGAAATGTCGGCTTTGCCGTTGGCTACGGCTTCAGACAGCGTCTTGCAGGTCTGATAACCGCAAAGCCGGCAATCGACCTGCGGCAGGTTCTGGTTAATTTCAAAGGCCCGCTTCATCTTCTGCATCGCAATGGCCAAATTGTCGTCCATCTTGTCCATAGAGCGGGGTTCAATCTCCCCGACTACAGTATGGTGTTCAGCCAGGAAACTGAAATAGTTGAGCAGGTCATTGTCTTCGCTATCGACCTCTTCGGAGCATTTCTGTATGCGTTTGCGCTGTCGTTCGGCCACCAGGAAGCGGTTGTCGGCGCACAGGATGCCGCCGGCGCAGCTCTCGTCGCAAGCCCGCAACTCCAGGAAGTCAATGTCCTGGATGTCTTCGTCCTCCAACTTCTCCAGGAAGTCGGAGACATTGTGAACCTCGTCGATGGCAAGGTTGCGCCCTTGCTTGAGCAGTGCCACCTCGCCGCCCGTGAGCGTAAAGCGGATGCTGTCTTTCGACAGACGGTGAAACCGTGCGCGGTCGCCGCAGATTTTGTATTCGCCCGACTTGATGACTCTCATCACCTTGTTGAACAGGTAGTTCATATTCACGATGCCGTCAACCTGCGATTTCTCTTCTCCCACAGGACTTTTGATGGCGGCGATTTTGGCGGCGCAGGGCGCCACATAAAAGATGCCGATGTCCTCGTAGGGTGTACCCTGTTCGGTCAGGCTTTTCTTGATGTAGAGGGCGGTGAGGTCGAGCGGGGGCTTTTCCAGATAAAGGTTGGGGATCAGCACCGGGAACTTGACCTGTATCAGGCGCACAATGGCGGGACAGAATGTGGAGATGATGGGTTTGAAGCCGTTGTTCTCCTCCACGCTCCGCCGCATCTGCATCTTGATGAAGTCCACACTCTTTTCCACCTCATAAACATGCTTGAAGCCGATGTGGTAGAGGGCTGAAAGGATAGTTTGCTCCTTGAATTTATCGTCAAACTGCGACAGAAACAGCGTAGGCAAGAGCAGCACGGGGCATTTGTAGTTGTAAACGGTTTTGAAGTCGTCCTGTTCGATGTAGATGGCATTGACGGGGCAGGCCAGATAGCACCTTCCGCAGTCTATGCAGCGGTTAGGGTCGAGTACGGGGTGGCCGTCTTCGACGTGGATGGCGCCGGTGGGGCAAACACCCGTGCAGTGGGCGCACCCGATGCACAGGTCGTATTTGAAATTCAAGGCATGGTGGAAATCCTGTTTTTCGTTCATGGCGGCTAATGGTTGAAATAGTTGACAAATTCGATGGTTGTGCCTTTTCCCACTTCCGTCCGGATGTCCAGCTTGTCGGAGTTGTTCTTGATGTTGGGCAGCCCCATGCCGGCGCCGAAGCCCATCTCGCGCACTTTGGCCGATGCGGTGGAGTTGCCCTCCTGCATGGCCCAGTCGATGTTAGGGATGCCGGGGCCTTCGTCTGCCAATACAATATGTATTTTGTCTTCCTCCAGGTTCACGTCGATGTCGCCGCGGTAGGCATGCGCCGCTATGTTGACCTCGGCCTCGTAGAGCGCCACGACGGTGCGTTTTACAATGTCAGGGTTTACCCCTAATTTTTTCATCATACGCTTTACGGAACTGGATGCGGATCCTGCATTTGTAAAGTCGCCTCCTTCAACGTGAAATCTGAAATCCATAGTGTCTGAGTTTGTTGATGGTTAATAGATGGGATTGATGCCGGCATTGTAAAGGATGCCGGAAGATTTGTAAAGAGAGAACTTGGTCTGGACAATGGTCATGTCGTTCTCTTCGGCTATTTCGAGCATCTCGTCGGTCACGGCCTTGCCTCTGACAATGAGGAGCATCTGGATGTCTGACATCTCGCAAGTGCGGATGGCCTGCAAGTTTGAGAGTCCGGTCATCAGCATCAGGTTGTTCACGTCTTTCAGTGTCAGCACGTCGCTCATCAGGTCTGAGGCGAAGATGAAGTCCACTTGACGGTCTTTGAACTTGGAGCCTCCGATGATAGTCCCTTGCACCAATGTTGCTACTTCTTCAATGGTCATATTATTATTGGTAGGATTAATGTGTTTGAACGATGGATTGTTTTTTTACAGGCAGCAAAGATAAGACTTTTCGTCGAGAAAGCCAAATTTTTGTTTTTGCTGAACGGGTCACAAAAAAAAGCGCGGATGCAGTTTCTGCATCCGCGCTTTTAGGGTTGTCGGTCGGACCCTGTTATTTTTTGCGGAGACCCAAGATCTCGCGGGCCTCGTCGGAGGTGGCGATGGGGCGGCCGAGCAGTTTGGCCAGGCGCACCACCTTGTCCACGAGTTCGCCGTTGGACTTGGCGAGCACGCCCTTTTCGAGGTAGAGGTTGTCCTCAAAGCCCACGCGCACGTTGCCGCCCATGACGATGGTGGGGGCAGCGAGGGTGAACGCATGGCGGCCGATGCCCGTGCTGGTCCAGGTGGAGCCGGCAGGGATGTTCTTGACGAGCCAGCAGAGGTTCTCAACGGTGGCAGGGGTGCATCCGGGCACGCCTAACACGAAGTTGAACTGCATCGGGGCTCCGGGCACTTCGCCTTTGCGTGCCATGTTGAGGATGGTGTCAAGATGTCCCATCTCAAAGCACTCGTACTCAGGCTTGATGCCGCGCTCGATCATGCGCTTGCCGAAAGCGCGCATCGTGGGCATGGTATTGTCGAAGATCTCGTCGCCGAAGTTGCAGGTGCCGCAGTCGAGGGTGGCCATCTCCGGCAGGGGAGTGGTGTCCGTTGACTGCAGACGCTCGTCGGGCGACATGCCCACGGCGCCTCCCGTGGAGGGAATCAGGATTACGTTGGGGCAAACTTTCAGGATGGCCTCTTCGCACTCCTGGAAACGGTCGCGGCTCTGGGTCGGCGTGCCGTCGTCTTCACGCACATGCAGGTGTACGATGGCGGCGCCGGCATCTACGGCCGATTTGGCTTCTTTGACGATTTCCTCCACCGTATAAGGCACGGCGGGATTCTGTTGTTTGGTGACTTCGGCGCCGCAGATGGCAGCCGTTATGATTAACTTTTCCATATTCTGTTTCTTTTATTTGTGAGAAATGCTGGATTGGATAAGGGCGACTATTTGCGCTGGCAGTTCTTGGGGACAACGCAGGTGCCGGAAGCGCGGCATACCACTACGGGTTCGGGCAGCACGTCGGCAGCCGAGGCACTGATGTCAGGACGCGGGGCGATGACTTTGCGAGCCTCAAACACCATCTTGCGCGAGGTGTTGCCCACATGCGTGATCTCTCCTACAGCCTCAATGTAGTCGCCGGCATACACGGGAGCCAGAAATTCAACGTTGTCGTAAGCGCAGAACAACCCCTCGTCGCCGTCTTGCATGATTAAAAGCTCTGTGGCTACGTCGCCGAAAAGGGCAAGCATGTGCGCACCGTCAACCAAGTTGCCGCCGTAATGGGCATCCTGAGAACTCATCCTGAGTCTGATCATTGAAGTCTTCTTTTCTTCCATATTCGTTTTTAACTATTTAATTATTAATACTTTAAATTGATTATTTTAATTGAATCGGGTGCAAAAATACAAAATATAGTCTGATATTTTTTGTATTTTTGCGCCCTGAATTAAAAAAACAGACGCAAAATGGTGAATTATACAATTGCGGGAATCCAGCAGATAGGTGTCGGCACAGAAGACATGAAAGCTTCTGAAAGATGGATGGCCGACATGTTTCAAGCGAATGTCAAGATTCTGGAAGACGACACGGTGGCGGAACGTATGCTTCCCTATACGGGCAATGTTCCGCAAAAGCGCCACGCCTGCATCAACGTCAACCTGCAGGGCGGCGGCGGATTTGAGATTTGGCAGTATTCGGAGCGCAAGCCCGTGCCGCCCGCTTTCGACATCCAGACGGGCGACCTCGGCTTTTTTGCGGCCAAGTTGAAAAGCCACAACATTGCCGCCTACCACGAGGAACTGCTTCGCAAATGCACCTCCATAACCCCGATAGTCACCGACCCCCGCGGCATTCCTACTTTCTATGTCCACGACCCCGCCGGCAACTGTTTCCAGATTGTGGAAGACAATTATATATTTATAGACGAGAACCGCTACTCCGGCGGCGTGGTCGGCGCTATGGCCGGTGTCTCCGACATGGAACGCTCTGTCAAGATGTACGGCGAGGTGCTGGGCTACGACACGGTGGTCTATGACAAGACGGGCGTGTTCAGCGACTGGCAGCACCTGCGGGGCGGCGAGCAGAACTACCGCCGCGTGCTTCTTGCCCGCAGCAAGCCTTTCAGCGGCCCGTTCAGCGAGTTGTACGGCAACAGCACCATAGAACTGGTGCAGGCGCTCGACCGCCAGCCCCGCAAGATCTACGAGGGACGCTTTTGGGGTGACCCCGGCTTTATCCAACTCTGCTTCGAGGTGGTCAACATGCGGGCTTTTGAACAGCATTGCAACGCGTGCGGCGTGAAGTTCACCGTGGATAGTTGCGCCGGCGACTCCCAATTTGACATGGGACAGGCCTCCGGCCATTTTACCTATATCGAGGACCCCGACGGCACCCTGATCGAATTTGTCGAGGTTCACAAGATCCCTATCGTCAGCAAATTGAACCTTTGCATCAATATGCTGAACAAAGATCGTACCAAGCCGTTCCCGAAGTGCTTCTTCCGCCTCATGAAGTTAAACAGAATAAAACAGAAATAGACGATGAGCCTGACAGACCTCATAAAACAGGACTCGCGCTACGAGGGAGCTCTCAAGGCCTGCATGAACTGCGGCATGTGTACGGCAGTGTGCCCGGCGGCGGAGTTTTATGACTACGACCCGCGCCGCATCTGCGACACGGTGCAACGCGAGGACAATGACGCCATTGAGAAACTGCTCCGCGGCGACACGATCTGGTACTGCGGCCAGTGCATGTCGTGCATGCCTCGCTGCCCCCGGGGAAACGCCCCCGGCGAGATTATCTCCATCCTGCGCCGCATATCGCAGGAACTGGGCTACTTCAAGGACAGCCGCATGGGACGCCAGCAGGTTCATCTGATGCAGACTGTGGAACAGAACATCCTCGACATCGGCTATTGCGTTTATCCCGACCGGGTGAAGCCTGAATTGCATGTGGAGCAAGGCCCCGTCTGGAAATGGTTCATCGACAACATCCAGGAGGTGGCCCCGAAACTGGGCGCCAACTACCACGGCAAAGGCCCGGGCGCCCTGCGCGACATCCCCCACGAGGATATGGAAGAGGTTCGCAAGATTTTTGAAGTCACCGGCGGCATCGCCCTCCGCGAAAAAGTATTGAAGAAATAATGGCAGACTTTGGATTTTCTATCACGCAAACGCGTTCGGTGAAACTCAACAACGCCGACTTGTCGAAATACCGGCAACTGGCACAGCTTGTCCCCTCCTACCGGCGGTGCATCGGCTGCGGCGGCTGCACGGCCTCCTGCTCGGCCAGGGCGTTCACCGACTTTAACATCCGCAAGGTTCACTGCGGCTTCAGCCGTGGCCAGTACGACCAAGTAGAGCAGGAACTGCAGAAGTGCATGCTTTGCGGCAAGTGCACGCTGGTGTGCCCGCGCGGCGTCAACCTGCGCTCCCTCATCATCAATATGAGGCAAATACTTACGAACACCAACGAACTGTTACGCTAATGGAAAATTTCAGTCCTTTCGTATTGCCTTTCGTGTTAGGAGCGTTCGCGCTTCTCATCATCTGCATTTATAAATATGTGCGCTGGATACGGCAGTTTGACCGTTTGCAGCGCGCCACTATCCGCAAGAATATTTTCACGGGCAAGTTGTTGCCTGCCCTGTGGGAGATGTTCAAGGAGTGCCTGCTCCACCTGCGCATCTCCAAAAAGAACCCCCGTCTCGGCTATATGCACCGCAGCATCGCCTTCGGTTGGTTCCTGCTTATCGTGGTGGGCGCCATCGAGAGCCGCATCGGCACACAAGGGAAATTCCACTTCTGGGTGGCCATCTTCTACCGCTATTTCCACACGGCCCCGCCCGAGACCAAAATGGCCCTGTTCTTCACGCAGCTGATGGACTTGCTGCTGCTCTATGTGCTGTCGGGCATATTTCTGGCACTTGTCAAGAAGTGCTATTCCCGCATTATGGGCATGCGCCGTGCCACAAAGCACACGGTTATGGACAACGCCATCCGCATCGCGCTCTGGAGCATCTTTCCGTTGCGTCTGCTCAGCGAGTCGGCCAGCGCCTGTCTCTACGGCAACGGCGGCTTCCTCACGGGCAGCATCGGCAGCCTCTTCAGTCCCGAGGTGGCGGCGGTGGTGGAACTGCCGCTCTGGACGCTCTACTCCCTGGCCCTCTGCCTGTTCTTTGTGCTGCTGCCCTTTACAAGATACATGCACATCTTTACCGAGATATTCCTGATTTATTTCCGCCGTCTCGGTCTGCGCGAACATACCCAAATTACTGGCTACACCAAGTACGAACTCAGCGCCTGCTCGCGCTGCGGTATGTGCATTGACGCCTGCCCGCTCTACAAGAACCTCGGCATCGACGATGTGCAGTCCGTGTATCTGCTGCGCAATCTCCGCAACCTCGAGCATCACAAGGACATCATCGCCGCGGGCAAAAACTGCCTGATGTGCCGCCGCTGCGCCGAAGACTGCCCCGTGAACATCGACTTGATGGGCATCCGCCGCATCTCACGCGACAAGGGAGCGCTCGACATTCCGGAGAACTACCGTTACCTTGGCAATGTGAAGTCGTTTAATGCCATCGGACGCGTGGCCTACTTCGGCGGCTGCATGTCGCGCCTCACACCCGCCATTACGCAGTCAATGCAGACTATTTTCAAGGCGGCAGGGCAGAAGTATTGGTTTATGGACGAGGAGCGCAGCATCTGTTGCGGTCGGCCGCTGCAACAGCAGGGCTTCAACGCCCAGGCCGCCGAGCTGAGACGCAAGAATACGGAACTCATCCTCAGCTCCGGCGCCGAGATGCTCATCACCTCATGCCCCATCTGCTACCATACCTTCAAAAACGATTATAACCTCCCTATCCCCGTTATGCACCATACCGAATATCTGGACCGCCTGATTAAAGCCGGAAGAATAAAGGTGAAGAGGGGAGAGGAAAGGGTTACTTACCACGACCCGTGCGACTTGGGGCGCGGCTGCGGCATCTACAAAGAGCCCCGCAATGTGCTCAACGCCGCCGCGGTGCTGCTTAAGACCGAAAACGAGAAAGAGAAGAGCCTCTGCTGCGGCATGAACCTCGGCAACACCGTCATCACCCTCGACCAGCAGACGGTGATACGCAACGCCGCACTCGACAATCTCCTGAAACCCAGTCCCGACCTGATAGCCACGGCCTGCCCGATGTGCAAGAAAGCATTCCGCCACGGCACGGAGTTGCCCGTCAAGGATATCGCCGAAATTGTGGCCGCGCAACTCGAGCAAGGACAAGCGAATAAAGACAATAACATATAATAGCAAACAGTAACATACGGATTATGGATACAAGGTTAAGCGTAAACATCAACAAAGTGGCAACCCTGCGCAATGCGCGCGGCGGCAATATGCCCGACCTCCTGCAGGTGGCCAAAGACTGTGAACGGTTTGGTGCCCAGGGCATCACGGTACACCCGCGCCCTGACGAGCGGCACATCCGCTACCGCGATGTTTATGACCTCAAGAAAATAGTGACCACGGAGTTCAACATCGAGGGGTATCCGTCCGACCGCTTTATGGACTTGGTCACGGAGGTGGTGCCCACGCAAGTGACCTTAGTGCCCGACCCGCCCGAGGCCTTGACCTCCAACGCCGGCTGGGACACTCTCGCCAACCGCGAGTTCCTCTCCGGCATCATTGCCCGCCTGCATGAGAAGGGCATCCGCGCCAGCATCTTCGTCAATGCCGACCCTGTCATGGTGGCCGGAGCCAAGCAGACAGGCACCGACCGGGTGGAACTTTATACCGAGTCGTATGCCGCCAACTACACCAAAGACCGCGAGCAGGCCATCGCCGCCTTCGTCACGGCGGCGCAAGAGGCAGACAGGCAAGGTTTGGGACTGAATGCCGGCCACGACCTCTCACTGGTCAACCTGCGCTATTTCAGCCAGCAGATCCCCAATTTGAAAGAGGTTTCCATCGGCCACGCCCTCATCTGCGATGCCCTCTATCTGGGTCTCGAAGAGACTATCAGGAGGTACAGGGGAATGCTCACGGCTACCGCACGAATGTAGAATTTAGAGCGTTACGCATGTTGTTCTTTCTCTCTTTTCACAATGTTGAGCCTCTCCGAGGCTCCAATTGGCTCGGGGCACGGCTTGCTCCGACGGCGCAGCGACCGCAAGGGAGCGGAACCGTCGGTTATGGTCATTGGCGGCTCAACGAGCCGCCAATGATGGGGCATCTCCGATGCCCGAACAGGGGGAGGACTTCTTTGCCAGGGCTGACTTGCCAACTAAGATGGAGGATGTAGCGACTTACGCAACGCCCTCGGAGAGGGCGAAAGCGGGCTGCCGTAGGCAGTCTGCTCCATAAC
>CAVIJD010000032.1:0-25882 GCA_963643165.1 bacterium | reverse complement strand
GCCCTCTTCGAGGACCTGTTTGACTTGGGGCGCGGCTTGCTCCGACGGCTTCACCATCGGTTATGGTCAAAGGCGGCTCAACGAGCCGCCTTTGATTGGGGCATCGGAGATGCCCAATCACTGCGAGAACTTCTTTGTCAGGGCTGACTTGCGATTTGTGATGGAAGAGGGGGCGACTCGTGCGACGCCCTAAAGTCGTAAGGTACAAGTCTAAACTAAGTGCATAGAACCGCAATGAAAAAAGGGGAGGCTGTTCTGCCTCCCCTTTTCGATTATTCATACCACGGACTACCGTTTTGTAAAAGGCTTCACGATGGTGCCGCGGTCGGTGATGACCCGCACGAAATAAACGCCGGCGGCAAGGTTGTCGGCGGGCAGCATTACGCTGTTGCCGTTGACGCGCTGCTTGCGGAGTGTCTGGCCACAAACGTCATAAACCTCAACCGTCTCTATCGTGCAGTTGTGGTTCACGATTGTGACGCTGTTACTGGTCGGGTTCGGGTAGAGTTGGGTCCGGCTCAGCGCATAGTCGGCAATGCCGTCCGGCAGTGTGCTGAATGTCACGGTATTGGACGGCGAGCTCACAGAGTCGCCGCACACGGCCACCACGTATGCCTCATAGTTGCTCTCGGGGGCGAGGTCGGTGAGCACATACGGCGACGGTGTTGCGGTGTTCACCGTGGTCCAGGCCTCGGCGCCCTTGCGGAAATAGACCGTCCATCCGTCAGGGGTGCCTGTCTGTGTCCACGAGAGGTTGGCACTGTTGAATGTGATGTCTGAAGCCATAAGGTTGGCTGGTGCATCGCAGACAATGCTGGGGTCAGGAGTGCCGCCCGTTGTGTCAACGCAGGAAACCTGCAAGGCAAAGCCAGCGTACATGCCGCTGTAGTCTGAATAGAAGTACAGCGTAATCGGGCCCGTGGTGGAGGTACACTCCGGTATTGTGCCGGTTGAGTTGCCCTGGGTGGTGAAAAGTTGCGCGCCCGTATTGTCGGGACCGTCATAGATGGTCAAGTAGTCATAGTTGCCCTCCGTGGAGAAGTTGCCGATGCCCTGCACTTTGACGACATTGCCCGGCGTGGCCGGATTGATTACGACAGTGCCGCTGCAATTGTTGGAGTAGCTGCCCGTGGCGCCGCCGTCATCGTAAATGATACCGTCACACAAGGTCAACGTAACAGAGCCGGCGGCGGGCATGTTGTAACTGCCGGGCGTTGCGGTGACCGGACCGCGCCAGTTGCTGACATCGCCACCGCCACAATCGGCCTGCACGTAAAAGTCGTATGCCGTGGTCGAAAGCCCTGTAACTGTAAACGGGTTGGTGGTCACGGGCACTACAGTTCCTGTGCCGTTGGCGAAGCCCTGCGGTCCATACTCGATGTTCCATGCCGTGGACGTACCCGTCTCCGCCCAAGTCAGTTCGACGGAACTGCCGGTAACGTTGGCAACGGTCAGGCTGGCGGGACGAGGGCATGTAGGAATGGTTTCCACGTAAATGTCATCGATGCTGATATAGTACGAATTGTAAGAGCCGCCATTGCATCTGAAAGCTATGTGGCTGTTGCCGGCGCCGAGTGGCGGCACACCCGAGAAGATCTGCTCAACTTCCGTGATGTCGGTAGTGGGCGTACACTGACGCAACGACACAAAGGTGGAGGCGTCGTTTGGGTTGGTCACATAGCCCACCTCCAGGTTGCCGGCAGACGAGGAGGACTCGTTGCGGAATTTGAAGGTCATCTGCAACGTGTTGATATCGACGTTGAAGACGGGCAGCACCACAACCGCCGGTGTCGTTGTATGGGTCTTGACCATCAGCGCGTTTCCGGAGGATGCCACGATGGATGACGAGGAGAGGAATGCCTGCGGATAGGCGGACGAGATCGCAGAGAGGTTCAGGAAGGTCCAACACGACGGCAGGTCAACGGCCGGATAACTGCTCGGGGCTGTTGTGTAGGCTGCGATGCCGCTGGTATAACTGTTGAAGTCTTCGGAATATGGAATGGGCAGGATGCCACAGTTGGTTCTGAAAGAGGCATACACATACTGACTCTCGTCGCCGACACCGCAAACGGAACGCATCCTGACTTGATACGGCGTGTTGGAGGTGAGGCCGGCAATCTGCGCGGAATATCCGGAGGGGTTGGGCACGGATGTCCAGACAGAGTCGCCGCTGACCGCATAGTCCATTTCCCAAGCGTTCTCCTGGTGGCCACTCGCCCAGACAATGTTGGCGTAGGTCTCCCCTACCGCACTCACAAGCATGTTGGGCGCGATGCAGGTGACGGTGCTGTCGCAGTCGCCGCCGAAGCGCACGTTGTTTCGCGAGTTCGTGGTTTCGGAGTATCCGGAAGAGGGCACCGTGCTGATGCTGTATGGAAAATCATCGTTGTAATCATACATGGAGCAGTTAGACGGACCGTCATGTACTTTGAACATGTTGGAATACTCGTACGAGCCAGTCTGGTCAATCACAATCAGCGCCAGGTTGTCGGTGCCGTTGTACTGGAAAGGCGCAGAGAAGTTGAATGTGTTCCAACCTGTCGCGAAAGTGACCTGTCCCGAGTAAACCATTTGGGCGGAAGTGGCCGTCAGCCAGCTGGCAGAGTTGCTTTGTGAAGTGTGCATCAGATAGACTTGCAAAGTACGGATGGGGGCATTGAGTTCTTCCACCTCGAAAGATATGGAACGCAAGGTGGCGGGACCGCCAAGCTCAGAAGCCAGGTACACTTGCTGGGAGTAGGAATAGCACCAGTTGCTGTAACACGGCAAGAAGCCGCTGCTGGAGGTGCCGGTTCCTATTGACACGGTGCCGCCGGCAAGACAGTTGGTCGTAAACGCCACGGTCTCATAGTCGCTGTCGCCGTCTTCGCAGGTGGTCTTGACCCTGACGAAATAATGGGTTTGCGGATCGAGGTTGCCAAGCAAATACCAGTTGTTGGTGATGCTGTTGTCCGCCACCGTCCAAGTGGCGCCTTCCTCGTCCTCGGCATATTCGAGCGTGAAATGCGACACGTTGCCGATGGTGCCGTTGTCCCACGTCACGTAGGCCGAGGAGCCGGTGATGTTCTGGACCGTGACGTTGCGCACGGGCGAGCATTGCGGCTGAAGTTGAAGGACAATATCGTCGATATATCCGAAATTGCCGATGTAGAAGGTTGACGGTTTCAGCACCTTGATGGCGACATATTGTCCGCCGCCTTGATAGTTATTGAAATTCACCTCCACGAGGGAATAGTTCGGATAGGAGTTCACGGAAATGGTATCTATCGGCACAAACGTTGAGGCAACGGCAGGATTGGACATCACCCCGACTTGGAGGTCGAAGTTGTATCCTGAATATTGGCTCCTGGCATTGAAGAGCAACTGCAGCGTATTTATCGGAAGTTGCAGGGTGTCGATTTCCGGCAAAACGGCATAGATGTCGGAGCAGTCCTCAAAACCGAAAGTGTAGAAATAGAGGGCGTTGGTGGGCGAGTTGGCTTCGCTGGACGAGTATATGGTCGGGAAGATGTCATACCCGTCGGAGCCGGTGTTGATGCGCGACCAGCAGGCGGGCATCACGTTGCTGCCGTCATAGACGTCCGTCACGCCCACATAGCTGTCAAAATTCTCCGTGAAGGGCAGTGTTGCAATGGCGGCGCACCCCGTCCGGAAACGGTAACGCTCCCACGAACTGTTGTCTGCTCCCGAACAGGAGGCCTGCACATAGATGTCGTACAAGGTGTTAGGCAACAGGTCGTCAATGACCACCGTGTTGTCGCTTGTTTGTATCGGCGCATCGGTTTCGGGGTTCACGGTGCCGGCCGGGCCCGCAAGATAGTTCCAGGAGGTCTCGCTGCCGCCGGCCGTCCAGGTGATGGTGGCGCTGTTCGACGAGATATTGACAGCATTGATGTTCTCCACATGCATACAGTTGGGAATGTATTGGATGGTGATATCGTCAATGTAGATGCTGTTGGCGAACCACTGCGGAATGCGGAATGCCACATAACGGCCCTCGCCGTCATAGTTTCTCGTGATGGCTTCGCCGTTCTCCCAAGCATTGGTGACGGAGGGCGAAACCTGTCCGACAGCCACAAAGGTGGACGGGTCTGCCGCATCCGTCATAATGCCTACTTGGATGAAATAGGGGCGAGATGTCTTGTAGGCAGCCAAGGTTATCTGGAGACTGTCCATCGAAATGTGGTCACCGAGACGCGGCGAAATAAAGTAGGCATATTTGTCGGACAAGCAGTTGAAAAACAGCGACTTGGTACTGTTATAGGCTTGTGCATCGCTAACGGCCGGCGCAGGCATGGCGGTATTGTAAAGCCGCGACCAGCAGCCGGGAATGGCACCCACCGCGCTGTTTTCAAAATTCTCGCTGAGCGGAATGTCAACGGTATTGCACGGGGTGTGGGCGGTGGCATAGACCCATAGACTGCTGTCGCCGGCGGCGCAGAGTGCCTGCAAACGCACCTCGTAGGTCACGTCTGTGGCAAGGTTGCCGAGGGTGTGCGGAGAGGCCGTGACCGTTCCGGCACTCGTCCACACCGTGTCCCCTGCGGGACGGCACTCGAGGTTCCAGGAGGTCTCGCTGCCGTTAGAAACCCAGGCCACAGAAACGGCGTCAGACTCCTCGCCGGAGATATAGACCATCGGAACGGGGCACGACTGCGGCATCAACTGCTGGCACTTGAAGAACTTCACATCATTGCGTTCCATCATCGACAGCCCCGAGGGCGGGTTCGTCGGGTCAACATTCATATAGTCGTTATAAAGGTACATTGTCTTGTAGCCATAGACGGAATGGGTGTTGAACCTGTAAGTGCTACCGTCGTATCCATTGGAGTTGTCATCCACAATCAACACAAGATTGTCGTTGCCGTTGTAGGAGAAATAATTGTCAAAGTCAAACTTGTTCCAGCCCTGCGAGCAGTTAAGCGGGCCTTGATACACCAAGGTGGCCTCTGATATAGGAGTCCAGTCGGTTGAATTGGCGAAAGTGTTGCTGGCACGGTGGGCCAAATAGATGCTCACGTCGCTCTTGTTGGTGGTAGGCGTAGCGGAGCTGTACTCAAAAGCAATAGCCGTAAGAACCGAAGGGGTATGGGAAGAGTCAATCTCATCGGCGGTGTAGATCTGCTGCGAATAGGTGTATTTGTAGTAATTGTTGGTCGGAATATAGTAGGAGGTAGATGGCGAGACACCCGTCACCTCGTTCGCGCTGGTGTCCGGCAGTGTGCATTCCACAAAGCTCAGCGTGGTGAACTGTGCGGTCAGCGTGTCAGCTGAGCCCTCGGCACAGTTGGAATACAACTGCACCTGATAGCGGGTGCCTTGTGTCAGGCCAGTCAGCATCTGTGACGTGCCCTGCACGGTCAGCGCCGTCAGCGTCTGCCCTACGGCGCCGTATGCCAACGTGTAACCTTGTGCACCAAATTGGGCGGCGTGCCACGATATTGTGGCGGCCGTGCCTGTAACATCCGACACGGTCAGACGGACGGGTGCGGTGCAGTCGGGGGCATGGTCAACTTTCACGTTCTTGAGATAGACCCCGTTTGCAATCGCTGCCCCGATGCCAGGCGCATAGAAGGCAATATAGACAGGCTGCGTATAGGCGTGCGGCAGCGTGATGTGCTCCGTCTGGAAAACCTCCTCGGCGGCATAGTCGGCTGGATAGTACGACTTCAGTACCGTCAGCGTGCTGAGGTCGGAGGGGTCAGTCATCACGCCCACATCGAGACGGCCGGAGGCGGAGGCATCCTTGGCTATCTCAAAACTTACCGCCAGCGTATTGGCGGCAAAGTTGGAGAGGTCGAGTGCCTGCGTCGTGGCAAAAGCATAGAGGGTGTCTATCGAGTAGAACTCCAACTGGTAGTCGTCGTTGATAAAGGGATATTGGTCTGAAGTGTTGTTTGTCATCCGGGTCCAGCAATTGGGGAATGCGTCCTCGTCGCCGGAGCCGTAATTCTGGAAATTCTCCGTGTAAGGAACGCCCACATGAGGGGTGCAGAGCGTCCGGAAGGAGACCCTCACCCACCCGCTCTGGTCGGCATCGGAGCATACGGTCTTCACATACACATCATAGCCCGTGTTTTCCTGCAGCGTGGTGAACGTATAGGTGGTGTCATAGGCAGACACCGGCACACCGCTGCTCACGGCACTGCCGGAAGGGACGGCCACCAGTTGCCAGTTGTTTTCATTCTCGGAGTGTCTGCGCCAAGAGAGCGTGGCGCCTGAGGCGGTAATGTCTGACACTTTCAGCCGGACGGGTTTGTAACAGTCCGGCTCCGGACCGAAACAGAACTTCATATTGTTACGTCTGGTAGTCAACGTGGCATAAGAGCCCGGATTGTTAGTGCTGAACTGCGAATAGTCGCTTTGGACATAAATGGCCTGTTGCACATCCGTGGTATGGACATAGAATCTGCTTTCATAGCCCAGATATGCGCCGTTGTTGTTCAGGATGGCGACAACCACATTGCTACTGCCGTCCCACTCAAAATACTGGTCAAAGTCAACCGTCACATTGTTGGAGTCGGCATTGGTGCAAAATATCGGGCCGTTATAGACCTCGGTAAGTTGGTCGGCGGGGACCCAGGCGTTGTTGTTGGCGAACATCGAGTCGGAGACATTGGCCATATAGATAGTCATGTCGTTAAGCGTGCAGGGCGTGCCGTAGAAGTACTGGAACGTAATAGAGGCGATGGTGCCGCCATGCGCCCCGATCTCCGAAGCCTTATAGATCTGCTGGCTATATGAATAATTGTAGTAGCAGGAAAAAGGGAGATAGTTCACTTGGCCGGTGCCGTTGCCCACCATCGGGTAGCAGGTAGGCTGGTCGGGGATATCGACGCAGGCCGTCGGCGAGTCGCTCGTGGCGGTGCCGCACACCGACTGCACCCTGTAGCAATAATGCTGTTGCGGCGTCACGGCGGTGTCGGAGTAGAAATGGTCCAGAACCGGGGCCGTGTTCAACTGCACATTGTCGCGGAACACATTGAAGCCCGAAATGGAGCACGCGTCAATGAAACTGCACTGCAGCACAATGCCGGGGGGCTGGGTTTCGTCGTCAACGTACCATCTCTTCCATTGTTGGGTAGCATCGAGGATGCCGATGTTGGTACAACCGTCAACCGCATTCTCATAGCCGTAGCCGAAAGGATTGTCGTACGCAGATGTCGTTGTGACCTCAAACGCCACCCACAGCTCCTCGGTGCCGCTTACCGACACAGGAGCGTTGAGCACAATCTCGTTCAGCCGTCTTGCCGTGAGCGAAGAGGCGGGGATCAGCTGCGTGTGGACCAACGTGCCCGGGGTGAACACCGTATCATCGGTCAGCGTCCCGCCCGTGTAGACCTTGAGTGTGAAGTCCAAGGCACTGCCGGGATAAAACGAGACGGACCGCAGCCTTTTGCCGGCATACCGTTGCATCGTATCCACGGGATAGCGGACACCCCTGGTATAAGTACCAACCCCGTTGCCGGTGCGATAGTAGTACGGGACCCCGTAATCGAGGACCATCGGTGCGTTGAGCAGCGGGGATTGCCAAGAGACCTTGGCCTTCTGCCACGTCGCGCTTGCTTGCACATCTGTGGGTGCATCGCATTGCGCCACCGCCCATAAGGTGGTCATAAGCAGCGCAATGACAGCAAATAAAATCTTTTTCATAAGCACTTTTTTTTAAGGATGAATAATAAAGAAAACTATGTTTTAAGGTTAGTTGAATACTTGAAGAACGGGTATCCCGAGCATCAAGGGGCGAAGTCTTCTCTGATGAGTGCTATAGGAGTAAAAAGTAGAATCGAAGTAGTTTTGATCTAAAAAGACGGGGCAAATATACAAATAATTACTGGGGTTGCCATTTTTTTCAGAAAAAAAGCACGGCTACCGCACGAATTTAGAATGTAGAATGTAGAGGTGTTACGAGTGTTGTTCTCTCTTTCCACGATGTTGAGTCTCTCCGAGGCTCTAATTAGATCGGGCGCGGCTTGCTCCGACGGCTTCACCGTCGGTTATGGTCAAAGGCGGCTCAACGAGCCGCCTTTGATTGGGCATCTCCGATGCCCGAACAGTGTGCGGGTCTCTTTCATCCCCATGCACGAGACCGTAGTCAAACTGTTCCCGTTCGTGTCGTACGCCCTGACACATCTTACGCCTCGTCATTCTCGATGAGGAAGTGGAGCCTGTTGAAGACGTTGGCTTCGCTGGTGCCGCCGTCAAAGTCGATGCTCAGGATGTTGAGGTCGGGATAGTAGGTTTTGATCTTCTTCTCGATGCCTTTGGAGATGATGTGGTTGGAGATGCACGCAAAGGGCTGCAGACTGACGATGTTGCGCACACCCGTCTCCGCCAGGGCCGACATCTCCGCAGGTATGAGCCACCCCTCGCCGAAGTTGGCGGCCATGCTGATGATGCGCGAGGCCAACTCGGCATCGTGAAACATGTCGGCAAACGGCCGGTAATGCGGAAACGACGCACAGACGGCATCGTACTTCTTGGCATACTTGGAGATGATCTTATAGACCATGTCGGTGAGGAAGAGCGGGTACTTGACGGGCTTGATGTGGTATTTCTTGTTGATGTGCTTGTTGACAAAGCTGTTCATGAAGAAGTTGTAGATGGAGGGCGCGATGACCTCCACGCCTTGGTCGGCCAGCCAGTCGAGCACGTTGAGGTGCCCGAATGCGTTGTATTTGATGTAGATCTCGCCCACTACCCCAACCTGCGGCAACTTCTTTCCCACGTGGATGTTGTCTGTGAACTCACGGACTGCCTCGCCTAAGAGTCTCTTCATGCCTTTGTAGTCATGCGCCTCTATCAGGGGGAAGCACCGCTCCATGTATTTGGCATGCAGTTGCTTGGCCAGTCCGGGCTGCTTCTCGCGCGGCCGGGAAGCGTAATAGATGCGCGACAGGCAGTCGGCATACAAGAGGGCATTCAACGTGGGCAAGGCCAGGCTCTTGGTGTCGAGCACGAAGCCGGGCTGCTGGTTGGCCAGGGTGTTGCCGAGTGCGAGGGAGAGCACGGGCACGTTGCCGAAGCCCGCCGCCACCAGGGCTTTCTTGATCAGCATGATGTAGTTGGTGGCACGGCACTGGCCGCCCGTCTGCGTGATGATGACAGCGGTGTCGTCCAAGTTGTAGTCGCCGCTGCGCAACGCCTTGAGCAGGCTGCCCACCACAATGGTGGCGGGATAGCACACTTCGTTGTTGGCGAACTGCAGTCCCAGTTCCACACACTCACGGTCGCCCAACGGCAAGGTCACCAGGTTGTAGCCCGACATCTTGAACAAGGTGGGGATGAACTCCGAATAGCCGCCCGCAAAGTAGGGTGCGAGTATGGTGCGGCGGCGGTCCTCCGCCTGGAACAACGGCGTAGTGACGAACGGCAGGCTCACTTTCTCCTGCCGGCTGAACTGCAGACTCTCCACCATGGAGCGCACCCTAAGACGCAACGAGCCGATGTTGTTCACGTCATCCACCTTGAGCAGCGTGAGGCTCTTGCCTTTGCGCCCGAGTATGTCGTGTACCTCGTCGATGATGAAGGCGTCGGGACCGCAGCCAAAGGAGGTAATCATCATGAAGTGGACATTGCCGCCGCTGTTGGCCACATAGTGCGCGGCTTTGAAGATGCGGTTCGGGTAGGTCCACTGCGTCACGGAGTCCAACTCGCCATAGACTGCAGCATCCTGCTCACCCGCCACCATCTCGGTGACCACATCGATGCCCATGTCGGCGAGCACGTCTGAGATCTTGTGCTGCACCAGCGGGTCAGAATGGTAAGGGCGGCCGGCCAGCACTACGGTCATCCTGCCGTCGGCCCCGGCCTGCTTCACGATCTCTTCGGCACGGCGGTGCTGCTCGTCAAGGTAGGCCCGCTGCGCTTTCATCGCGGCATCTATAGCCTTGTCGGCGGTGCGGCGGTCTATGTTGAGCGTCTTGAGATAGTCGCGGCAACTCTGCCGCATGAACGACTCGTTGTTCATGGAGACAATCGGGGCATCAAAGGGAATGCCGAAGCGCGCCTCCGTGTCAACGGCGTTCCTCATCACGTCAGAATAGCCTGCCACGATGGGACAGTTGTAGCTGTTGCGCACCTTGTCGTCAGCCTGATGTTCCATCACGATGAAGGGATAGAAGATGCGGTCAACGCCGCGCTTGGCCAAGTCGAAGACGTGGCCGTGCATCAGTTTGGCGGGGAAACAGATGTTCTCGGACATCACGGTGTGAAGTCCTTGTTCGTATTGCTTGTTGGTAGAAGGTCCCGAGAGCACCGCAGTGATGCCGCACTCCGTGAAGAGAGCGTGCCAGAACGGATAGAGCTCGAACATGCCGAGTGCGCGGGGGATGCCGATTTTCATTTTGGCTTGCGTTGCGGGCACGGCGGGTCTGCCGAAGAGCAGTTTGAGCCGCTCGTGGTGCTGGTTGCGTCCCTTGACGACAACCTCCGTCTCGTTGGAGAACACTTTCTCGCAGTTGTTGCCGGAATAGTAGCTGCGGCCGTTGGAGAACTTGTAGCAAAGCACTGTGCAATGGTTGGGGCAGCCCGGGCACACCTGCGGCTCGGTCTCAAACTGCTGTATCGAGAGCAGGTCGTCAAGGGTGAGCACATGCTCGGAGGGGTGCTCCTTGGCGAAGAGGGCGCAGCCGTAGGCTCCCATCAGTTCGGGGATGTCGGAGAAGCGAACCTCCCGTTCGGTGAGCAACTCGAGGGCCCGCACCACGGCCAGGTTCTTGAACGTGCCGCCCTGCACCACGAGATGGTCGCCCAACTCTTTGGTCTGGCGCAGTTTCAGCACCTTAAAGAGGCAGTTCTTGATGACAGAGTAGGCAAAGCCGGCGGAGATGTCTTCGGGATGCGCACCCTCGCGCATGGCCTGCTTTACTTTGGAGTTCATGAAGACGGTGCAGCGCGTGCCGAGGTCGTAAGGATGCTGTGCTTTGCAGGCTATCTGGGCAAACTCCGAGACGGTGTAGCCCATCATGCGGGCAAAGGTCTCAATGAAGGAGCCGCAGCCCGACGAGCAGGCCTCGTTGATCTCAAGGCGGCGTATGGCCTGGTTTTCCACAAAGATGGCTTTCATGTCCTGGCCGCCGATGTCGAGGATGAAGGAGACCCCCGGCGAGACGCTTCTGGCGCCCATGTAGTGCGCCATCGTCTCCACTACGCCGTAATGCAGCCCGAAGGCGGTCTTGAGGAGGTTCTCGCCATAGCCCGTGACGGCGCTGCCGGCAATGGCGGGCTGGAAGCCGTGCTCGAGGCAGGCGTCCCTGAACCCCCTGAGGGCGTTGAGGAATGTGCCGAAACTGTCGCCCTGGTTGTTGCGGTAGTCCCGGTAGAGCATGCGCCCCTCACCGTCGAGCACCACCAGCTTGGTGGTGGTGGAACCGGAGTCCACCCCTACAAATACGGTATTGCCGTTGAGTTGCTCCCACGTCACGCGCGGCACAAAGAAGTTCTGCTTTTTCTGCTTCCAGTCTTCAAAGTCCTGACGGTCTTTGAAGAGCGGCGGCAAACTGTTGTTCTTGAGCGCGGTGTCGCGGTCAATGGTCAGGTTTTCAATCTTGTATAGGAAATCTTCGAGCGAAAGGTCCTGCTTGCAGGCCGTGTCGGCCATCAGGGCCGCGCCCGAAGCGGGCACCACCTTGGCGTCAGGCACCGCTATGCAGTCTTCCTCGGAAAGATGCAGGTTTTCGAGAAACACTTTCTTGAGCATCGGCAGAAAGGCAAACGGACCGCCGCAGAAGAAGACGGGCGACTTCACGTCAAGGCCTCTCGAAAGGGTGCCGATCACCTGCAGGGAGACGGCATGGAACACCGAGAGGGCCACGTTCTCTTTGCTGACGTGGCGCGCCAGCAGGTTCTGGATGTCTGTTTTGGAGAAGACACCGCAGCGCGAGGCTATCGGATAAACGGTATCGGCATGCTCCGCCAAGGTGTTGAGCTCCGACGGATCGATGTTGAGAAGGCTGGCCGTCTGGTCGATGAAAGCGCCCGTGCCGCCGGCACAGTTGCCGTTCATGCGGATGTCGGGCACTCTGCCCTGCTCAAAGAAAATCATCTTGCTGTCCTCGCCGCCGATGTCAATGAATGTTTTGGTTCCAGGAAAGCGGCTTTTGACCAACGTGGCGGCCGCGATTACCTCCTGCACAAAGGGCATCCCCCAACATTCGGCATAGCCCATGCCGACAGAGCCGGTGACGGCAACCTTGAGACGGCTGCCCCTGCAACGCTCCACCATCGGCTTGACGGCCTGCTGCACGGTTTCGCGGATGTTCATGTTGTGCCTGCGATAGTCAGTATATAGTGCGTTTTTCTGAATGTCCAGAACTACAATCTTTACAGTCGTGGAACCAATGTCTATTCCAACGTTGATCATCTCATTCATCAAGTTTCGTTTTTTTCAAAAAAGCCGGCAAATGTACAAAAAAAGGTTCGATGCCGTAAGCACCGAACCTTAAGTATTTATCAATCAGTTATTTTCATTTTCTGTCAATCACTTTACCGTGCGCCTTGGCTATCGGGCTCGCACCATGACTTTCTTGTCTATGGTTCTGCCGTCGGTGAGTCTGATGCGCAGCATGTAGTAGCCCGTGGGAAGGTTGCCGACATAGAGTCCGGTGTTCGTGTCGCTGTCGGCGCGTTTGGCTGCCACCAGTTTGCCGGTCATGTTATAGAGGAAGATTTCTTCCATGAACATGCCGTCAATGTGGAGGTTTGTGGTGGCGGGGTTCGGGTAGATGCTGAACTGCATGGTCTCGTCCAAGTCGTCGATGCCGTAGTTGTAGGCCACGTGGAGGGTGAGTTTGACGATGCTGTCGCAGCCGTCGGCGGTGTAGTACTGGATGGAGTACTCGAAGTCGCCCTCTTCCATCGGGGTGAAGTTGAGGCCGTAGTTGGTATAGGCGTGTTCGCGCAAGGCGGAGTCTTCAACGAACACCTCGTAGGTGGGGTTGAGTGTCAGGGTGAGCACGAAGACGCTGTCGCAGCCCGTTGAAGCCTGCAGTGTGTCGTAGTAGGTGCCGGCCTGTTCATATTGACGGCCGCGCCATTCGTAAGGCACATTGTCGCAGGTGGCGGCCACGGTGGGGATCTCGTAACTTCTGTTGACGGTCAGGACGAGGTTGACGGTGCTGTCGCAGCCCTGAACGGTCTGCAGACGCTGCTGCATATAGACGGTGCCGTACTGTGTGGGCAGCGTGTCGAAGCCGTTCTGCTGGTAGCGGTCGCCTTGGCAGATGGTGTCCATGATGGAGGTCACCGCGCTCCGGTTCACCGTCAGGTTCAACATATAGCGGTCTTGACATCCATAGCTGTTGGGAACCGTGTCAGTATAGACACCCGTTGCCGTCAGCTGGCGGCCGCGCCACAGGTAAGGCAGCTGGCTGTCGCACACCACGGCGGTGTCGGCCTGCGAGACGGCGGGGTTGACCACAAGGTTGAGGCGGTAGATGCTGTCGCAGCCGCTCACGGTCTGCAGGCTGTCATAGTAGGTGCCCGAAGTAGCGAGGCTTCTGCCGTGCCATACCACAGGCGTTTCGGTAGCGCAGACGGTGATGTTTTCGGTGTAGTTGTACGACGGCAGCACCGTAAGGGTGAAGGTGAGCACACTGTCGCAGCCGTCAGCCGTCTGCAGGTTCAGCGTGCGGGTGCCGCTCTCGTTGAGCGTGTAGTTCTGCCATACGTAAGGCAGCGCACTGCTGCACACCGTGTCGGCCGTTGCGATGTGGTAAGAGGGATGCACGAGCACATTCACCGTGTAGTAGTCAAAACATCCGTAACTGTTGCTTACCGTGTCGGCATAGGTGCCGCTCTCCGAGAGCGTGCGGCCGCGCCAAGTGGCGGTTTCACCCTGGCAAAGCTCGATGTCTCTGCTGCGGTAGGTGTTGGACGGGTTGACGGTGAGGCGGAGCACATAGACGCTGTCGCAACCGTTCACGGTGGTCAGGCTGTCGTAATAGACGCCCGTGGCGGTCAACGACCTGCCGCGCCACATATAAGGCGTCTCATTGGCACAGACGGTCACATTCTCGCCTGTGAGGTGAGCCGGCGACACGGTGAGCTTGAGACAGAACACGCTGTCGCAGCCGCTCACGGTGCTCAGACTGTCGTAAAGGGTGTATTGACCCGGAAGTACCGGTATCCGCACATGGCTATGACCTTGCCAGCTGTAGGACTCGTTCTCACAGACCGCAGCCACCGTTTCATCATAATAGACCGGATTGACAGTCAAGGTGAGCTTATAGACACTGTCCATGCCGTCGGTCGTGAGCAAGCTGTCGTAAAGGGTGTAGGTGCCCGGAGCTGTCGGGAGCTGTATGCGGCTATGGCCTTCCCAGACGTAGGACTCATTCTCGCAGACAGCAACGCTGCTCTCGTGGTAGAACGTCCTGAAGATGGTAAGGGTGAGCTTATAGACGCTGTCGCAGCCGTTCACGGTCTGCAGCCTGTCATAGAGCACGTGCGTGCCGGCAACAGTCGGGATGACGACGCTCTCATGACCCTGCCATACAAACGGTCTGTCCTCACGTCCCGTGGCGTTGTCTTCAAAATGATAAGCCCTGTTGATGGTAAGGTTCAGCACGTGAACGCTGTCGCAGCCACGCTCGGTGGTCAGATTGTCGTAAAGCGTATAAGCGCCCGGTGCGGTGGGGATGGCCACATTGGCATGTCCCTGCCATACAAATGGCTCGCCCTCGCACACCGTAACATTCTCTTCTATGCGGTAGGTCGGGTTCACGGTCAGGGTCAGCGTGGTGACGCTGTCGCAGCCGTTGACGCTGGCGCGGCGGAAGATGTAGCTGCCACTTTGGGTGTTCTCTGCAAAGAGCGTGTCGCGCCAAGTGTAAGGCAGCTCGCTCTGGCAGAGGACGAGGCTCTCCGTGTCATTGTAGGTCGGATAGACGACCACCTGAAGTGTGACAAGGCTGTCGCAGGCGCCCGCACGGCGGAAGACGATTTCATACTGGCCGGCTTCGGTGATGGACTGGTCGCCATACTGCAACGGCAGGTCGTTCTCGCACACATAACGGGTGTCTGAAGATGTGGGGTTAGGCTGTACATACAATGTTACCATCACGGTGCTGTCGCAGCCGGCAACGGTGCGGTAATGGATGGCTTCCGTGCCAGCCTGTGTCAAAACGGTGTTGGCATCATAACGGTAAGGCATCCTGTTGGCGCAAACTGTAACTGTGTCGTAACGCAGATAGGACGGGTTGACGGTGAGCGTCAAGGTGGTGATTACGTTGCAGCCGTCATCCTGCATCTCTTCGATTTCGTAAACGCCCGACTGTGTATAGCTGCGTCCTTTGAACTGGTACGGCAGGTCTTCAGCGCACACGGTCACCCTTTCAAAGAGGCGGGTATATGGCGTCACATAGAGGTCGAGGCTATAGACGCTGTCGCAGCCGCTTGTCGTGGTCAATGATACGGTGTAGTTGCCGGCCTGCGTGAAGATGTGGTCCTCGTCGAAAGCATACGGCAGCGCGCCTTGGCAGATGTAGATGGCGGTGTCGATGTGATAGACAGGATTGACGGTCAGATGCAGCGTCACTACAGAGTCGCACATGTCAGAAGAGGTGAACGTTGCACTGTAGTCGCCGGTTTCGTCATATACTCTTCCGTTGAAGGTGTAGATGTCGCCGTAGCAGATTTCCGCATAAACATCTTTTTGTTTCACAGGCTTCACCGTCAAGTTGAGCGAATGGATGCTGTCGCAGCCGCTCACGGTCTGCAGCCTGTCATAAAGCGTGTAGGTGCCCGCAGTTGTCGGGATGGCGACGTTGCGGTGACCTCTCCAAACGTAAGGCTCATTTTCGCAGGTCTCGGCACTCTCTACAATGCTGTATGTCGGATGTACGGTGAGGGTCAACTTATAGACACTGTCGCAGCCGCTCACGGTCTGCAGCCTGTCATAAAGCGTGTAGGTGCCCGCAGTTGTCGGGATGGCGACGTTGCGGTGACCTCTCCAAACGTAAGGCTCATTTTCGCAGGTCTCGGCACTCTCTACAATGCTGTATGTCGGATGTACGGTGAGGGTCAACTTATAGACACTGTCGCAGCCGCTCACGGTCTGCAGCCTGTCATAAAGCGTGTAGGTGCCCGCAGTTGTCGGGATGACGACGTTGCGGTGACCCTGCCAGATGTACGGCTCGTTGTCGCAGGTCTCGGCAGTCTCCTCAAAATTGTAAACAGGATGTACGGTGAGGGTCAACGTATAGATGCTGTCGCAGCCGCTCACGGTCTGCAGTCTGTCATAAAGCGTATAAGTGCCCGCTGCCGTCGGGATGACGACGTTGCGGTGGCCTTGCCAGATGTACGGCTCGCTGTCGCAGGTTTCAGCGGTCTCGGCAAAGCTGTAGATCGGATTAACGGTAAGACTGAGCGTCACGGTGCTGTCGCAGCCATTCTCGGCGGTGAGGGTGCGTACATGTTGCGTTGTGCCTGCCTCGCGGGTCGGGATGTTAAAGCCGTTTTGCGTGTAACGCTCGCCCTGGCAGACCGCTGCCGTCAGGTTGGTGGTCTTGACTTCGTTGATGGTGAGACGAAGTTCGATGGTGCTGTCGCAACCGTTCACGGTGGTCAGCCTGTCGTAGAGGGTATAGGTGCCCGCAGTTGTCGGGACGACGACGTTGGGGTGACCTTGCCATACGTATGGCTCATTTTCGCAGGTTACGGCATACTCTACTTTGTTGTAGGTAGGATGTACGGTGAGGGTCAACGTATAGATGCTGTCGCAGCCGCTCACGGTCTGCTGTCTGTCGTAAAGGGTGTAGGTGCCGACAGCCGTCGGGATGGTGACGTTGCTGTGGCCTTGCCATACGTAAGGTTCGTTGGCGCAGGTCTCGGCAGTCTCGGCAAAGTTGTAAACAGGATTAACGGTGAGATTGAGCGTCACGGTGCTGTCACAACCATAGCGGGTGGCAAGGTGGAGTTGATGCTGCTCTGTGCCGGCCGCGGCGGTCTGGATGTCGAAGCCGTTTTGCGTGTAACGCTCGCCCTGGCAGACTGCGCCGTTGAGTGTGGTGACGGCGGGCTCATGGACGGTAAGGTTGAGCACGACTACGCTGTCGCAGCCGTTGACGGCCGTAAGCTGCTGTTGATAGGTGCCCGTGGCCGACTCGTGGAAGCCGTTGGCGGCATAGACGGTGCCGCTACAGATGTGCGCCTCAATGGTTTCTCTGTACTCATGACTGATGGCAAGTGTGAGTCTGACAATGCTGTCGCAACCGTTCACCGTCTGGCGGTGGAAAGTATAGGTACCCGACTCGGTATTGGCGGCGAACAAGGTGTCGCGCCAAGTGTAAGGCAGCGCGCTGGTGCAGATGGTCAGCGAGACGTTCTCGTTGTAGGAGGGGTTGACGGTCAAGGTGAGCACGGCGGTGCTGTCGCAGCCCGTGACGACAGACGAGAGCTGGCGGCGTTCTACGAAAGTGCCGGCTGCCGTCGGGGTCACGTTGAAGCCGTTCTGATTGTAGGTTTCGCCTAAACAGATGGTGGCCTGCAACTGCTCTGTCACAGGATGGTTGATGACTAAATGCATCGTCACTACGCTGTCGCATCCGCTCACGGTGCGCAAGGTCTTGGTGTAATTGCCCGTCTCGGTATAGGTGTCATTATTCCATGTGTATTGGTCGCAAGCCACAGCATCAAATTCCGTTGCTTTGCTGTTGTTGATGACAAGATGCATGGTCACGACGCTGTCGCAGCCGTTCACGGTCTGCAAGGTCTTGACATAGTCGCCCGAACGGGTGTAGGTGTCGTTCTGCCAGGTGTAACGGTCGCATGCCTCGGCGTCAAATTCCGTTGCTTTGCTGCTGTTGATGACAAGATGCATGGTCACGACGCTGTCGCAGCCGTTCACGGTCTGCAAGGTCTTGACATAGTCGCCCGAACGGGTGTAGGTGTCGTTCTGCCAGGTGTAACGGTCGCAAGCCACGGCATCAAATTCCGTTGTCTTGCTGTTGTTGATGATGAGGTGCATGGTCACTACGCTGTCGCAGCCATTGATGGTCTGCAAGGTCTTGACATAGTCGCCCGAGCGGGTGTAGGTGTCGTTCTGCCAGATGTAACGGTCGCAGGCCACGGCGTCAAATTCCGTTGCCTTGCTGTTGTTGACGGTGAGGGAGAGGGTCACCACAGAGTCGCAGCCGTTGACGGTGCGGAGGGTCTGCTGATAGATGCCCGTCTGTCTATAGGTCTGGCCGTTCCAGACATAGCTGTCGCAGACAGTCTCTGCAAAACGGGTGGCCTCAGTCGGGTTGACATGCAGTTGCAGCGTGACGAGGCTGTCGCAGCCGTGTGAGGAGGTGCGGTTGAGCACGACCCTATAGTCGCCGCTCTGCTCGTAGGTGTTGCTGTGGCCGTAGTTGCTGTATGCCACGCCCTGGCAGACGGTGTCATTGATGAATCTGGGCTCATATTGAGGATAGACGTTGATCTGGAGTTCTCCTCTGGTGGTGCTTTCGCAGACGATGCTCTGATAGTCGATGTAGATGCTGAGGTAATAGGTTACGCTTTCAGTGACGAGGTCGATGGCGTTCTGCTCCATGCCGGCGAGAGGTTCGGTGGCGTCGGCGGTAGCGTACCAGCGGTAGTTGCCCGTTTGAGGACGGTCGAGGGCCACGGAACCTTGTCCGCAGAACTCGTAGGGTTCAAAGGCTGGTGCGGCGGGAATGTCGCGGACCATAGCCACAACCTCCTGACGGTCGCTCTTGCACTGCGTTGCGGCGTTGTAACTTTCAACATAGTATGAAGTGGTCTGCAAAACTTCCGGAGCATAGCTGCTGCCGGCGCCGGCTATGGCCACGGCGGCATTCGGAGACGGATACCAACGGAAGGAGATGTTCGGGTCAGCCACCGGCTCAACCTCAAAGGCAAAGGTGCCACCGCCACACTTCTCCTGATTCTCCACTACTGGAATGGCGGGAATGCTGTTGACGATGGCCCTCACGGGAACACGGCCGCTCTCGCAGCCGGTGACGGCATTGTAACTGCTGACATAGACAACGGTGTCGCGCTGCACATTGCGCAACTCCAACGACGCACCCTCGGCTGCACTCTGCCGCGCATCTGCCGTGCTGTACCACTTGCATACGGTGCCGTTCTCCCCTACCGTGGCGCGGAGGGTGAAGTTCTGCCCTGCCCCGCATTTGGCCACGTCAGCGGCGACGGGGCTCTCAGGCTGCGGATGGACGGTGACGGTGAGGCGGATGAGACTGTCGCAACCTTTCTGGTTGAGGATGTGTACCTCATAACTGCCGGCCTCCGTGACGGTAATATTGTGGTATGTCAACGGCAACTCGCTGCTGCAAAGGGTCAGGGTCTGCTGCGAGGTGGTGGAATTGTTGACGGTCAAATGCAGGGTCACTACGCTGTCGCAGCCGTTGACGGTCTGCAAGGTCTTGACATAGTCGCCCGACTGGGTGTAGGTGTCGCCCTGCCAGGTGTAACTGTCGCAAGCCACAGCGTCAAACTCCGTTGCTTTGCTGTTGTTGACGGTCAAATGCAGCGTCACTACACTGTCGCAGCCGTTGACGGTGCGGAGGGTCTTGACATAGTCGCCCGACTCGATGTAGCTGTCGTTGCCCCAAGTATAGCTGTCACAGACGGTTTCGCTGAATGAGGTGTTATAGACGGGGAACACTTTGGCCGTGACGGGTGCTTTCTGGCTCTCGCAACCGCTCTGCAAGTCGTGCTGGCAAACGTAGTAGGTGGTGGTGCTCGTGGCGTTCTCTATGACGAAGCGGCCGCCCGTATGCACCAGCTGGTCGTTCAAGTACCAACGGCATTCTATCTCCTCGCGATCGGTAATTGCCCCCAAATAGAGCGTGCCGGAGCCGCAGATGCTGTCGGCCATGGTGAGAGGTGCGGACAGCGGGGCGACAACCATTACGTTGACGGTGTCAGAATAGCTTTCGCAACCCGTTTCTGGATCGTAGGAGGTGACGTTATAGGAATGATAGCCCTCGGTGAGGTGTTCTGTCGTGAATGTGCGGCCATCACCCTCACTGATGACATTTCCCATGTAATCATACCAGCGGCAGACGGTTCCCTGGGCGGTAACGGCGGTCAGCACGGCCTGCCCCGGTGCGCAGAGCGTGGTGCCGTGGGCCACGGGAGCGTCCGGCCTGGGGTTGATGGTTATCGTGACGGGAGTCAGCGCCGACTCGCAACCGTCAAAGTTGGCGGCCACATAGATGACGGTAGTTTCACCAATGCTGAGCAACGTGCAAATGTTGCCCTCTATAATCAGGTTGCTGCCCTGCGCATCGTAATACCATCTGTGGGCAAAGTTGCTGCCCGTGATCGACAAGGTTACATCTTGATTGCCGCAGTAGGACGGATTGTCAATGACCGGCTGTTCGGGCACGGTCTTGACTAATGCATAAACAGGATGGCGACCGCTCTCGCAGCCGGTCTCTGCGTTGTAGGCGGAAGCGTAGAAGGTGGTCGTTCCCTCCATCAGGTTCTCGGGACGGTACTCGTTGCCCTCCGCCAACACGGTCGTGGTGTTGAGGTTGGCATACCAGCGCACGGTCAACTCCGGCTCCACGGGCTGGGCCCGCAGCACAATCTGGCCGCCGGCGCAAACGGTGTCGTCATATACCACCGGCCCGTCTGGGATGTTGTTCACGTTGACGGTGACTGTGACAGTTTCGCTCTCGCAGTGGGTAAGGTTGTCAACGGCCGTCACGGTGACGACGGTTTCTTCCTCTATATTCTCTAATGTATAAGTGTTGGTAATCATATTGGGACTGCCGAGCCATTGGCAATGGGTGGCAGAAGGATTGCTGAGCGTGGCGGTCAGCACGGTGCCGTTGCCATAGCACACTTCGGTGTTGCCCGTAACGGTGGGAGCGGCAGGCAGCGGATTGACGGTGGCGGTGACAGCCGTCCGCGGACTTTCGCATCTGGCCCTGGCGGCCACATAATAGGTGGTGGTAGCCTGCAAGTTCTCAATGGTGTAAGCAGGACCCCAATAGAGGGGCTCGCCGCCTTCGGCCTGGGCATACCACACGTAGGAACCATTATCCGACTGGTCAGCGACGGTCAAGGTTATCGTGCCGGCACCGCAGCGTTCCGCGCCGGCGGCAACAGGAGCCTCAGGGGTTTCAAAAACCACTACATCCACAGGGTCGCTTTCGCAGTTCTCGTTGTACGAAGAGACGCGGTAATAGCCTGTCGTACGGGTGGTGTACGTTGTGCCCTGCACGGGAGCATCCTGTGTGGGCAGGTACCAAAGGCAGCCCGTGGCGTCCGTGCCCGGCACAGCCGTCAAGGTGACACGGCCGCCGTCAAGACAGACGTGCGAAGAGGTGGTCGGCACGCCCGGCACAGGATGGATGGTCACGGTGAGCGGGGCGGCTGCACTGCGGCAAGCGGTCTGGGGATTGGTGGCAACAACATAGAATGTGGTGGTGGCCGACACGGTCTGCTCCGTGCTGTTCAAGGCCTGCGTGCATTCCGCATCGCTGTACCACTGAAGCCTGTAGTCGGAGTTGACATCAAGGGTGACGGTCTGCGCACCGCAATAGGACTGGTCAACGGTCAGCGGAGCTTCCGGGGTGTCCATCACGATGGCAGAGACCATGGAACGGGGACCGAAACAGCCGGCGTCAGAACGTCCCGCAACATAAAAGGGCTGCGACTGTGACACGGTTGTCGTGAAAGTCGATCCCGTGGCGAGCGGCTCGTCAGTGGTTTCGGTGGCGTACCAGTAATAGTTGTCTTCGCCGAAATCAATCTCGAACGTCACCTCGCCGGCACCGCAACGCTCAACATCCAACACTCGTGGGAGGAAGGGCACGGCACTCGTGGTGACCGTGAAAGCCAAACGCTCGCCCGGGCAGCCCTCAAGGTGAGAGGCGGCATAGTAGGTGCACACCGAGGGCTCATTGGAACCAATAACCTGCATACGAGGCCCCTGCCAAATGACAGTGTCGCTGGTGGGTGAACCATACCACATTATATATGTGTCGGGAGCGGGCGTGGCCTCTATCTCAACCGTGTCCTGTCCGCAAAGCGTCACGGAAGTGACTGTGGCAGTTGGTCTCGGGGCGGGAGTAATTACCCTTGCCTCCACCTCGGCACGGGGGCTCACGCAGCCCGTGGCCGTATTGTAACGCTCAACATAAAACGAGGTGGTCTGACTTACCGTAGCCGTGAAGCTCATGCCATAGTCATCATCGGCGGTCAATGGCGTGCCGCCGCTCGGACTGTCATACCATCTGAATACGTCGGATTCGCCTACATTATTATAGTAAGTCGGAATCTCAAAGGTAACATTTCCCGGCGCACAGAGCGTAGCATCAAAGACCGTAGGGGCATCGGGTATCTCATTCACCGTAACCGTCACGCTGCGCACACTGCTGTGGCAGTTTGAGTTGGCGCTGTTTTTGGCATAACACTCGTAAATATAAGAACCCGCGGCGTCATTCTCGGTAAAGGTGCGCGTAAAGGTGCGCGGACTGCCGGCATTCACCAACGCGGAGTCGGCAATGATGCCGTTGTATTTCCACACCACCACCTGGTTGGCGGTAGTGGTGGCCGCAAACGTGGCCGTGCCGGTGCCGCAGATGCTGGCGGGGGCAACGGTGACGCTGGAAGGCGGGGTAACATTGTCAACTGTGACGGAATAGACCTCCGAGGTGGCGGTACAACCGCTGTTGTTGAGGGTGCAGGTGTATTCGTAAGTCTGCGAGGCGGCCGTCTGGCTCCCGTAGGAGACGTAGAGGCTGCTGGAGGTCTGGCCCGTGATGGCCTCGCCGAAGCGGTACCACTGGACGGCATTGTTGCCCGCGTTGGACACCGTCAAAGTGAGGGCATCCGTGGCGCAGCAGGCATGCACATTGCCCGCCGTCGTTATCACCGGCGTGGCGGGCTGTTGATGTGCATTGCTGAAGTTAATGGTATAAACAAAGGTTGAACCGTCGTTGTGGGTGACGGTGATGGTGGCTTTGGGGTTGCTCATGGTGGCCTGCGTCACCGTGATGGAGGTGGCCAGCGACGAGCGTTTGGTGGCGCTCACCTGCGGAAAGTCGCTGTCTGACGAGTAGCAGACCAGCGAGGTATAGTTGGCGGAGGCAGTGCCCGAGTTGGTGCCGCTGCCCGTAAGCCCCGCGTGGGTGGCGAACTCCGCATTGTTGAACGTGGCCAACATCGCGCTCTGGCTCACGCCGCCGATGGTGAGCGACGCAAGGCCTTTGTCGTAAATGCAACGGAGCGCATCGACATCCAACATGTCATCGCTGGTACCTGCACCTGCTTCTTCGTTGGTGGAGAACGAGCCTAAAATAAGCGACGGCGTAACAGACGAGTTTGACCAACTGACCGCCTGAACAAACCGCCCCCACGAAGAGGTGGGATGGAATGCCATAATCATCCTGCCATATTCAGTACCTGAACCAGTATATGTGCTGTTTGCCCTGTCATAAAAAGTGTTGCCGTCGTGGATGAACACTTTGAAGAGGGCATTGCCCGAGATGCCGCCGCTGCTGCGGGCATAGAAAGAGATGGAGTCGGGGCGGCCGTGGAAAGTCCAACGGTAACCATCGGGATCGTAATTGTAGTTCTCGCTATTAGCTGCATCTGTAGATCTCACTCGTGTGCGTCCCGTCGTCATAGCGCCGTTGGCGATAACATTCAACACACTCTTGGCATACATTTGCAAGGCATAGCCGCCACCGGATCTTGTAATACGGTTACTATGGTTTGTCTTGGCGGTGCCGCAACCCAAAGCGGCTATTCCTGATAAGTCGCACTGCATCGTGTTAAACGTGTGCCAATCGGTAGGGACTGCCTTACTATTTGTAACATCGTCCCAATTCTCGAAATCGGCGTTAGGGAACTGATAGACGCCCTGTGCTTGTGCCGTGGCTGCGGCAAAGAGCAGGCAGAGGGCAAACAAAGTAATTTTTTTCATTTTGTATTGATTTTTATTATTCTCAAAAAAACATCGTGCTTGCGGGCCGGAAACAGCCCACCCCGCAAAAACGGCGGCAAAAGTACGACAAAAGTGCCTTACATTCGCCTTTTTGGCTTTATTAAAACGTCTATAATACTCACTATCAAAAAAATAAAAATGTTAATGAACGTTAATGAGGTATGGGAACTTGAGTTTTTTGCCGTCCCGCTTGCGAGGCATTGGGCAGAGCTACCAAATGAACGAACGGGCCAACTGATTGCGGCTGGAGTGTTTCACTTTGACGGCGGACACCGTCGGAGCAAGCCGCACCATCACGAAATCCTCGTCTTGCAACGTGCGAAACGGACAATGTAGGTAAAGGTAGAGCCGTCGTTGTGCGTCACCGTGATGGTGGCTTGCGGATTGGCAAGGGTGGCCTGCGTCACCGTGACGGAAGTGGCCAGGGGCGAACGTTGTGTCGCGCGCACCAGCGGAAAGTCAGGGGTTGCACTGCCGCCCACGGGGAGCGCATAGAGGGCGGAGGCAGTGCCCGAGTTGGTGCCGTTGTCGGTAAGTCCGTCGTGGGTGGCATACTCCGCCCGGTTAAAGGCTTCGAGCATCTCGGGCTGGCTCTCACCGTCAATGTAGAGCGAGGAGAGTCCTTTGTCGTAGATGCAGCGGATGGCATCCAAATCGAGCTTGTCGCTGCTGGAGCCGCTGCCCGCCTTCTCATTGGTAGAAAAGGAGCCCAGGATGAGGCTCGGACGTGTTGAGGCATTGGTCCAGGAGACCTTCTTGGCAAAGCGTTTCCAATGGGCGGTGGGGTGAAACGCGATAATCATCTGCCCGTAGCAGTTGCCTTGCAAGTCGCCGTTAGCCTTATCGTAAAAGGTCTGGTCGTCGTGGATAAAGACCTTGAAGAGGGCGTTGCCGGAGATGCCGCCGCTGCTGCGGGCGAGGAACGCGATGGAGTCGGGGCGGCCGTGAAAAGGCCAGCGGTAGCCTACGGGGTCAAAGTTGTAGTTTTCGGGGCTGCCGAGGTTGAGGCTTGCCGCGCGGGTGCGTCCTGTGGTCATGGCGCCGTTGGCGATGACGCCCAGCACGCTCTTGGCGTAGATCTGGAGGGCATAGCCGCCGTTGGCGCGCGTGATGCGGTTGCTGTGGTTCTTCTTGGCGGTGCCGCAACCGATGCCCATCATCAAGTCGCACTGCATATTGCCGAACGTGTGCCAATGGGCAGGCACGGCATTGCCGTTGCCCGTGGAAACCCAGTTCTCAAAGTCGGCGTTCGGGAACTGATAGGGGCCTTGTGCCGAAGCATAGCCTGCGGCAAAGAGCAGGCAGAGCGTGAAAAAAGTGAACCGTTTCATTTGCATAGCATAGTGTCGCCGGGAGCGTGCCGCAACATGCGTAAGCACCTGTCCCGGAAAAAAGCGCGCAAAAGTACGTCAAAAGGGTATCACATTCGCCCCCATTGCCACATTAAAACATCTATATTGTTTTATTTCAAGAAAATAAAAACGTTAATAAACGTTAATCGACACAAGGCGGGAAAGCGGAAGGAACACAATAATGCAGAATGTAGAGGCATTATTCATTACGCATTACGCATTCCTAATTAACCCTAACGTAAGCCCTGGGCTTTGTGCGTTGGGGCGATTCCCCCCAATCGTCGATGTTGGCCCTCTTCGAGGACCTATTTGAGTCGGGGCGCGGCTTGCTCCGACGGCTTCACCGTCGGTTATGGTCAAAGGCGGCTCAACGAGCCGCCTTTGATTGGGCATCTCCGATGCCCGAACACTGCGAGAATTTCTTTGCCAGGGCTGACTTACGACTTATGATGGAAGAGGGGGCGATTTGCGCAACGCCCTAAAGTTGTAAGTTACAAGTCTCAAGTCTCAAGTCCGACAAGGCGTGTGGGGTGGTTGTCCTGTTCGGCAACGCCCTCGGAGAGGGCGAAAGCGGGCTGCCGTAGGCAGTCTGCTCCATAAC
>CAVIJD010000031.1:0-28703 GCA_963643165.1 bacterium | reverse complement strand
CGTGTTGTTTTCGTTGTTATTTTTGCCATTGAAAATAAAAACATAAAGCCATGTTGAACTATAATCGTATTTTGGCTGTTTGTAAAGATTGTAAGAAAAATCCCTGGGGAATCGCATTTTTTTGATGACTATCTTTAAATCTTAACAACTGAAAATAAAAACATAAAGCCATGTTTGAAATAATAGGAACTATAATATTGACCTGGTTGTTTGTAAAGGCGGTAGAAAAAATTCCCGGCAATCAGGGTATTATTAAATGGTAGCGACAATGTTTGAAGTGCTGTTTGAAATATTGCTTTTCTATTTTATGGTCAAATTTCCTCAATGGGAAGACAAACGGCCGCCGAAGCGTTATGACTTCAATCCTCCGGAATGACGCACAAGACAATCTTGTCGTCTCCATTTCGGAGGATTTGTTGTTCTGCATGGAAACAAAACGATCCTTGTCTAAAAAAACTGTCCCACACGTTATTCCTTTTGCGTTTTACTTTTGCCTTGAAATATCAAAACAATGGCAAAGGAAACAAACAAACGGGTCAACATCTGGATTAACGGCCAAGAGGTAGAAAACAACATCAAGTCCATCAGGGCAGGCATCAAGAAACTCACTGCCGATCTCAACAAAATGGAAATTGGCAGCGAGGAGTACATTGAAACGACACGCAAGATAGCCGGGCTCAACAAAATATACGAAGAGCACCGGAAGTCCATCAAACTTACCGAACAGCAATACGAAAGCCTACAGAAGGATGCTGACAAAGCCATAAACGAGACCTTTATAGTCGGCGGCGGCATAGCCTCTATGATAGACACCACCACCGGATTCATCGGTAAGATCGTTTCAGGCACACAGGAGTACGTCACCGCCTTTGCCTCCAAAGTTTCCAGAAACGGGTTCCAGCCCGCATACAGTTTCTCGTTGGTGGCATGGCACATCATCTTGGCATAGCGGTCTCTTTCTGACTTCTTCTTGATGTGATTGACCTTGACAATCTTGCGTTTCAGTTTTTGGGTTGCAGGGTCGAGGGCATAGGAATAGAGGTAGGCGTTAACGCCCTTGTGGTACTCACAAGGCTTGAAAGTGGCGAATGGAACTGGCATGTTTTTTCAGTCCTTTCATGTTTTTGGCATCTGGAAGGACTGGGTTAATACTGTTCCGAAACTGTTTCGGCTTGTTTACGAAAAAGCCCGTAAACTGCCGTTTTATAGCAATTTGCGGGCTTGTTGGTAGCGAGTAGGAGATTCGAACTCCTGATCTTCAGGATGAAAACCTGACGTCCTAGGCCGACTAGACGAACTCGCCATCATTGTCGTGTTTTTGACGGTGCAAAGATACACTTTTTTCGTTTGCTCCGCATCAACAGAAGAAAAAATTTTTCATTTCTCGTCTTTGTCCTGTTCAAACCTGAAACCCAGACGTTTACCAGTCTTCAGAAGCATATTCTGGTCTTCAATCTGGAGCATATCATTCACCGTAATGATTTTCATCTCCTCATATTCCGGAACAAGAAGGTCGAAATTGACGGTATATTTGATTGCAGATGTGAGGACATCCTCCACGGCCTCCTTAGAGATGCGGTTTGTGCTGAAGTCGTTCAACACCTGCGCCAGTTCGCGTTTGCCTTCTATATAATAATGTCCCTCCTTGTTGACGAGGATACGTCCGATCATATAGCCAAGGTCATTGACCCTGTTGTACTTGAAAGAGTCGCTAAGGAAATTGAAGATTTGTATCATGCCGCAATAGGAGCGGTTTCGGTCCTCCTTGATGTAGGCCGTGCGCATCACCTCGTGGTCGCGCGAGAACTCGAATATGTTGCTGTGCATAAGGAAGATGAGCACATCGCCGGCAAACTTGAGTTGAAACTGGTACTGGTTCTTGTTGGTATAGAGCACCTGTATTTCCTCATGCTCCTCGGCATAGTTGGCTTTATAGTAGTCGTTGAACCCCTTGGCGCAGTCCTTGAACATCTGCATGGCATCCAAGGTGATGGCAAAAATTTCCTGTTTAAGTTCGCCTTTTGAAATCAAGAGATTACATAAAGAATCATTCATATCTCGGTGTTTTGTTCAGACGGCAAAAGTAGAGAAAATATTGTATGGTTCACGTTCTTCTTAAAAAAAGTTGCACATTCTTACATTAAGAATAAAATGTTATTTTTGCCGCTTGATTTTCGGCATAATATTTGAAACGAAACATACATTAAACCAAATTCAATTAAACAACAAAAAAAATGAAAAAGTTTATCACGTTTGCATTGATGTTGTGCGCTGCATGCGCCCTCAATGCGCAGACGACTCTTCTCTCGGAGAGTTTTGATTCCTCCACCCTCCCTACGGGATGGACCACCGTTGACGCCGATGGCGACTCTTACACTTGGGATGCCACCATGCAATTTGAAGACTCACACGGCACAGCCGGCGGCGCTATCTATTCCGCATCCTACATCAATGGTGTCGGAGCCCTCACGCCCGACAACTGGCTGATCAGCCCTGCCATACAGATCACCGGAAACAGCGACCTTACTTTCTATGTAAAAGGTCAACAATCCGGCTACTCCGACGAGAACTACAGCGTGTATGTAGCCACCTCCAACACAGTTAGCGCTTTGGCAGCCACCACGCCGGTTCTCACCGCAACGGCAACCAACAACTGGGAGCAGAAGACCGTCAACTTGAACGCCTACGTCGGCCAAACCGTTTACATTGCCATCCGCCACCACAACACCACGGACATGTACTGGCTTGACATCGACGACTTTGCCGTTGTTGCCCAACCTACCACACCAACCATTGCCGCCAACCCCACAACCCTGACCTGGACAGACATCCACATGAACAGCACTGACGTTCAGGAAGTTGTCGTCAGAGGTTACGTGCTCACGGCCGGCATCACCGCCACCACCGCCGCACCTTATTCCGTTTCCGCTGACAACACCACTTTCGGCACGACGGCCACGCTGCCCTCCGCCGGCGACACGCTCTATGTGAAATATGCCCCCACCACAGAAGGCGCCCACAACGGCACCGTTACGCTCTCTTCTGCAGCCGCTCCGGATGTCACCATCACACTCAACGGCACATCCATCAACTGCGGCAACGTCATCGTCTCGCTTCCTTACACCGAGGACTTCAACAACGCTCCGCAAACCCTCATTCCCAACTGCTGGAGAACCGACGGCAGCACATTCCTGCAACTCAACATCGACACGACAGCCGGCAACTACGGTCTCGCTTTCCCTCAGACCGACTCTTACCTGATGACCCCGGAAATCAACGTCACGCCCGCCAGCGAGATGCGCGTGGAGTTCAAATACACCACATACGTCGGCAGCATGGCCTCTTCTACTTTCCGCGTAGGTTACGGCACCTCCTCTGACATCAACACTTTCACCTGGATTGACACCGTGACAGTTGACACGGACATCGACTTCACACCTTGGCGCGGAGTGATCCCCGCCACCGCAAAACACGTTGCCGTACAAGCCACTGAAATTGGCTCTTTCGTCTATTTCATCTTCAACTACGACAACTATATTTTCATTGACGACTTCAAGGTCATGGAAAACGTTCCTGCCGTCATCGCAGACCAGAACGCGCTCAACTTCGGCAATGTCATCATCGGAAATGACGCCACGCTCCCTGCCAACGTTTCAGCATTCGACCTGACGGGCGGCATCACCGCCACCACCACGGCCCCGTTCTCCGTTTCCGCTGACAGCACCACTTTCGGCGCAACGGCCACGCTGCCCTCCACCGGCGGCATGCTGTACGTCAAATACACCCCGGTTTCCGCCGGCACTGACAACGGCACAGTTGTTCTCTCCAGCACCGGCGTCGCCAACGACACCATCCACATGACCGGCGTCGCACTCGACTGCAGCCAGAACACCATTCCTTACACCTGCGACTTCTCCGACGCCAGCCAGACTGACTGCTGGACCATTATTGACGCCAACAACGACGGCTCCACTTTCTCTTTCGACGACGACGGCACAGTATCTTACGCATTTTACAATTACAGCAGCGACAATGCCGCTAACGACTGGTTGCTTTCTCCGGTCTTCACTTTCGACGGCACGCAATATGCTTCTTTCCAGTACAGAACGAGAAATTCCGCATACGCTGAAAGATTCCAGGTCTATGCCATTGGCACCACCGACACTGTAGTCCTTTCTTCTGCTATCGATGTTACCAATGCTGAATTCCAGACTAAGATAATCGACCTCTCCAACCTGAACGGCGCATACAAGATTGCATTCCACTGCATATCTGATGCCGACATGTTCCGTCTTGACATCACCGACTTCAACCTCAACGTCATCCCTGAAGGCGGTATGTTGGAGGCTTCTGCCACCAGTATTGACTTCGGCAACACAATTGCAGGTCTCCGCGTCGATGCCGCCCCTGTTTTTGTCTCCGCTGTTGGCCTGTCCAGTGCCATCGCCGTTTCCACTGCCGCACCCTATGAGGTTTCCGCCGACAACAACACCTTTGCCACCACTGCAACTATCCCTGCCGCAGGCGGCACGCTGTATGTACGCTACAACCCCACGGCTGCAGGCTCACACAACGACAACGTTACGCTGACCAGCGGTTCAAAAACCGTCTCCATCGCTGTCTCCGGCTCTGCCATTGACTGCTCCGCTCCTGTGACACTTCCTTTCACCGAAGATTTCGAGGAGGAAGAATTTACGCAGTGCTGGGCCAACCTTGACCGTGACCAGGACGGTTTCGCCTGGACAAGAGTTTTAGGTGACGACTATGCTTCATATACCCACGGCGGTCAAGGCATGTGCATCTCCAATTCTTACGTCAACAACTATGGTGCGCTCACTCCTGACAACTGGATGATCACCCCTACTATCACCATCCCCGCCCAGGGTGCAACCCTCAGATGGTTCGACGCTCCGCTGGATGCCGAAAACTACGCTGAACATTATCAGGTAAAGATTTCCACCTCTGGATACAATCTTGACAACTTCACGACCGTATTTGACATTACGCTCAACAACACCACCTGGGCTGAAAGATCCGTTAGCCTTGCCCAATATGCAGGCCAGAACGTCAACATCGCATTCGTCCACAACAACATCACCGACATTTACATCCTGAACATTGATGACATCAGTGTTACGGAAGGTACGGGCATCGAAGACGTGAACACCACCGTCAATGTCTATCCCAACCCCGCTTCCAGCATCATCAACGTCAATGCCGGCATCAACATCGAGCGCATCAGCATCGTCAACATGGCCGGACAATGCGTCTATTCTGCCAACGAAAATGACAACAACGCCACGGTCAACGTCGCCAACCTTTCCAACGGCATGTACTTCATGAGCGTGACGACCGCCAACGGCACCACCACCAAAAAGATTTCGGTCAACCGCTAATCTTAACGGATAATCCTACAATCCTGAACTGTTCAGGACACCGCAAGAGGGGTATGCCTTTTTGACATACCCCTCTTTTTTGTCTGCTGACATATTGTCATCACAAGACGATTTTTGTATATTTGCGACTGAAAATTTCCAAAAAGCATGACAACACAATTCACACATCTTCACGTCCATACAGAATATTCATTATTGGACGGCATGTCCACCATCTCCGGTCTGGTGGACAAATGCCTGCGCACCGGCATGAACGCAATGGCCGTGACGGACCATGGAAACATGTTCGGCATCAAAGAATTCTTCAACTATGTTGACAAGAAGAACGAAGAGTGCCAGTCAGCGATCAAAGAGCTCGAGCAAGCGTTGCTTGAGATGACGGACGAAAACGAGCGGCAGCAGCAACAGGAGAAATTAGCGCAGGCTAAAAGCCGTATCTTCAAGCCCATATTCGGGTGCGAGGCTTACGTTGCCCGGCAGACCAGAAGCAACCCTACGGGCAGCCGACTCGTGCGCGAGAACAAAGAGAACTACAGCGGCAACCACCTCATCCTGCTTGCCAAGAACGAAAAAGGGTACCACTCGCTCTGCAAACTGATATCATACGCCTGGATAGAGGGACGGTATGTCAAGCCGCGCATCGACCACGAACTGCTTGAGAAGTACCACGAGGGACTGATCGTCTCCTCGGCATGTTTGGCCGGCGAGGTGCCGAAAGCACTGCTGGGCAACGATTACGAGAAAGCCAAAAAGACCGTGGAATGGTACAAAAACCTATTCGGCGACGACTATTATCTGGAAGTGCAACGGCACAAGACCGACAAGCCCGGCGGCGACACCTCCGTGTATGAACAGCAGGAGATCGTCAACCAAGGCATACTACGCCTCGCCGCCGAAACCGGCGTGAAGATCATCGCCACCAACGACGTACACTTTGTGGAAGAAGACGATGCGGAAGCGCACGACCGCCTCATCTGCCTCAGCACCGGCAAAAAGCTGAACGACACCGACCGCTTGCACTACACCAAGCAGGAGTGGCTGAAATCGCCCGAAGAGATGGCCGATCTGTTTGCCGACCTGCCCGAAGCCTTGGCCAACACCCAGGAGATCGTGGACAAGGTGGAGACCTACAAACTCAAACACGACCCCATCATGCCCGTGTTTGACATCCCCGAGGAATTCGGGACACTTCAGTCTTATAAAGAACGCTTTTCCGAAGAGGACCTGAAAAAGGAGTTCGAACCCGACGAGGATGGGAAAGGGCGCATTGAGAAACTGGGCGGCATAGAACGTGTCTATCGCATCAAACTGGAAGCCGACTACCTCCGCAAACTCACGATGGAGGGTGCGCACCGCCGCTACGGTGAAACACTGGCCGACGACATACAGGAACGCATTGACTTTGAGTTGAGTGTGATGCGGAACATGGGTTTCCCCGGCTACTTCCTGATTGTCTCTGACTTCATCGACGCCGCCCGCAAAATGGGCGTGTCCGTAGGTCCCGGCCGTGGCTCGGCCGCCGGCTCGGTTGTGGCTTACTGCTTAGGCATCACCAATATAGACCCGCTGAAATATGACCTGCTGTTTGAACGTTTCCTGAACCCCGACCGCATTTCGCTGCCCGATATCGATGTGGACTTCGACGACGAGGGCCGCTACCGCATTCTCGACTGGATTACCAAGAAATACGGCGAAGAGCGCGTGGCACACATCATCACCTACGGAACGATGGCTGCAAAGTCGAGCATCAAAGACGTGGCCCGCGTGCAGGACCTTGACCTCAAAGAGTCCAACGACCTGGCCAAGATGATCCCCGAAAAGTTTCCCGAAGACCCCAAGACCCACAAGGCGCCGAAAGTGAGCATCAAGAACTGCATGGAGATGGTTCCGGAACTGAGAGATGCTTACGAGCACGGCAGCCCGAACGTACACGACGTGCTGAAATATGCCGAAAAACTGGAAGGCACCGTCCGCCAAATCGGCGTCCACGCCTGCGGCATCATCATCGGCGCTGACGACCTCACCAACTTCGTCCCTATGGCCGCCATCGAAGACAAAGGCACCAAACAGGACGTGCTTGTCACCCAATACGAGGGCTCTGTCATCGAGGATGTCGGGCTCATCAAAATGGACTTCTTGGGGCTGAAAACCCTCTCCATTATCGGCGAAGCCTTAAAGAACATCAAGAAATCGAAAGACATCGACCTTGACATCGACGCCATACCGATAGAGGACCCCGACACCTACGCACTGTTCTGCAACGGCGACACCGTAGCCACTTTCCAGTTCGAGTCGCCGGGCATGCAGAAATACCTCAAAGAACTCAAGCCGAGCAAGTTTGAGGACATCATCGCTATGAATGCGCTCTACCGTCCCGGTCCCATGGACTACATTCCGCAGTTCATCCGCCGCAAGCAGGGGCGCGAAGAAATCCAGTACGACATCCCCATCATGGAGCGTTACCTGAAAGACACCTACGGCATCACCGTATATCAGGAGCAGGTGATGTTACTCTCGCGGCTGCTCGCCAACTTCACGCGCGGCGAGTCTGACACGCTGCGCAAGGCCATGGGCAAGAAACAGAAAGCCATGCTGGACAAACTGAAGCCCAAGTTCATCGAACAGGGCTCCGCCAACGGACACGACCCCAAGGTGTTGGAGAAAATCTGGGGCGACTGGGAGAAATTCGCCTCCTACGCCTTCAACAAATCGCACGCCACCTGTTACTCTTGGGTGGCCTACCAGACCGCATACCTCAAGGCGCACTTCCCCGCGGAGTTCATGGCGGCAAACCTGACCAACAACTTGAGCAACATCACGGAAATCAGCAACTTGATTGAAGACGTGCAACGCCGGGGCATTGAGGTGCTCGGTCCCGACATCAACGAGTCGGACGCCACCTTCACCGTCAACAAGCAAGGCAACATCCGCTTCGGACTTGCCGCCCTCAAAGGCGTCGGCTCCAGCGCCGTGGATAGCATCATCGCCGAACGGACCGAGAACGGACCTTTCACCGACATCTTCGACTTCATCTCCCGTGTGAACATCCGCAACTGCAACAAACGCTGCATCGAGGCCTTGGCCATGGCCGGCGTTTTCGACTCTTTCAAGGACATGCACCGAGCTCAGTTTTTCTATGAGGACAAACCCGGACACAACTTCGTAGATATCCTCATAGCATTTGCCGGGAAAAAACACAACAGCCAGAACCAGTTCACCATCTTCGACATGGACACCACCATGAAAGAGGACATCAACCCCGTAATACCGGAATGTGAACCCTGGAGCACCTACGAGCAGGTGAAAAACGAGAAAGAGATCGCCGGCTTCTACATTTCGGCACACCCGCTCGACGAGTTCAAACACATCATACGAAGCTATGCCAACGTGAACCTGGCGCAACTCAACAGGCCCGACGAAATGCTGAAGAAATTCTCGGGCAACAAGAAATTCTCATTTGTAGGCATCGTCACCGACATCAAGCGGGGGGTCACCGTCACCAACAGAGATTACGGCAACATCACCCTCGAGGAGTACGACAACACCTGGAAATGGTATCTTTCCGGCGAAGACTTCACCAAATACAGTCACTTCTTCGACAAAGGGAAACGGATTTTCGTCACCGCCATCCTCGACGTGAAACATTGGCGGAACAAGGACGGCTCAGAAACCACCCGTACAGACATCAAGCCCGTGCAGGTGCTCTTCCTTGAAGACGTTTATGAAAAACACTGCAAAGAGGTGCGGCTCGTCATCGGCGTGCAAGACCTCTCCATGGAACTGTCGCACCAACTGAAGCAACAACTTTCCGCCAATGCCGGAGACACGCCGTTCTGCTTGCGCATTATCGAAAACAATGGGGTTTACTATTCCGACTTTGCCAACCACAACACGAAAGTCAATCCCGAGACATTCCTCAACAATTTGTCCCTGCCCGTCAATTATTCCGTAGAACTGAGCTGAAACCGACATGAAAAAGACTCTTCAAACCCCATTTTCACCAACATCAACAAAAAACTGACTGCCATGAGCGCCCGCAACCTCATCTATCCCATTTTGCTGTTCATCCTTGCCATGACCATTCTTCCGGCCGCCTTTGCGCAGAAGAGTGACAAAGTCTATTACTATGCCATCGACGACAACATCTCCAAGCCGGCATTGCGGCTGACGGAGCAAGCCGTAGAGGAGGCGCAGGAGCAGCAGGCCGACTTCCTGTTTTTGGAATTGAACACCTTTGGCGGCGAGTTGGAAGCCGCCGACAAAATCCGCACCCTGCTGCTGAACGCGCCGATGCCCACCATCGTGTTCATCAACAACAACGCGGCCTCTGCCGGCGCGCTCATCTCCATCGCGTGCGACAGCATCTATATGGCGCCCGGGGCTTCGTTCGGCGCCGCCTCAGTCGTGAACCAGAACGGTGAAATCATGCCCGACAAATACCAGTCGTACATGCGCTCCCTGATGCGCGCCACAGCCGAGAAGAACGGACGCGACCCTGACATTGCGCAGGCCATGGTGGACCCCGACATTGTGGTCAACGGCGTGAGCCCGCAAGGTAAAGTGCTGACATTCACAGGCGAAGAGGCTATAGACAACCACTATTGCGAGGGGCTTGCCGAAAGCCGCGAGCAGGTGTTGGACAAGGCCGGCATCACCTCCTACGAGTGGGTAGAGCAAGAACTGTCGTGGATAGACCGCCTCATCAACTTCCTGGTAAACCCCGTGGTGAGCGGGCTGCTGATAGCCTGCATTGTGGGCGGCATCTACTTTGAACTGCAAAGTCCGGGCATCGGACTGCCGCTCGCGATTGCACTGACCGCCGCCCTGCTCTACTTTGCGCCGCACTATCTGGAGGGGCTCGCGCAACATTGGGAAATCCTGATCTTCCTCGCCGGACTCGTCCTGCTGATGCTGGAGTTCTTCGTCATTCCCGGCTTCGGCGTCGCGGGCATCTCAGGCATCGTGCTCATCATGGCGTCGCTCGTGCTGGCCATGGTCTTCAACATCAATTTCCACTTCAGCTTCGACCCCAGCCTTGACGCCGCCCTCCAAATCGGACGCAGCCTGCTGCTTGTGGTCTTCTCGTCCGTCACCGGCTTCTTCCTCGCGCTGTGGCTGGGCAAGAAACTCATCTCCGCCGACACCCGCTACGGGTCACTGGCCCTCAAGACCAACCTGGACAACGACAAAGGCTTTGTGGCCCAAGACATGCAGATGTCGCAATATGTGGGCAAAAATGGCACGGCGGCAACCTTTATGAGACCGGCCGGCAAAATCGAAATTGACGGAACACTACTGGAAGCCACCGCCGAGCACGGACTGATAGAAAAAGGCGATGCCGTGACTGTTGTACGCTTCGAGAACGCACAACTTATCGTCAGAAAGGCATAAGGCTACCGGTGCGGAAGCAACGTCTTCAGGTATTTGCGGTTCATCCAAGCCAGCATAAAGCCATAGAACACCAACAAAACCGTATTGACGGCCAGACGGACGCCGACACGTTCCACATGCAAGCCGCTGTTTATCAGGAGGCTCAGCCCGTAAACGCCCACAGCCAGCACAATATAGAACACAATCCGTTTCAGATTGTAGTTCACATGATAATGCTTCTGCCCTAACAAGTAAGAGACGACCATCATAAAGAAATAGCAGGCAAACGTGGCCCACGCCGCCCCCATATAGTCGAAACGCGGAATCAGCAAGACATTGAGTGCCAAAGTGACCACGGCGCCCATCATAGCAATGTACGCCCCGTATCTCGTCTTGCCTGTCAACTTGTACCAGATGGAAAGGTTATAGAAAATCCCTAAAAACAGATTGGCGAGCAGCAGAATCGGCACAATGGGAAGTCCGACGCGGTAAGCAGGCCCCACAAAATACTTTACAATATCTATATATAGCATAATGCCCACAAAGATGACCGAGCACACAAACACAAAGGCGGTCATCACCTCGGCGTAAGTCTCTTTCGCGTCTTTGTCTTTGGCCTTGTTGAAGAAAAACGGTTCTGCCGCATACTTGAAAGCCTGTACAAAGATGGTCATCATGATAGAGATCTTGTAGCATGCGCTGTAGATGCCCACCGAAGCCTGCGGGTCGGGACAGGTGGACAGGTACTTGATCAGCACGCGGTCCATCGTTTCGTTCACAATGCCGGCAAGGCCGAAGATGAGCAACGGGAAAGCGTAGGCAAACATCTTGCGCCACAGCGCAAAGTCAAAGGCATACTTCTGTCTGAAGAGGCTCGGAAGCAGCATCAGCAGCGTGGCCACTGAGGCAATCAAGTTAGAGATGAAAATATAGCCCACCCCGATTTGAGGATTATAGATATGTTGTACAAAGTTGAGATCGGGGTGATTTTTCAACAGATAGGGGCAAAGCAGCAGGAAAAACAGGTTGAACGAAACATTGATGAGGATATTGGTAATCTTGACAGCCGCGAACCGCATAGCCTTGTTCAGGTAGCGCAGCCGGGCAAAAAATATGGAGCACAGCGCGTCCACGCCGATGATGACCGAGAACCACACCACATACTCGGGATGTGCGGGATACTTGAGCCATGTCGCTATCGGAGCGGAAAAGCAAGAACACAGCACAATGAAAAGTGTAGAAGTGACTGTCAGAGAGGTCACAATCGTGGTATAAACCTTGTCTTTGATTTCCTCCGTGCGTGAAAAATTGAAAAACGCCGTCTCCATGCCGTAAGTGAGGATCACAATAAAGAGACTGGTCCAGGCATAGAGTTCGCCCACGACCCCATACTGCGCCGCGTCTGAAAAGATATAGGTATGGAGCGGCACGAGCAAATAATTAAGCAGCCTGCCTACAATATTGGTAGCCCCATAAATGACGGTTTGGCCCGCTAACTGTTTGAGTGATTTTGACATAAAAGACCTGATCTACTGGTGATAACCTTTCTTTTTCCCGAAATCGTAGGCAATATAAGCGGCAAGATAGCACTTGCGGGCCTTATTGAAGGCCATCTGTTGCACGAACGGGAAAACCATATCCACGCTGAGCCCCACTTCAAGGGCCTGCAATTTATAGTCGTTTTTGGCGAAATCGAACACAAAGCCCGTCTTGGCATAGAAGCCCGGGCGCACTATCGTGCCGAGGATGCCGGTATAAAGCGGCGCGCCGCCGATGATGTTGTTGAGATTATGCTCATCGGGGTCATAGCGTTGTATTTCAGAAAAGCCGGTGTTATAATTGATAACCTCCACATAATTGGGGATGCCGAAGCCCGCGGAGAAGCCGGCAGAGAGCGTGTAGCGAATCTGCACGCCGCCCCAATAGGGCTTTGTATGCAGCGTTCGCTGGTATCCGTATCCGGCACGGAGGAAAAACATCGTATAGAGTTGCCCGTAACGGCAGGGACGGACACCCTCATACAGCGAGTTGACCGAGCGCACCGACTTGGGATGTTGGTTGTACAGGAAATCAACCTCCCAGAAATGCTTGTTGTAAAGGTCGGGGGTGCGGCCGTGCTGGAAGCCTATGCCCACGCCTCCCGTATTGACGAAGATGTCGCAATTCCATTCCTTCAGAGTGACATCGTGGTAATACTCCCCCACTTGCTGTGCGCAGGCAATGGCGGCAAAGCAAGCGAAGAGAGCGGTGGCGGCAATTTTGCATATTCTGCCGTCCCAAATGCCACGGGGCAAGTTTAAGGCCTTATTCTGAAACAGCATTCTGACTCTGCCCCTCATAGCAGGCATAATGGCCGTACGCGGCACATTTCTTTTGCGTGTCACATGCCGTAAACAGTGCTCCAGCAAAGAAAAACATCACTATCAGTACAATAATTCTTTTCATTGTCGTTATGAAATTAAAAAATCGTGCAAAGATACTAAATTTCAAAAAAGATAGTTTTTTACGGACCTGTTTTTCATCCCACTTGAAGCACAACGTCACACATATCATATTCATTCTCCTTGTCCTTTTACGCGGCGGAATGCTGTTCGGCCAGCACGAAAAGCCCGCCGTCCCGTGGGATTCTGACCTGTCCGACTACCCCGAAAAGGCTGAGAAGACCTTGCAGCGGCTCGAAAACAGCGGCTACCCTTTTGCCGCCGTCTCCCTGAGAGCGGCCTGCCCGGAAGCCGGCGACATGACCCCGGTGCTCGTCATCGACTCCGGGCTGTTTGTCACCTTCGACTCCATCATCGTCAAAGGCAACGTCAAAATATCCCGCAGTTTTCTCTACCCCTACCTCGGGCTGAAGCGCGGCATGCCCTACAGCGAACAAGTGATGCAGAAAGTGACCGGGAAACTGGAAGAACTGCCCTACGCCACCGTTGCCGGCAATGCCGACGTGACGTTCGTGAAAGACAAAGCCTGCCTTTACGTCTATTTGAACAAGAAAAACACCAACCTGTTTGACGGCTACATCGGGCTGGTACCCGTGGACGAAAAAGCGGGGCGCACCACCGTCAACGGGGAGCTGACGCTGTCGCTGCAGAACCTCTTCCGGCTGGGCGAAAGCGTCGGACTCCATTGGTACAGCGGCAGCCGCCACTCGCAGCACCTCGACCTCTCCGTAAACTTCCCGTACCTCTTCCGGACCCGTTTCGGCATCAACGGGACCTTTGTGCTCGACAAGCGCGACACCTCCTACCTCAACCTCAACTTCCACGCCGGCCTCCCTTACGCCTTCGTCAACAACAGCTACATCGAGCCCTGCTTCGACTACACCGGCTCGTCGGTGCTGAATGCCGCACTGGTACGACTTGACGACGACTCGAGCTTCATCGACTACCGCAAAACCCTCTACGGGCTGCGCTTCCGCTACCGCCGGCTCGACTATCTCTTCAACCCGCGGAAAGGCATCGACCTCTCCGCCAACCTGTCAGCCGGACGACGCAAGATCATCAAAAACAGTCAGTTGGACGACACCTTTTATCAAAACATCCCCTTGCAAAAGACCAGTTACTGCATCACGGGGAGCATACAGGGCTATCTGCCGTTCGGCAAACACTGGACCGTCACCGCACGGCTCAAAGGCGGCTCTCTGCTGTCGGGGCCGCACTGCCGCAACGAACTCATTGACATCGGAGGTCCCGGCAACATCCGCGGCTTCAAAGTCAACGACCTCAACGCCTCCACCTACCTGCTCTACTCGGCAGAGCTCCGCTACCTGTTCGGGAAAAACTCGTACGCCTGCCTTTTCTTCGACGGCGGCACCTACGAGCAGCAACTCGACAGCTATTACCGGTCAGACTCGCCATTCGGCATTGGTGGCGGCATACACCTGGCCGTCAAGTCCGGGCTCTTTTATCTCGAATATGCCTTAGGGCGGCAACAAAAAAGCCCCCTCTCTTTCAAGAGGGGACTGATACATTTCGGCATTCAGGTGACTTTCTGACGCCAAAGACTATTTCACAACCACCTTACGGACCGTGTTATCATTGATACGCACCATATAAATGCCCGGCGCATAACCGGAAACCGGCACCGTAATGTGACCGTCCAAAGCATTGTAAGACGCAATCCGCTGACCTGCCAGACTGAAGATCTCCACTTTGCGAACCGTTTCGCCCTCAATTTTCAGGTATTCGCCAGCGGGGTTAGGATAGATGCGGACATCCTGTTTATTGTCGGCGATGCCCGTCAGCGTGCTGAACGGGATGATTGTCAGCGTGCCCCATTCGCCGTTAGCGTTCTTGCCGCGGGCGCAGGCATAGTAATCGACATCGTGCAGGCCTTCCCAGGTCCACTCCTCATACAGATAGGCATCGTGCAGGTCGTAGTTTTCCCAATAATCGAGCAGGAAAGAATCCAAAGCGCTGCCGAGGGAGTCGTGGAGTTGTTTGGTGATCAGTCCGTACTTATAGACGGCGGTAGAGCTGTTCGGGGTAGTTTTCGTCAGCACCGAAGAATCGGACAGCACCACCACCTGCATCTCGACGACAGAGACGCCATCGTCGCCCAGCGTCAGCGTAGTGGCGGGGGCGGTAACCATAGGGCCTGCGGAACTGTCGGCGGCGTAAGGAATCACATAGATCGTGTATTCCGTGGCGGGGGCCATGTCTTCCCAAGTGTAGGAGCTGACGCCACTGGTTGTGATGCCCCACATCGGCACCAGCGTCTCAATGGTAGTCTGGAACATTGCCGCCCAGGTCTGCATCTCTTCTTGGGTGCTGATCACATAGACATACGAGGCGCAGGCCTCATTCGGGGTAAAAGTCGCCGTAATGGAGAGGGAGGTCACGCTGTCAACAGAGACAGCCACAGAGGGGGTTTGAGCCATCGTCTGCAAAGACAGAGCGAAAAGGCAGAGCAAGAAATAAAGTTTTTTCATAACAGTTATTTTGGATTTGTTATTTGTTTGACGGCGCAAAGATACACTTTTATGGAAAGCAAAACAGTTCCCATGTCTAAATGTTCGCCGCTGCCGTGTCCCGAAAAATTGCGTACCTTTGCGCCGTCTTAATAAAAACAGTGAAACACCTATGGTAAAACCATCTATCCCCAAAGGAACCCGCGACTTTACGCCCGTCGAAATGATGCGGCGGAACTATATCTTCGACACCATCCGTTCTGTCTTTCACCGCCACGCCTATCTCCCCATCGAGACCCCGGCCATGGAGAACCTGACCACCCTGATGGGCAAATACGGCGAAGAGGGCGACCGCCTGTTGTTCAAGATCTTGAACTCCGGCGACTTTACGCACAACGTTGACTTCGGAGAGCCCGGACTCACCGCAAACCGGCTGGCCTCCAAACTGTGTGAGAAGGGGTTGCGCTATGACCTCACCGTGCCGTTCGCGCGCTTTGTGGTGCAGCATCAGCACGAACTCACTTTCCCGTTCAAACGGTACCAGATGCAGCCCGTGTGGCGCGCCGACAGACCCCAGAAAGGACGGTACCGCGAGTTCTACCAATGCGACGCCGACATCATCGGCAGTCCGTCCCTCCTCAACGAAGCAGAACTCATTGAGATCACCGACGAGATCTTCCACCGTTTCGGCATCGCCGTAACCATAAAAATCAACAACCGCAAAATCCTCTCCGGCATCGCTGAAGTCATCGGCGAGGCTGACCGCGTCACCGACCTTTGCGTGGCTATGGACAAACTGGACAAAATCGGGCAAGACGAAGTGTGCCGCGAGATGGAAGAACGAGGCATCAGCCGTGAGGCCATCGCCAAACTGTCGCCGGTGTTCTCTTTCGGCCAGTACAGCAACGCCGAGAAACTGGAGAAATTGAAAGAACTCCTCGCCGGCAGCGAAACCGGCATGAAAGGCATCGAAGAGTTGACCACAGTGCTCGACTACGCCCACGACATGGCCCTTTCAGCCACCCTAGAGGTTGACATCACCCTGGCGCGAGGGCTGAACTACTACACGGGGGCCATCTTTGAAGTCAAGGCCCGCGACGCCGCCATGGGAAGCATCTCCGGCGGCGGCCGCTACGACAACCTCACGGGCATATTCGGCCTCAAGAACATGTCGGGCGTGGGCATCTCCTACGGCGCCGAACGCATCTACGACGTGCTGGACGAACTCGGGCTGTTCCCCGCCAGCATCCAGAACCCCGTAAACGCGCTGTTCCTCAACTTCGGCGGCGAAGACGAGAAATATGCCCTCAAAGGGCTCCGCGCCTTGAGAGGACACGGGCTCTCGGCCGAGATCTACCCCGACAACGTCAAGATCGGCAAGCAGATGACCTACGCCAACGCCAAGCACATCCCCTTTGTGGTCATTGCCGGAGAAGACGAACGCGCCAAAGGCATCTATACGCTCAAGAACATGGCCGACGGCACACAGCAGGCAATGACGCTTGACGACCTTGCCCGGCACATCACCGCACACCGGGAATGCGGACAGTAACCCCCTGACACAGCCGCGACTATGGACACGCCTGAAACATCTCCGAAGAAGAAAAAGCCGGTCTCGAGAACGGCACGTTCGTTTTGGGTCGCCCTCCGCAAATACACGCAGCTGAGGGACGACACCGACTATCCGATGACGGTAGAATCCATCTCCAAGAGCGTGGAATTCCGCGGCGTGAACGTCTGGATCCTCTTCTTCGCCATCATCGTGGCTTCGGTAGGGTTGAACGTGAACTCCACGGCGGTCATCATCGGCGCCATGCTCATCTCCCCGCTGATGGGTCCCATCAACGGCATCGGGCTCTCCGTCGGCATCCTCGACGAAGACCTGCTGCGCAAATCGCTCAAAAACCTGGTCGTGATGGTGCTGATCAGCCTCACGGCCTCCACCCTCTACTTTTTGATCTCCCCCATCAGCGACGCGCAGTCGGAATTGCTGGCACGCACCCGCCCAACCATCTTCGATGTGTTCATCGCCTTCTTCGGCGGACTGGCGGGCATCGTCGCCACCTCGCGGAAGTCGCAGCCCTTCACCGTCATCTCGGGCGTGGCGATAGCCACCGCCTTGATGCCGCCGCTCTGCACCGCAGGCTTCGGCATCGCCACGGGACAGATCGGCTATTTTCTCGGCGCGTTCTACCTCTTCTTCATCAACTCCTTCTTCATCGCCCTCGCCACCTTCCTGATGGTCCGCTTTCTCGGCTTCCCTAAAAAGAACTTCTCCGACGCAAAGCGCAAACGCAAAGAAAAGCGGCTCGTCTCCATATTCACCGCCGTCGTGCTGGTGCCGAGCATCTTCCTGGCCATCGATGTGGTTAAAGAGTCGGCTTTCAACACGCAAAGCATAAGGTTTGTGAACGACATACAGGACAATGCGCTGATGCAGAACACGCAAATCATCAAATGCAACCGCGAGTACCATCCGCGCAGCCAGACCATCGAACTGTCACTGGTAGGGAAAACACTCTCCAACGAGAGTCTCGAAAAGATGCAAAACATCGTCTGCGACAAATACGGGCTCAAGAACACGAGGCTTGTCGTGCGGCAGACGGGCGAAACCATCGACATCACCGAGCAGAACAAGATCATCGAGAACCTGATACAGAAAAAAGAGGACATCATCCAGCAGCAGGACTCCACCATCCGCGCGATGGAGGCGCAGATCCGCAAGATCACCGGCACCAGCACCCAAGCCAAACAGGTCGCCAAAGAAATACACGTCCAGTATCCCGGGATTGAGGAGTTGGCCATTGCAAGCATGGAATACTATAATCCGAAGACCATGGAGCACCGGACAACGCCCACCCTTTACATCCGCTGGGCAAGCGGGGCGGGCGGCGCCGCGAAAGAGAAAGCACTTGCCGAATGGCTGAAAGTGCGGCTGCAGCTTGACGAACTGAGAATCGTCCATTAAGCCGGGCGAGAACCTCATTTTCATTTTGCAGCCAATTCTCATTTTTTGTACTTTTGCACGCTTTTTTGAAAAAAATGTATAACAACTAATTAAAATAATTTGCGATGAAAAGAATACTGGTTATTGGAGCTTGCGGACAGATCGGTTCAGAACTGACCCCTGCCCTGCGCAAACAATACGGCACGGACAACGTTGTCGCCGCCGACATGATTTACCCGCTGAAAGGCGACTTGGCAGAAGCCGGCCCTTCGTGCAAAATCGATGCCACCAACGCACAAGAGATAGCAGATGCCGTCAAGAAATACAAGATCGACGCCATCTACAATCTGGCGGCCATCCTCTCCGCAAAGGCAGAAGCCAATCCCATGTTAGGATGGAATGTCGGCATCGGAGCGCTGCTCAACTGCCTCGAAGTGTCGCGCGAGATGGGCTGCGCCCTCTTCACGCCCAGTTCCATCGGTTCGTTCGGCCCTGAAACCCCGCACGACATGACCCCGCAAGACACCATCCAACGCCCGAAGACCATCTACGGCGTCACGAAAGTCACCGGCGAGCTGCTCAGCGACTATTACTTCAAACGTTTCGGCGTTGACACGCGCTCGGTACGCTTCCCCGGACTGATTTCCAACGTGACACTGCCGGGCGGCGGCACCACCGACTACGCCGTCGAGATCTACTATGCCGCCGTCAAGGGGGAGAAGTTCACCTGCCCCATCGCGAAAGGCACCTTCATGGACATGATGTACATGCCGGATGCCCTCAAGGCCGCTATGGATCTCATGGAAGCAGACCCGTCAAAACTCATCCACCGCAACTCCTTCAACATCACGGCCATGAGTTTTGAGCCCGAGATGATTTATAACGAGATCAAAAAACACGTCCCCGGCTTCGAAATGGAGTATGTATATGACGAGTTGCGCCAAGGCATCGCCGACTCTTGGCCGGACCGCATGGACGACAGCTGCGCCCGCGAGGAATGGGGATTCAAACCTACCTTTGACCTGGCGTCAATGACGGAGGACATGCTCAAAGTCTTGAAAGAACGTTACAAATAAGAATAAAATACAGTAAAAAAGGGTTGTTGTTTTCAACACCTTAAACTTGAAAGAACGTTACAAATAAGATTAAAACACAATAGAACGGGGTGTTTTCAACACCCCAAACTTGAAAGAACGTTACAAATAAGATTAAAACACAATAGAACGGGGTGTTTTCAACACCCCAAACCTGAAAGAACGTTACAAATAAGATTAAGAATAAAATACAATTGATATGATATACTTAGACAATTCCGCCACATCGTTTCCGAAACCGAAAGAGGTTTACGACTTCATGGACTCATTCTACCGCGTTCATGGTGTCAGTCCCGGCCGTGCCGGGTATGATGCTGGCATCGAGACCGGCGAGCTGCTCACCGACACCCGCCGGATGTTGACCAAACTATTCAACGGCGGCAAAGACGAGCGTCGTCTGACGTTCAGCTACAACGCGACCGACTCGTTGAACATCCTCATACAAGGACTTGTAAAGCAGGGCGGCCATGTCATCACCACCATGCTTGAGCACAACTCGGTGCTGCGCCCCCTGTACTGCCTCGAGCAGCAGGGCATGATTGAAGTCACCTACCTGCCTTTTGACGAGGCCGGCTATGTGGACCCTGACGACTTCCGGAAAGCCATCCGTCCCAACACCAACCTTGTGGTGTGTACCCAGTGTTCCAATGTCATCGGAACGGTGCAGCCCATCAAAGAGATTGGCAAAGTGTGCAAAGAGAACGGCCTGACCTTCATCGTAGATGGCAGCCAAGGCGCCGGTGCTGTGGAGATGAACATGCTGGACTATGGTGTTGACGCCTACGCTTTTACGGGTCACAAATGTCTGATGGGACCCACGGGCATCGGCGGCTCCTACGTTTGCGAAGGCGTTGAGGTGCGTCAGACCCGCTTCGGCGGCACGGGCGTACGTTCAGCCGTCCGCACCCACCTTGAGGAGTATCCTTACCGTCTTGAGGCCGGCACCATGAACATGCTCGGCATCAGCGGACTCTACCGCGGCGTGAAATGGATCACCGAAAAAGGCATCGAAAACATCCACGAGCAGGAGATGAAGCTCTGGAAGCGTCTTCGCGACGGCGTGCGCGACATCGACGGCGTCACCGTCTATTGCGCCACTTCCACCGAGAACCAGAATCCCGTGCTGTCGCTCAACGTCCGCGGCTTTGCCGCACTGGATGTCGGCACCATGCTGGACGTGGACTATGACATTGCCTGCCGCACCGGTCTGCAGTGCGCCCCGCTGGTACACGAACGCCTCGGCACGCTGCCCATCGACGGCACCGTCCGCCTGAGCATCGGCGCGTTCAACACCGAAGAGGAAATTGACACCTGCATCAACGCCATCAAGGAAATTGCAGCCCTGAAAAAATAGCGACCTTTGTTCGACAACAAAAAATGGATCGGGCACCTTGCCGTGTTGACGGTTTACATCATCTTCGGCATCAACCCGAACTGTTCTGAAGCCATCATACCGGAGTACATCTCTCCGGAAGTCTTTACCGCTGTGCGCATGTTGTTTGGCACAGCGGTTTTTTGGCTTTTGTCGCCGCTGGCACGTCACGAGAAGCCCGACAAGAAAGAGATGCTGCTGCTGTTGGCGGGCGCGGTGTCGCTCTCGGGCACGCTCATAGCCTTTGCCGAAGCGTTCAAATACACCTCGCCGTGCTATGTGTCGCTGATTTCCGCCACCAGTCCGTTATGGGTCATGCTGCTGGCCGCCCTCTTCCTGAAAGAGCCCATATCCACCCGCAAGTCGTCGGGCGTGGCCGTCGGCATTGCCGGCGCGTTGGTCATGGTGGTATTCTCGTGGAACAAAGACGCCAACGCCTCGCCCGCCGGGTTGCTGCTCTGTTTCGTCAACATCTTATTCTATGCTATCTATCTGCTCATCACGCGCAGCATATCCAAAAAATACAGTCCCATCACCCTAATGAAGTGGATGTTCCTGTTCGGCTCCCTCATCTGCCTGCCGTCCGCGCTCGTGTCGCTGTCGGCACACGGCTGCGCCCTGTTTGACGGCGGCGCGCCCGTGTCGGCATTCCTCAACCTCTTTGCCGTGCTCATCTTCGCCACCTGCGTCAGCTATTTTTTGCTGCCCGTGTCGCTGCGCTATCTGCGTCCCACCACCGTGAGCATGTACAGCAACCTGCAGCCCGTCGTCACCGCCGTCGTCGCCATCTTCTTCGGGCAGGACATCTTCACCTGGAACAAGCCCGTGGCGCTGTTGCTCATCATCTGCGGCGTCTATCTGGTCACGACCAGCCGCGCCAAAGCCTGAACGCCTGAACCTCCGGCAGTCTCATTTCATCGGACCGACTTATTTTTTTATTATTTTTTAATTATCTTCCGTGTGATTTAATTATTTTTGTATTTTTGCACCGCTTTTACAACCGACGAAGGCGGCTCGTCCGCCTTGGAACAAAACAACACTTAACGAACCACGGAACATGAAAAAAGAAATCCTACTGCTCTTTTTGCTGTGCGTCTTGACTTTCACCTTGTCGGCACAGCCCGAATCGCCCAAAATCAGACTCCAAGTCACAACCACCCCGGCGCACTGCCAGGCAGACGGGGCGATATGCTGCACTTTGCAAGACACCTCGGGCCTCCGTCTCGAACAGATCCGCTACAGCTACATCCCCCGCACCGGCATCGACTCTGTAATGGAGACCAGCCTCGCTTGCGTCTCGCACCTGAGGCCGGGCTACTATATTATTATTGTAAACGCCCTCTGCCCCACCGGACTTCCGGGCGAAGAGGCTTACACCGTCCTTTCAGACACACTACAGGATGTCGCCGTGACAAGCGACTATGTTGTCCCGACCAACGGAATGCTCTACAACATCTTCTCCGCAACGATGCCCTACGGCATCGTGCCCTCCCTGCCCTGCCACCCGACCGGAAAAGCGCAAGTCAAACTCGAAGGCGGGAACTTCCCCTACACCCTGGACATCTGGTCCGTCTCCGGAACGGACTCCACATTCCTGAAAACCATGACATTCGACTCGCGTCAGCATCAGGGCGACGACCCGCTCAAGCACAACTTCCACGACTATTACACCATCGACAGCCTGCCCCCAGGCGCATACAAGGTGCTCTGCCATGACGGTTGCAACTACTATATGCCCGCCCTTTTCTTCACCGTCCCCAAAGTGAAATACGGCATTTACGACGAGACTTTCCTGCTCCGCAACAGCTCCGGCATCCCCGAAAGCCGCAACATCGTCACTTTCAAGCGGTCCGCGTTGAAAAACGAGAACGTCGGGCACACCGACGACTACTACCGGATTCTCGCCCCGCAGGAGATGCCCCTCTCCTACCGTTTCATCAACCCGACCTACAGCGGGGCACAAGACACCACCCCTTGGCAGTCTTTTCCGGACTACAGTTCCGACGCCCTTTTCTTCCACGACACCGTGACCGGCATATCTGACTACGGGGGACTCTATTTCAGGAAAATCATCCTGCAAGTGAAGCCGCTCTGCGAAGACACGCTGTTCTCCTATCCGTTTGTCATCTACCCACAATCCAGCAATTTCGCCTACTTGAACAGACGATACGAAAACTACCATTATTCTCCACTGGAATACCGGCATTGCGGGTATCTTACCGAGGAGAGCACTTACACGCTCGTAACCGACAACATCGGCTGTTATCATGCAACTTATAATTGTCTGGTCGAGGACAGTGTCGGATGCTCTTCGCCTCAGGCCTACAGTCAGACTGACAGCGTCATAGGCAGCTTTTGGAATAAAAGCAATCACAGTTACATATCCTTCCCGCTGCAATATATGGCCGTCAACATCAGTGCCGACAGCGTCATCTCCTCAGGCATCCTGCAGGGCACAAATTACAATTGGTTGCACTTCCTGCTTGGCGACAAAAATCTCGACGGCGACACCATCGTCATAGAAATCACCGATGCCGGCGACCTTCCGTTATTGACCCGTCTCCTCAAATATGAGAAACAAAGCGACTACCAACATACGGCTTCTTACCGAAAATACAGGTGGGAAGCACGCGAGGAGGAGAGCGACACCTTATGTCCCGAAGCCGCACACAGCATCGGCGTTTTCCAGAGATTCGGCTCTGCCAACCGGCTAGACGGAACCGGCTTGCGGTACACCTACGAGAGCGACACCATCAGGCTGATCGGCAGTCCGGACGGCAACAAGTACAACTTCACCGCCTATTTCAAACAAGACACGCTGAAAGTGTTCAAAGAACAGGCCGACAACCACGCCCGCATCAGCAGGCACAACTTCAAAGTTGACAATCACTACCTATACCCGGGTGTCCTGCTCACCGACACCAACCTCGCATACGGCACCTACACTTGGGCAATATACCATGCCTGCGACACCATCGACACGCTTGTAGTCGAGCGGATCAGTCCGCTGCCCGAGATAGAAGAGCCTGCCGAATACCGTTTCGACACCGCCTGCACACAGCTGAAAATCATCCCCGTGAAAGGGGCGCTGCGGGTGAACGGGGCACCTGTCGAGACCTTTTTCCAGATATTCCCCGACGACCAATGTTACCACACCCCGTCGGCGGCACGGCTGGGCGACACGCTGTCTGCCGGCGTGCCGGGATTTTACCGCATCGGCATGTACGCCCTTCCCAAGGGCAAATCCTCGACGCTCCCCTTCAACCCCTGCTTTGTGACGGACACCGTCATCGAATGGGGCGGCAACACCATCGAACTCGACTACCTCTACGGGCACATCTGTTCTGAGAACGACCTCACGGGATTCGTGCGCGCCAAAGGCAAAAACGGTCTGCGTCCCTACATCTACACGCTCTACGACGCGCCCGGCGGCACAGGCACCGTCTTAGGCACAAACAGCACAGGCATTTTCGACAATGTCCCCCTGCAGTACGCACAACGGGTTTCCGTGGAGATGACCGACTTCTGCCAGGCCCATTTCATATCCGACCTCACCATCGGCAACATGGAGAAAGTGCGGAAAGGGTGGACGAACCGTGAACTCAACGAAATCACCTTGGGGCTCAGCGACACATTCAAGCTGTACGGACTTTCGCTCGGCGATGTGTCCTACCATTGGCATGGTCCGAACGGCTTTTCGGTCTATGCCCAGAATGCCACGCTGCCCCTGGAGAGTCTCGGTTGCTCCGGCACATACTACATCGACATTGACGGCGCGGGGTGCGGCACACTGCGCGACAGCATCGTACTGCACGTGGTGGAGCACCCCTGCCCTGACGCCGTTGACTTCGACGGCAACATCTACGCCGCGGCGCGCATTGACGGGCTGTGCTGGACCACAAGCAACCTGCGCTCCACACGCTACAGCGACGGCAGGCCCATCCCGAACACTTCTGTCTATCCGTCGGGACTGTTCAGCGAAACGGAAACCGTCACCATCTTCGGGATGCTCTACAACTGGAGCAGTGCCGTGGACAGCGCGCGCGGCGGCAGCGTGTTGCCCTCCGGGCACACACAGGGAGCATGTCCCGAGGGGTGGTATCTGCCGAAGCCGGCGCAGTATGAGCGACTCTACGGCCATGGCGCCGCGGCGCTGCGGGCGGGCCAATATTGGATCAACGGCAGCGGCGGCCACAACAGCACAGGGTTCACCGCCTTGCCGTCAGGCTTCTACAACGGCGCGACCGGACGCTACGAGAACCTGCTCGGCGAAGCCTACTTCTGGTCGGCCGCGGAAACGGAAGAGGGACGAGCAACACCTTGGCAGCACATCCTTTCCTACTATTGCGACGAATTCCTGCACGGGGCGGCACAGGGCGGCAATGCCTATTCCATACGCTGCATACTGGACGAATGAAAGAGGCAAAAACAAAAACGAAAATAGGCGAGAGAGGCCGCGCCCACCCTATTGATAAATTTTCTATTTTTGCCGCTTAATTTTCAACAAGTACAACTAAACTGAAGAAAGTGACAACAACAACCATTCTTTATGCAGCGATTATCATCGGGCTCATCGGGCTCATATCCGCAGTCATTCTGCATTTTGTTTCAAAAATCTTCAAGGTAGAGGAAGATCCGCGCATTGACGAAGTGCAGGCCTGTCTTCCCGGCGCCAACTGTGGCGGCTGCGGCTTTGCCGGCTGCCGGGCCATGGCCGAAGCCATGGTGAAGACCAAGGACTTGAACATAGCCTATTGTCCGGGCGGCAATTATGACAAGATTGGTGAAATTTTAGGGATGAAGGCAGAAGCCCGCAACCCGCAAGTGTGCGTCGTGCGCTGCAACGGCACCTGCGAGAACGCTCCCGCAAAGACCCATTACGACTCCGCGGGCTCATGTGCCTTTGCCAACACCGTGTTCGCCGGAGAAGGCGGTTGCCAGTACGGCTGCCTCGGCTGTGGCGACTGCGTAGGCGCATGCCAGTACGACGCCATCCACATCAACCCCGAAACGCACCTCCCGGAAGTAGATGAAGAGCGCTGCATCGGCTGCAAGGCCTGCGCCAAAGCCTGCCCGCGCGGCGTGCTCGAAATCCGCGACAAAGGGCGCAACAACCGCCGCGTGTTTGTGGCCTGCAACAACAAGGAGAAGGGCGCCGTTGCCCGCAAGAACTGCTCCGCGGCCTGCATAGGTTGCGGAAAGTGCGCCAAGGTCTGTCCTTTCGAGGCCATCACCGTGACCGACAACCTGGCTTACATCGACTATACCAAATGCAAAGCTTGCCGCAAGTGCGTGGCCGAATGTCCCACCGGAGCCATCCATGCCGTCAACTTCCCGGCACCCAAAGAACCCGCTCAAGAAACAGCCCAAGCCTAACCCATCTAAACCCGACAATTCATGAACCGTATAGCATCAGAAAACATCAAAGAACTCGAAGCAGACATCGCCAACGAGCTTAAAATAGTCAAGAAACTGAAACGCAAGACTTTCCGCATCGGCGGTGTCCACCCGGAATCCAACAAGTTCGCGCACGCCGCCAACGTGGAAACCTTCCCGCTCCCCGACCAGGCCGTGGTTTTCATGGGACAGCACCTCGGGGCTCCCGCCACGCCGATTGTCAAAAAAGGCGACAAGGTGAAGGTAGGGCAACTCATCGGGGAGGCGCAGACCTTCATGTGCGCCAACATCCACGCGCCCATCTCCGGCACGGTGAACCGCATCGACATGATTGCCGACATCAGCGGCTACAAAAAACCGGCCGTCGTCATTGACCGCGAAGGCGACGAATGGGACGAGAGCATCGACACCACGCCGGACATCATCCGCGAAATAAAACTGAACAAAGAGGAAATCATCGCCAAGATGAAAGACCGCGGCATCGTGGGACTTGGCGGCGCCTGTTTCCCCACACACATCAAATACATGCTCAAGCCCGAGCAGAAATGCGAATACCTGATTGTGAACGCCGCGGAATGTGAGCCTTACATCTCCACCGACAACCGCGTCATTCTGGAACGGGCCGAGCAGTGCATGATCGGCATCGAAATAGCCCTCATCGCATCCGGGGCTTCCAAGGCCATCATCGGCATCGAGGACAACAAGCCCGAAGCCATCGCCACATTGCTGAAAATAGCCAGACAATACACGAACATCGAGATTCAGCCCTTGAAAATCAAATATCCGCAAGGCGCTGAGAAACAGCTCATCAAGGCCATCACGGGACGCAGCGTCCCCAACGGGGCACTCCCCATCTCCGTGGGCTGCATCGTCAACAACATCACCACGATGTATGTGCTTTATCAGGCCGTTCAGAAGAACAAACCGATCGTGCAGGCCTACACCACCGTCTCCGGCAAGTCGATACCCAAAGAACAGTGCAAGATTTTCAGGCTGCGTCTTGGCACGCCCGTCCGTGACGTGCTCAACGCCGTCGGCATTCCGGAAGACACGGGCAAGATCATCTCCGGCGGCCCGATGATGGGCAAAGCCATCTCCAACCTCGACGGCTATGTGGTGAAAGGCATGTCAAGCCTGCTGTTCATGAACTCGAAAGAAAGTGTGCGAAAGCCTGTCAGCCCCTGCATCCGCTGCGCAAAGTGCGTCGCCGCCTGCCCGATGGGACTCCAACCGTTTTTGCTGCACGCCTACTCGGATCTGAAACGCTACGACGACTGCGAGAAGTTCGGCATCATGAACTGCATCGAATGTGGCAGCTGCTCGTTCTCTTGCCCTGCCAACCGCCCCATCGTTGACATGATAAGGGTCGGCAAAGCCAAAACCGGCGCAATTATCCGTTCAAGAAAAGCGTAACTGAAATGAATATAGCTCTCTTTGCAGCCGTTCCCGATGAAGTCGGCATCCTACACGACCAAGTGAACTTTACCGGAATCGGTCGCGAAAACGCCACCCGTAGCGTGCTCTCCTTTATGGACAAACACCGCGACGAGGATTTTACGGTCATCAACATGGGCTCCGTAGGAGCTTACGACATAGCCCCCGGCACGCTGTTGGCCATACAGGAAATCCTCTCTGCCGGCTCTACCTTCAATGCCGACAGAATGCTTCCCGACACGCTCGGACTGACCGCCGATTCGACGTTGAGAAAGGCAACACTTTACTCTTCCGACAGTTTTGTATCCCCCGTCGTATATTCGGGAGATTATCTCGACAGCTTGCGGCACACCGTTGACTGCTTTGACATGGAATCGTCTGCCTTGTTCTCCATTGCCTCTCATTACGGCAAAAAATATGTGTCGTACAAGGTCGTTACTGACAACCTTGACGTGACACTTGACGTGTGGAAAGAGCGCGTCAACCGGCTTTCTGCTGTGTTAGTGTCTCATTTACAGACTGTTTTCAGCGAAATAGAAAAAAAGGAAACAATATCATTTTTGCGGTAGCAAGATAACGGAAAAAGTGTATCTTTGCACCCGTTTCCTAAGGAAAGGAAGGAGAGATGGCCGAGTGGTCGAAGGCGCACGCCTGGAGAGCGTGTAGGTGCCAAAAGCGCCTCCTGGGTTCGAATCCCAGTCTCTCCGCAGAGGAAGTTCTTTAACATTTGATCTGTTAGCTCAGTTGGTTTAGAGCGCTTGCTTGACAGGCAAGAGGTCACAAG